>NZ_CAXAPD010000025.1:0-95880 GCF_963970515.1 Pseudomonas sp. RL_5y_Pfl2_73 | reverse complement strand
CCTTGCGGGCTTGCTCGCGGTCGTCTTTGGACTGAGCTTTTTCCGACTTCTGACCACTGATGAAGGCTTGTCGCCACGCCTTGATCTGCTCGGGGTAAAGGCCCTTTCGACGGCAGTACTCACCCAGCTCAATCTCGGATAAACCGCTGGCTTCAAGGACGACGGCAAACTTGGTTTCGGCGGTCCAGTTCTGGGCCGATGGGGTGTTTTCGGGCACTGCGTTTCCTTCAGAACTGACCTGCTTGCGCCAGTTGGACAAAGACATTTCGCTGACCCCTTCGCGCCGGGAAACCTCGGCCATCGATAGGTTGAGCGGGGGAAGCAGCATCTTGAGCAATGCGGCTTTGCGTTCCGGTGAATAGTACGGCACGAACAGTCTCTTTCCGCCCCCGATTAGTGTTTTTAGGAAAATTCGGAGAGGCGACAACTATCCTGACACCGGGGGCTAAACTCGTAAGTGTCGTCGCCGAAAAACATTACGTCGACACAGAGGTCTACACATTCCGTACGGGTGGAACAAATGGTCACTATTTTTCGGTGATGGTGACGCCTGGCGAGGTTTGGATCGACGTCAGTTTGGTTGATCCCGGTCGAGGAGGTAACGGTATCTACGCTGCGGTAGGCGCATTTGCAGCGAATACTAGGCGAGAATTTATTGGCGATCCTGAGGGGCTTTCAGACATTGCTGCGCGCCGACGGACTGACGCGATGCTTTCCTCAGCCCTAAAACAACGGACGACTAATCACATCAGGCCGCATCAACGCCAGATTGACGGTGATGAACGGCTAGGCATCCCGTCGATCAAATGGATAGACGATGATACTATCGGCAATATCCAACGTATGCTTGAGACAGCATATGAATCCTTAGCCTTCTACGTGCCGGAGGTACGAAATGCTTGCTACAACTTCGAAAGTAAAACCTTCCGCGACGTTGCGGGCGGACAGCTTCTGGATGAAGATTTGGCAGAGTGGAGTTTTGAGCATCCAGGAAGCCGAAAGGCGGGCGCTGGGCTCGCAACGTTTAAAAGAGGCTTACTCGTCGGTACCCTTCTACGCCAGGAAAGCGGCTCGAGATCCGCAATTTTGGAGCAAGTTTTACGCGAGCCGCGTGAATTCGTAGAGAACGGCAATCTCGCTGGGACTTTCTATTAGCGATACTGAAATCCCGCCCAATCCGTACGTATCCGTACCTAGTTGTGTTCGTCACCCCCATCCCACTTCCATGACATTTACCCATCGAAAGATGTAGGTGACGGCCTACGGCGTTGTAAGACGTACAGCTCGGATGCTTACGACGATGGCAACATCCTACATATGGTTGGGAATCCCCTTCCCTATCAATCCCTTGCGTATTTTTTGCTGAGGCGACTATAGTCTTGGCGTCGCCCAAATGGCGACCGGGTTTGGCGACCCGCAGTGGGATGCAAAAACGCTTGTTTTGTTGCAGGCGTTCTTGCATCTGTAAAGTTGTCGTTATGGCAGCTGTACGCGGGAGACCTCCGGGTCTGCCGGCTTCCACTCCGGTTCGCCAACCTGCGTACAGTTGCCACCTTTCGTTTGGCGACGATTAGGTGGTGAAACTTTCCCAGTGGAGCTTACTTATGAACCGATATATGGGCCTTACCAGCAACGCCGACGACCACCCCCTCTACGTCGATACCACCGCCCCGCTACACATCCTGCTCGACTCAGCCTCCTACCGAATCCGTGCCGCTACCCAGTTCCTGGAGAATTTGGCGATGCGCGATGGACAGACCATCGACCCCGCGACCTTGCAAGATCTGGCGCAGCTTTGCTGCATCCCACTGCGTGATGGGTGCGATGTGATGGATGTGATTGCGCGACGATTGGATGCGGCACCGGCAGGTTCCACTCTATAAGCCTGCCAACCGACAACCTGTGGCGAGGGAGCTTGCTCCCGCTGGGCTGCGCAGCAGCCCCTTTTGTGAGCGCTTCGCACTCAAGCGGGAGCAAGCTCCCTCGCCACGGTCCATCGTTTTTCTTGCGGGAGTAGCATTACGGTAGTCCCACTTTTGGTTTGCATACTAGCCTTCCAAAGGTCCGCACAAGGAAGTCAAAAAACCATGCCTGACCGCCAGCAACTCCACCAAGACGGCTACGCCCTGCTCCATCAAGCGATCCCGACCGAGTGGCTGGCCGACCTTCGTGCCGTGTTCGATGCAGGTGTGCGACCGTCGGACCAATGGCCAGTGCCACGCGGCATGGACTGGCGCTATTCGATGCTGGACGATGATTCGAAGATCCAGGCTGTATGTCGTCTACCCCAGCTACTGGCGGTGGCGGGAGAGTTGATCGGCGAGCGATTCTTCCTCTCCCAAGTGGAAGGACGCGAGCCTCTGGCCGGCAGCGGCCACCAACCATTACACCGCGACTTGTCGGCCCAACGGCCAGGCGACATCGCCATCGCCTTGGCGTTTTTCGACGATTACGGCCCCGAGAACGGCGCGACACGGATCGTCCCCGCCAGCCATCGCCTCGAGCCGGGCGCCCCACCCTTCGACTTCAATGACGAGTCACGCGCCGTACAGCTTTCAGGCTCTGCCGGTGACATCCTGGTGTTCGATGTCGATCTGGTACACGCCGGCAGCCTGAACGTGATCGGCGCACGCCGTCGTTCCATTCTGATCGGCTATTTCTCGGAGTCGCTCTACGCCTCACACCTGGAAACCGTGGCGCTGCGCAATATTCGTATGGACACCCGCGACCGATTCGCCCCCACGGACTTTGTTTTCAGGGGCTAGGATTTTTGCTCGATGAAAGTGATGCGCAGCGGTTCGAATCTGAGCTTTAATGCCCGTGCTTGTCGACAACCCCATTCGTCTGATCAAGGAAGAAACGACATTGAAAACAGCTTTCGGCGCCCTGTTGTTGGCTTGCCTGACGACCATCGCATTGGCTGACGAAAACCCCGTCGGTTTCCAATCCTCCACCCTGCCGGACTCACACAATGGCCGCGCACTGGAGATGGTTGTTTGGTACCCCAGCGCCACGACCGAAACCGCGCAACTGATCGCCGATAACGCGGTGTTTGTCGGCGCTTCGGCCGTTCGTAACGCGCCGCCCGCGGCCGGCGAACATCCATTGGTGGTGCTCTCCCACGGATACCGGGGCAACTGGAGCAACCAGATCTGGCTGGCCAGTTCTTTGGCCCAGAAGGGTTACATCGTCGCCGCCATCAACCATCCCGGCAGCACCACCCATGACCGCAGCCCGCAAGCAGCGGCGCGGCTATGGCAGCGGCCCGTTGACCTGCGCCGAGCCATCGATGCCGTCACGACCCAACCTGAAAAATTTGGCCGGGTCGCCAATGGCCGAATTGCCGCCGTGGGCCATTCACTCGGCGGCTGGACCGCCCTGGAGATCGCCGGCGCTCGCTTCGACCCAGAGCGCTTCGCCCAAGACTGTAAAACCCACCCGCAGCTAGCCAGCTGCACCGTTTACGAACAGATGAACCCTGCCAGCACCACTGAATCAAAGGCCGAACTGGCCGCCGATTGGCGCGATAAACGCGTTACTGCGGTGGTGACATTGGACCTGGGCCTTTCACGGGGCATGACCGATAAAAGCTTGGCCGCGCTGCCTGTCCCCGCCCTGGTGATCGCTGCCGGTGTACCGTCGCGAGAGCTTCCCGCCGAGTTGGAATCTGCCAACCTGGCCAAGCGCCTGCCCTCGGCGACAAGCCGCTATGTCGAGATCAAAGACGCAAGCCATTTCAGCTTCATGTCGATGTGCAAACCGGGAGCGGAGGGGATGCTCGAAGAGGACGTGCCGGGGGACGGGATCATTTGTCGAGATGGTGATGACGGTCGTGCTCGGGGGGTGATTCAGCAGCAAATAGCATCGCTGATAGCGGAGTTTCTCGCGCAAGCACCTGCAGACAAAAAAGGCAGTTTGTAACCGGTGGTACTGACTCGCTGCGGCTGAACGAAAATGCCGTGGCAGTCATTTGGCATTCATGGAGGATTCTGACTGATGGCACGCGTAGGATTGATACTGACACCCGGTTTTGCGGACTGGGAATATGCTTTCATCGCTGGAACTGCGTCCCCTTTTTACGGGATCGACGTCAGGTTTTTCGCACCTGCTACGGGGCAGTTCTGCTCACAGGGTGGATTGACCATAACGGTTGATAGCCGTTTGCAAGAATGCCTGGACTGGAAACCGGACGTTGTCGTCGTCATTGGTGGAATGGTCTGGGAACGTGCAGAAGCGCCCGATATTCGCGATTTTCTTCAGGCGAGTCGATCAAGTGGCGCGACTATTGCCGGGATCTGCGGAGGAACACTGGCACTGGCCAGGGCCGGGCTTCTCGACACGGTTCCTCATACCTCGAACAGCGCCGACTTCTTGCAAAAGAATGCCGTGGGTTATGAAGGCAATGAGTTTTATCGAAGCAGCCCAGTCGCGGTGGTCGCGGACCGCATCATCACTGCTCCAGGCCCTGCCCCCGTGAGCTTCACCTGCGCAGTGTTCGAAGCTGCCGGGTTATCTTCAGAGATCACTGCTCAGTTCAGGTCGATGTTGGCGGCGGAACATGGGTAAGCGCTTCGCCCTACGTGAGCGCCTGTCAAAGTCACGTGCCCGCCCAGGCCGGAAATGCGATGTTATCGACTTGATAAAGGAGGCTAGATGAGGGGCCCATCTGCCCAGCATTATCAGGATACTCAACAAGTAGGGGCTTGCGTGCAACGTGTCATGATTATCGGCCAGCCTGGATCAGGAAAAAGCACGTTGGCTCGGAAAATGGGCAAACACACCGGACTGCCAGTCATTCATATCGACACGATTCATTGGCAGCCTGGTTGGATCGAGCGAACCCCAGACGAAAAGACACGGCTTTGTCGCGAGGTCGAGGCGCGCGATCAATGGATTTTTGAAGGTGGTCATTCTGCCACTTGGAACAACCGTATTGCCCGAGCCGATCTTTTGGTATGGATTGATCGCTCATCGGCACTTCGGTTCTGGCGTGTGCTTCTCAGAACGTTGATCCAGCGAGGCCGCCCACGTCCCGATCTTCCAGAGGATTGCCCAGAGCAGCTAGGGAACCTCCCGCAGTTTTTCAGATTCATGTGGACTACCCGTAAATCAGCGCGTGCGAAGATGAAGCAGCTTGTAGCAACGGCCCCATCGACATGTCGCGTTATCTATCTGCGGTCCAACCGCCGGACCAAACTATTTCTGTCGAGTGTTGGAGAAGCGCCTAGCGTAGAACCGCCGCGAAAAATCGAAAAAGGGCACAGATTTGTTTTATGGAAGCAAAAGTAAATTTGTCCTCTTTCCCCTCTTCATTTTTTCATTTTGAAGCGCAGGAGAAACGATGACGAGTTCGCCAGAAGAGAACGGTCTATCCCCGGCCAGCACACACAGCGACCTAGACGCGGCGGATAACACGGGTTTCGCCGCCTGGGCTCGCGTCTGGGCGGAGCTTGGCGTTGTTTGCCCGTCACAAGAGGCGTACGAAGCACTCATTCGGCACTACTGCGAGCCGCACCGCGCCTACCACAACCTCCAGCATCTGAAGGAATGCCTTCACGTGCGCCGAGTCGTCAACACGGCCTGCCAGGCCTGCGCCGAAATCGACCTCGCGCTGTGGTTCCATGATGCGATCTACGACCCGCTTCGCAGCGACAACGAGCTACGCAGTGCGCAATGGTTGGACGACGTGGCACGTGATAGCGGCTTGGGCGATGAAACGCGACGCAGGCTTTACGACCTGGTGATGGTGACACGACACGACGGCGCCCCGGCGTCGGCAGACGAAGCGGTATTGGTGGACACGGATCTGGCGATCCTTGGAGCGTCGTTCGAACGGTTCGAGGAATACGACCAACAAATTCGCCGCGAGTACCCGTTTGTGCCTCTGCCGGTGTACCGCCAAAAGCGACGCCAGGTCCTTGAAGGCTTCCTGACGCGCGGGCGGATCTATACGACTGCAGCGTACTTCGACGCATTCGAGCAGCAGGCACGCGCAAATCTTGCACGCGCCATCGGCCGTCTCGACTGAGGACTGGATTCAAGCGGCGAAGGGATAACTTACTCCCCTGACTCCACTCGCTTCATGGCTTCGAGAAGCAGGCCCTCAAAGTACTCGCTCCTATCTCGTTCCTGCTCTTTTTAGCGGCCAATACAGTTACCGTCAGTTTGCCCGCGCCGAGAGTCGCATCGTGCAAGATCTACCCGGTTACCTGCACTTGAGCATCACGCTGCGTCAATGCCTGTTGCAACCGCCAAACCACCGCTACACCAGGACAATACGTTTGAGCTTGGCGTTCAGTGCGGCGAACGCCGCTTCGGTACTGGCCTTGTGGTTGGTGATGAGCACGTCGATGCGTTCTGGCGGGCAAAAAGCGACGCGGCTCTCCACGCCAATCTTGCTGTAATCGGCGAGGATGACTACGCCTTCGGCATTGTCGGCCATGGCGCGCGCCACTTCGGCTTCGCGGTGGTCGTAGTTGCTGGCACCGCGCTGGGCGTCGATGCCGACCGGCGACAACAGCGCCAGGTCGGCCCGATAGCGGGCAATTTCCGCCACCGTGGTGCTGCCGACCGTCGCCGGCGCACGATCGTCGAGTGAACCGCCCAGTACGAGCACCTCGTTGTGCCGACCGCCCGACGCGGCGGGGTTGCGCAGTTGCAGTGCCACGTTGAACGAGTTGGTAATCACGGTCAGCCCTCCCAGCTTGGCCAACTCTTCGGCAAGGATGACGGTGGTGGTGCCCGCGTCGATGAACACTGTCTGCCCATGTGACAGCAGACTGACCGCGGCGCGCGCGAGGTCACGCTTGAACTTGACGTTGCTTTGCGCCCGCTCGGCAATGGGTGCTTCGTCCTCAACGCGGATGGCGCCGCCGTGTATCCGCTTCAACTCTCCCTGTTCTTCCAGAGCGACCAGGTCGCGCCGCACTGTCTCGCGAGAAACATTCAGGTCCGTGACGATGCGGTCGGTGGTGACGCGCTGCAAGGTCGATAGCAGTGCGCGGATCCGCTGGTAACGCTCTTCTTGCCACATACCGTGTGTTCCTGCTGTTCGAGCACGCATTGTGGAGGGGCGTCAGTCGCTGTCAAGTTTGGCTCGGCCCCAGGATCATTGAGCTGACACGCTCTGCGCGGCATATTTGTGTAATATTGAGGCATTATTGTTTTTTTGTGCATTTGGAGCTAGCCTCGTGGCCGGACGGTCTCTTCCCCTCGTCCGTATTTCGAAACACGCTTTCGCCATCGCCTCGGTTGCAACCTCTCGTCTAGCAGTAGGAGCTATGCCATGCAGCGTCGCCAGTTTCTGAACACCCTCGCCATCGTTTCCATCGTCTCTCCGCTGTTGTTGTCATCCCGCATAACGCAAGCCGCCACGCCTGCGACCACACCGAGTGCACTGGACCCAGCGCGCTGGTCGCCGCTTAACCAAAAGCGTCTGCAAGCAGTGATCAATCAGCACGGCGTCAAAAGCGCGTCCTACCGTCCTGACCAGCGCCCATACGCGGTGTTCGACTGGGACAACACCTGCATCATGAACGACTGTGAAGAAGCGCTGCTGGTCTACCAGATCAATCATTTGCAGTACAAGCTGACGCCTGATGAGTTCGCTGCTGTGGTGCGTCAGGACGTGCCGAACGGCGCGTTCATGAAGGACTACACCACGGTGGACGGCAAGCCGGTCAAGATGGAAGACATCGCCAGCGATGTGGAAGCGGATTACCGCTGGTTGCACGCCAACTACAAGGGGCTCGCTGGCGACAAGAGCCTGGAGGAGATCCAGACCAGCGAGCAGTACAAGGATTTTCTCGCCAAGCTCTACTTCATGTACGACGCGATCTGCGAAAGTTACCCGGTGGAGATCGGCTACAAGTGGATTCTGTATTTCTACAAGAACATGACCACGGCTGAGTTGCAGGCGATGGCCGAGGCTTCCAACAACTACGCCATCGGCGACGCGCTGCGCAAGGTCAAGTACGAGAGTTCGCGCACATTACCGGGCAGGGCCGGGGTGGTGGCCGCTACCCACTTCCATGGCATTCGTATCCATGAGGAGATTCGTGGCCTGATGCACACGCTGCGCGCCAACGGCATCGACGTCTATATCAGCACCGCCTCGATCGACGATGTGGTACGCGTGTTCGCGGGCAATCCTCATTACGGATACGGCGTGCCGCCTGAGAACGTGATCGGCCTGCGCATGGCGATGGAAGGCGGCAAGTACACCACTCGTTATCAGCCTGACTGGCACTTCAATTACGGTCCGGGCAAGACCGTCGGCATCAAGAACGTGCTGGTTAAACAGAAGGGCTATGGCCCGGTGTTGGTGGCTGGCGACAGCGATGGCGATGCCTGGATGCTGCGCGACTTCAACGATACGGCGGTGGGGGTGATCGTCAACCGCATGAAGAAGGGCGAGATCGGCGCCGACAGCCAGCAGGCCGCTACCCAACTGGGCAAGCCGGACGCCCGCTTCGTCCTACAGGGGCGCGACGAGCACACCGGCCTGATGATTCCAGACGAGAAATCGCTCAAATACGGTAAAGACGAGCTTAAGCTGCTGGCTTGATGGCACGGGCTCGCGGGTGGCCGGCGGCCATCCGCGAGCAGCAGTGCAACTCACCTTGTATCTGCGGGGATGATGATTCTGCGTCGGAAAATCGCTACCACTGCCGGCCCGAGAGAGTCTGTAAGTAGTATCGAGTCAAAATGTGAGCTGCCCCGAGTTTTCGAGGCGCGCCCCACAGGCCGATTTCTGCCGATGCTGACCATCAGCTATAGATCGATAACGCCCCTTTACAGATGTCAGAAATCGATCAAAAAGCCGCTATCGATTTAAGGCCGCCCCCTCAGATAGCCGCTTTTTTATGTGGTTCAGTGCCCCGTAACCGCAGGCCTGCCAGCCGCACGCGGGCCCGATTTAAAGCCGTGAACCCGAGCGCTCCAGACAATTGCAAACCCCGCCCCCGCCAATAGCACCATTGCCCATGGAAAAGAGGCGACGCCCCACCTATCCAGCAACACCCCACCCACCACCCCACTCCCCGCAATCGCGCTATTCCAAGCCACCACATTCAACGACAACGCCACATCCGCCCCATCCCCCGCCGCATCCGCCAGTGCCGTTTGCAGCAACGTCGCCGCCCCACCGAAGCTCAACCCCCAAACCGCCACGCCGATGTAGATCACCTCAGGCACACGACCCAAAAAACCAAGCACCACGCAAACCGCCGCAAACGCTGCCAGGCTCACCAACACAGTCTTGCGCAACAAAGGCTCAACCAATTTGGCAGTCACCCAAATCCCCACCAACGCCGCAACACCAAACACCAACAGCACCAAATCCACTTGATCCTCCAAACCCGCCGGCGCCACGAACGGGGCGATGTAGGTGTAGAGAATGTTGTGTGCCAGCATCCAGCTGATCACCACCGCCAGTACAGGTCGCACGCCGGGCGTGGTCAGTACAGTGCATAACGACATGCGCTGGTGCGCGAGTTGGGGTGAGTAGTCAGGGACTTTCACCAGTACCCAGGCAATCAGCACCAAGGTCAGGCCCGACATGATGCCGAAGGCAGTGCGCCACCCCGCGAGGCCACCCAGCCAGGTGCCGAGAGGCACACCCAAAGACAGGGCAATCGGTGTGCCGACCATGGCCAGTGCCAGCGCCTTGCCCTGTTGATGGGGCGCGACCATGCGCCGGGCGTAGCCGGCCAGCAAGCTCCAGGCCAGCCCCGCCGCGACGCCGGCGAAGAAGCGCGCCACCAAGGTCAAGCCATAGTGGGATGACAGCGCGGTGATGGAGTTGAACAGCAAGAAACCGACTATGGTCAGCAGCAGCACGTTGCGACGGCGCCAGGCGCGGGTGGCAATGGTCATGGGGATGACCGCCAGCACCGAGCCCAGGGCGTAGGCAGTGACCATTTGCCCGGCCATGGAGGGGGAAATCGCCAGGCCTTGGCTGATCAGCGGCAACAAGCCGGCGGGCAGGGTTTCGGTGACGATGCAGATGAAGCCGGTCATGGCCAGGGCGAGCAAGGCGCCAATGGGCAAGCGCTCGGGCGCTGCCGATAAGGTAATTGAGGGTGTCACGGGAGATTCCTTGAGTGAGGACTTCGACTTAAATACTGATCGATATAAATGTTGAGGGCAGTCAGCGCACGTTGTCAACGACTTATGTATCGACTAGTATTTATCTCATCATCCACAGGAGCCGTGAAATGGCGCAAATGGGCCGCCCCCGCACCTTCGACCGCGACCACGCCGTGGAACAGGCCATGCACCTGTTCTGGCAACACGGTTACGACGCAACTTCCCTCGCTCAGTTGAAAGCCGGACTGGGTGGCGGGATTTCCGCACCGAGCTTTTACGCGGCGTTCGGCTCCAAGGAGGCCTTGTTTGATGAGTGTGTGCAGCGTTACCTGACGACCTTCGCTCAGGTCACCGAATGCCTGTGGGACGATAACCTGCCGCCACGCCAGGCCATCGAGACCGCGCTGCGCCAGTCGGCGCGCATGCAGTGTGAAGACGGCCATCCCAAGGGCTGCATGGTGGCCCTCGGGGTGATGAGCGCGCCCAACCCAGAGAGTGCGCGGGTGGTCGAAGCCCTGACCCAATCTCGCGCCCGCACTCGCGCGGGGATTTTGGCGTGTGTTGAGCGGGGGGTCAGCGCCGGTCAGTTGCCGGGCAATATTCACGCGCCCGCGATGGCTACGGTGTTCGACAGTTTCCTGCAGGGTATTTCCATCCTCGCTCGGGATAACACGCAACATGGGGTCATTGATGCCGCCATCACCCAGATAATGCTGACGTGGGACATTGCTACCTATACCGAGCCGAGCAGCTAAAAAGCAGACATCCTGTTACACCCCCTCTTGAGCAGCAGCTGCCTCTGCATGGAGCATCGAGGCAGCTATCCATACTTGCGACCTAAGCCTGGAACAGGTTGGAGATCTTGACGTCCGGATCTACCTCAGCCTCGTAGTCAACCCCTTCGATCCCGAAACCGAAGAGACGCAGAAACTCCGCTTTGTAACCGGCAAAGTCAGTCAGTTCGTAGAGGTTATCGTTGCTAACCTGATCCCAAAGTTGCTTGACGCGGTCCTGGACTTCGGGAGCCAGCTCCTTGTAGTCCGCGCGCAGGCGGCCCTCTTCATCCATCACTGGAGAATGGCTGTACAAGCTGTCTTTGTAGAGCGCATAGACCTGCTCGATACACCCCTCGTGTGTGCCCTGCGCTTTCATGACTTTGAACAACAATGACAGGTACAGCGGCATGATCGGGATAGCTGAACTTGCCTGAGTAACCACCGCTTTCAATACCGAGACCCGCGCATCGCCCCCCAGAACAGCCAACCGTTCACGGATACCAAGGACTTTCTGATCCAGGTCCTTCTTGGCCGCACCAATGGAGCCGTTCCAGTAGATGTCATGAGTCAGCTTTTCGCCCAGGTACGTGAACGCGGTCGTTTTCGCCCCATCCGCCAAAACACCCGCTTCGTGCAGGGCATCGATCCACATCTGCCAGTCTTCGCCGCCCATCACGGCCACCGTGCCATCGATTTCGCTTTGGGTCGCGGGTTGTAGCGTGGTGTCCTTGACCACTTCCTTATCAGTATCCAGGCCCCGCAACGTCACGGCCTTGTCGAGCGGCTTGAGGGTAGAACTGAACACTTCACCCGTCTTGGGGTGTGTCCGGCGCGGTGCGGCAAGACTGTAAACAACCAGGTCGACCTTGCCGAAGTCGCGTTTGATAACGTCGATAGTCTTCTGTTTGATCTCATCGGAAAAAGCATCGCCGTTGATGCTCTTGGCGTAGAGGCCGTCGGACTCGGCAAACGTATGAAAGGCCGCAGTGTTGTACCAGCCGGCAGTGCCGAGCTTACCCTCATCGCCTTCACGTTCGAAAAACACACCGAGAGTGCTGGCGCCACAACCAAAAGCTGCCGTTATCCGCGCAGCAAGTCCGTATCCAGTCGATGCACCGATCACGAGTACGTTCTTTGGCCCTCCGGTGATCAATCCTTTCGTAGTAACGTAATCGATCTGATTCTTGACGTTGGCTTCGCAACCAGTGGGATGGGTAGTCACACAGACAAAGCCGCGAACGCGCGGTTTAATGATCATAAAAGTTCTCCCTCTTCCAGAATGAGAGCCAACCTTGGCTACAACGTTATAGACGCCTGGAAAGCTGGAGCGTCACGATGAAAGATCGGCAGCGATTGATGCCTCGCCAAGCAATGCTTGAACAAATCCTTCCTGCTGGTCATATGGGCATTGGCCGACCTCGAGCCTGGCAAGAGACTGCGACGGTCTAACCTCGACCGTTGTAGTGGGTAGTCAGACGTCCGTCTGTTCCTCCCTTTCCAGGGCGTCATCGACCTCGATCCCCAGGTATCTGACGGTACATTCAAGCTTCGTACGGCCAAGCAGGAGTTGCACTGCTCTCAGGTTCTTCGTCCTGCGATAGGTTAGCGATACCTTGGTTCTCCGTAGCGTGTGGGTTACATGGTTGGTGTGTCCTGCATCGGCAACCTCTCTACGAAAGTCGTTAGGTTCAGCGGTTGTTACAGAGTGCCCATTGGTTCGCGCGAATGGACAGAATCCGTGTGTCAGTCCGCACTTGGCCGTTTCTGACTGTCGCATCGTTACAGCGAATGTCGCCTTAGGATCCGCGGAGCAGCCGCCTCTCCTGGATATCAGTCACGGCGCAAATGGCAGAGGGCCGGATATCTGCCAGGCATGGGATACTACGCACCCGATCGATCACGGTTCAATCAAGATGCTTCGTCTTCTTTCCCTGTCTGGCAGCCTACGCACTGCGTCGTCAAATACGCACACACTCATCGCGGCAGGCCTGTTGGTGCCGCCGGGCGTTGTAGTCGAACATTACGATGAGATTGGCGAACTACCCCACTTTAATCCGGACCTCGAAGTCAACCTTCCCCAGCGCATCGTTGATTTGCGCACTCGAGTGGGTCAGGCAGACGGCCTCCTGATTTCTTGCCCGGAATACGCTCGCGGGATACCAGGGTCCTTCAAGAACATGCTGGATTGGCTGGTAGGAAGCCTGGATTTTCCCGGAAAGCCAGTCGCACTTTTCAACACCTCGCCTAGAGCATCTGCTGCCCAAGCCGCTTTGAAGCTGGTCTTGGAAACGATGTCCGCAACGCTCGTCCACGATGCTTGCGTCACTCTGCAATTATTGGGCAAGCAGACCGATCCAGTCGCCATAGCGAATGATCCCGTTAGCGGCGAAATACTGCGGCAAGCGCTTCAGGCAATCGTCGAGCATCTCCATGTCGTGGCGGCACCCTCTTAAATCCTAGGGGCGGAGCAATGATGCACCACGTCATTTGTCACCTTTGATCGACGTCTTTGCATTTTCCATACCTACGAACGTCGGATAGAGCCTCGGTAGCGGGCTTCGCAAACCGGCCGCGAGGGACCGCTCCTGGCCGATTTTAGTCTGTCTCGAAGGGCAGCAGCCGACCCCTTACGGATTATCAGCGTCATCAATATCGTGATCTGTCCCCGATGGGCCTCCGATGGGCCTTATAAGTAGATCCCCTGTTTTTGTCCAATGTTCAAGTACTGCCTAGGTGCGTTCTTGATCCGGCGCCGAAATCAAAATGCCATCTCCAGCCTTCTTGCTTTCCTGGTTCTGAAACGCGTCACTAAAAGCCGCCGCTAATATGCCGGTTGGCATGGCGACCAACCCAATACCAGCCACCGCAGTAATACCGGCGAAAAAGCGACCGGCAGCAGTTATCGGAGTGACGTCTCCGTAACCAACCGTTGTCAGCGTGGCGACACTCCACCACAAGGCTCTCGGGATGCTGCCAAAGGCTTCCGGTTGCTCAGCAGCTTCAAGCACGTAGAGGAAGGTGCTGGAGACCAGAAGCAGCATCAATGCGGCCATGCCACTCAGCATCAATTCGTAACGGCGCTTGGAGATGGCTTGCCACAGAAGCGTCCAAGCTCTTGTGAAACGCCCAAGCTTCGACACCCTGAGAATTCGCAGCAGTCTGGCCAAGCGCAAGTAGAAGGTGGTGCCGTCGAATACAATCAGCAGCAAAGGTAGTAGAGCAATGAGGTCAATGATCGACCAGACACTGAAAATGTATTTGAGCCGGCCATATTTGCCCGAGAACAGGGGATTCATTGGAGCAACGTAGACCCTCAAGCAATACTCGATCAGAAAAATCCCAAACAACAACCACTCTACTGCCCTGAACATCTGATGGTAGGTTTCGGCTACAGACTGCTCGGTTTCCAATACCGCCACCAGCACCGCGCCGATAATCAATACGCAGATGAAGCGGTTGAAACCTGATATGCCATGGTTTCTGGCAGTTGCATCGACCTCAAGAAAAAGACGTTCCCTGATATTCATCGTGATGCTTCCCTGTGTTGGCGATATGCATGGCAATGGCTTCTGGCGGACTTTTCCCCAAATCCCCTAGCCACTCGACGCGACTATTTCGATGGATCATTGTGTGATTCCGTGCTCTATTGGCTTATCAGCAATGATGGCATTATGAGGTCTCCCCATGAAACGTTTGGCTATTGGTTTTACTCTGCTGTTTGCTTTCAACTTCCCTTCGCTGGCAGTCAGCTCCTCTAGCCACGGTATGTCACAGAACGGAGCGGAGATTCTCGAGCACGGAGGCGGATGCCGTAAAAGCTCACCGCCAGGGCAGTGTTGTCATATGGATAACAAGGTCGGGAGTGTTCACTGCCATTGAGACTGAAGGCCCAGCCGTCGGCTAATACTTGGAGCTCCTTTGAATGGCCGACTGCTGCCGGTCAGGACAGGACGGAGTCGACCCAAAGAAGCCTGCTGTATACATCCAGAAAAGCGGAATTCACCCACCCAATCAGCCTTCAAATCAACCGATCCACAACCCTCGCGTTCCACAATTCCCGATACCGCTCCCGCCAGCCCGGACTCCCCTTATCCAGCCACTCCAACGTCGCCTCGATACTCTCAGGGCTGATCATGAAGTGATTGATATGCTCCTCGATCCGCTCTTGCGATAAATGCAGCGAATCCAAGTAACCATTAAAAGAGTCCGCCAGCACCACGTACTCATCGCCCTGCTGACGACGCCCAGTCCAAGCGGGCAAGCCTGCCACCATCACCGCCACGTCCTGGCGCCCTTCCCGCAGGTCCAGCAGCAAGATACTCGCGCCGCCGTCGCGACCGATCGGCAGCAATCCCGTCTCGGGGAAGCCGGGCTGGGCCCGCAGTTGCTCCAGTTCGAAGGGGTTGGATTCATACGCTTTGTCCGGGTCCAGCCCGTACAGCGAAAAACTAAGCAGTTCCTCGTCGCCATTGGCCAGGGTCGCCAGCACATCGTATTCCACGTAGGCGCCGTTGCAGGTCTTGAGGAATTGGCGATAGTCGTCCGGCAAGCGAGCCCCCAGGCTGGCTTCCAGTTGCGTGATGGCACGCTCGGTGGCGCCTTCACGGGTGTCTTCGAGGATGAGGCCGCGGTAGTCAGTCATTGATGTCTCGAAAAGGTATTGGGTCCTGAAGGTCTTGAAACACGCCGCGCCGCACAATCAGTCCGACACGTCGATAACAAGTGCTCCGCTCACTTGCTGGCCAGATGTCTCTCGATCAGCCTCGCCGCCTCATCTGCGTGAGTAAAGCCCAGGCTGTGATCGGCACCAGAAAAAACGTGCAGTTCAGCGCGGGGCAACAGTTGGGCAAGGTACTGGCCGACGCGAACGGGGCTGATCGGATCAGCGTCGCCCCAGAGCAGCAGGACCGGCATGCGCAACTCGACCAAGCGGGACGTGAGGTCGGTGCGGTCGTCGAGAAACCAACTCGGCAGCGTCGAGTTGGCCGCCGCAAAATCCGGGCGCCAGTCCTGCGCGCCCAGCGCCGACATGTCCACCCCGCCCGAGGTGACGGTCAGCACCAAGTGGGTGATCAGTTCAGGACGTTCAAGCGCTGTAAGCACAGCGACGATACCGCCCATGGATTGCGCCACCAGCGCTGTGGGCCGGTCGATCTCGGCCAGCACACGCGCCACTAGGTCACTCATGCCGGTCACGCCAGGCACGGGCGGTGTGTCTCCAAAACCGGGCCAGCCGGTATGAACTTGCTGCGCCGGGTGGGCCAAGCGCTCAGCGACCGGATGCCAGAACTGGGTGTTGCCCGAGGCGCCGGGCAGGAAGATGAGTTTGACGGGGGATGCGGTCACGGGTTCGTCCTTGAGGGTGGATTTGAAAGGGTCAGCAAGAATGCAAAAGAGATACCGCCAGGTTCGATGAGCGCATCGAAACGAGAGCTGTCATCCATAGCTGCCCTTCGTGAAAGAGAGATCGTGGAAGACAGCAGCCATTGCGCCTTTCGTTTTGGTCAGTGAGGCCGAATCCTTCTATGCTCAGCCATTATGCGCAAGGAATTACCTTGATGGGTTACCTGATTCGAAACGCTATGGCTGCCGATGCCCCGGCCATCAGTCAAACGATCATCAATGCTCTGCGCCAGTCCAATGCCCAAGACTACTCATCCGAAATTATCGATCAAGTGGCGCAAAATTTTTCTCCCTTGGCAATTCTTCAATTGTTGGCTCAACGTCAGATACTCGTAGCAATAGTCGACAACCATATTGTTGCAACGGCGAGTCTTGATCAGGACGTTGTCCGAAGCGTGTTTGTCGAGCCGAGCTATCAAGGGCAGGGTCTCGGGAGACACCTGATGGAGAGGCTTCAATCGATCGCCATAAACGCAGGTCTGAACCTGCTACGGGTTCCCTCTTCAATCACCGCAGAAGGCTTTTATGCTTCGCTTGGCTTTATAAAAGTCAGGGATGAGTTTCACAAATCTGAGCGCACGATCATCATGACGAAAATCTTGGACCTGTAGCACTGCAGCGGCCTAGATATCGGTGTTAGGCCACTTCGGTGTGATGCTGATGCAATGATTACGCCCTTCTTTTTTGCACCACCACGAAAACTCCATGAAGAATTCGTCATCTGGGAAGAGCACCCCATTATCAACCGCACCGTATTACCCACACTGGGATCCACCCCCTATGCCCCTGATTTCAGCTACGGACGCCCTTAAGCAGAAGCTCAAGTGCCCCCAGGGCCTGCAACAGCCTGTCTGAACCTGGTTCAGCTTCTGCGATCCAGAATGCTGCTTCGCACAAGGCACCATGGATTAGCATCGCCAATGCTTCGGGATCGGTTTGTACAACCGTCTCTTGCAGCATCAGTTGCTCAAGCATCTTTTGTAGGGAGGCTGCACAGTGCCGATGCGCTTCTGGTGGGGAGCTACCCAGAACAGCGCGCGCATCCCGCAATACGATGCGCTGTATTTCAGGCTCCTGTGCCATTTCCAGGTACATGCGACAGCGATCCCGGAAAGCCTCCCATGCGTTGTCTGTACTGTCCGAAATCACTTGTAGCCGCGTGTCCATCTCCGCATCAATTTGAGCGACCACAGCCGTGAGTAAACCTTTCTTGTCGCCGAAATGATGGTAAAGCGCGCCCCGCGTCAGGCCAGCCATCGCTGTCAAATCATCCATGGACGTTTCGGCATAGCCATGTTCGCTGAAAACCTGGCGTGCGGTCTTCAGCAACGTGGTACGTGTTTCTTCCATATCAGCGCGTGTACGTCGAACCATGATAACTCCAGACCAATAAGCCATTTACATTCACTGCGTATGATTATAGGATTTTAATCATACGCATTGAATGTATATTTACAGTTCAGCGACGCCCCGACAAGCTGAACTCTTCGATAAGGAGTATCGAGCATGGCCAATCCGTACCGAATACTGTTCCAAGACCCTGGCACCAAGGGATTCTCCCTTGCAGGCCTCCTCGCCCGTCTACCACTCCCCATGACAGGTATCGGCATCATCACCATGCTTTCGCAGTTACGGGGCAGCTACGCACTGGCAGGCGCGATTTCTGCCACCTTCGTCCTGACGTATGCATTAATGTCACCGCAGGTTTCACGCATGGTGGATCGATACGGTCAGCGCAGGGTACTGCCCTTGTCTGCTGGCATCAGTGTTTTGGGTACTCTTCTACTGCTTGCCTGTACCTACTGGCATACACCCGATTGGACATTGTTCGTAGCCGCTGTGTTAGCGGGTTTCATGCCGAGCATGTCGGCCATGGTCCGCGCTCGCTGGACTGCGATCTATAGGGGCAAGCCGCACCTGCAAACAGCTTACTCACTCGAAACCGTGCTGGACGAAGTGACGTTTATCGCAGGCCCTCCGATTTCCGTTGGTTTGAGCGTGGCCGTCTTCCCCCAGGCAGGACCGTTAGCGGCAGTTGTACTGCTGGCGATTGGCGCACTTGCTTTGGCAGCGCAAGTATCCACCGAACCGCCTGTAGAATCGGCTGAAGAAATGAGCACGCGAACAGCCTCAATCTTTCGCTTGGCAGACGTCCGGCTATTAACATTGCTGATGGTCGCGATGGGCGTCATCGTCGGAACGGTCGATATCGTGAGTGTCGCGTTCGCGGAACAAATGGGCAGTCCGGCAGCGGCCAGTATCGTGTTGTCCTGTTACGCCATCGGCTCGTGCGCCACGGGCTTGTTGTTCGGTGCGCTAAAACTGAAAACGCCGCTGCACAAACTCTTGCTGGTGGGTGGCCTTGCAACTGCCGCAACGACACTGCCCTTGTTGATGGCTAGTAACATTACCAGCCTCTCAGGAGCAGTGTTGGTGGCAGGGTTATTCTTTGCGCCCACCATGATTGTGGCGATGTCCTTGGTGGAGCGAATTGTGCCGGAGCGACAATTGACCGAAGGCATGACCTGGTTACTGGCGGGCTTGAATGTGGGGGTGGCGATGGGGGCTGCAGCGTCGGGCCAACTGGTGGATATGGAAGGGGCTCGCTATGGGTTTAACGTTGCTCTGGCAGCCGGAGCAGCTGTATTACTGGTAACTATTTGGGGGTATCGACGGATGCGAGAGCACTCGCTTGCGACATCGTACTCGGTATGAAGGCCCTCTGTGACGCGCCCTGTTCAGAGTAATCTGCAAATAGAAAAAGCCGCTCCGGGATGATGTTCTTGCCCGCGGAAGATGTAGGTGGTGGCCCTGCTGATTTGTAAGACGTACAGCTCGGATGCTTACGATTATGGCAACGTCCTACATATGATTGGGAATCCCCTTCCCTATCAATCCCTTGCGTATTTTTTACGGTGGCGACTATAGTCTTGGCGTCGCCCAAATGGCGGCCGGGTTTGGCGACCCGATTGACACAATTCCAACAACACAGGCAATTGTCATGAACCAACACATGGGCCTGACCAGCAACGCCGACGACCAACCCCTCTACGTCGATACCACCGCGCCGCTACACATCCTGCTCGACTCAGCAGCCTACCGAATCCGTGCCGCTACCCAGTTCCTGGAAAATTTGGCGATGCGCGATGAACAGACGATCGACCCCGCGACCCTTCAGGATCTGGCACAACTTTGCTGCATCCCCCTGCGTGATGGGTGCGACGTGATGGATGTGATTGCACGACGATTGGATGCGGCCCCGGCAGGTTCCACTCTATAAGCCAGCCAGCCGACAACCTGTGGCGAGGGAGCTTGCTCCCGCTGGGCTGCGTAGCGGCCCTTTTTGTGAGCGCTTCGCACTCAAGCGGGAGCAAGCTCCTTCGCCACCCATTCATCGTTTCTTAAGTACGCGTTACAGAGCTGTAGGTAGAGAGCTTTCCAATGACCCAAACAGCTACTGATGGCGGCGCGACTCAAGTCCGAAAGCTTGCTAAAGCACGATGAAAGCTTCGTATCGGGGCGCTTTTGACAGCTCTTTCAATTTCTTTAATCGATTCCATGGGTGCTTCAACTCTCCTTGAATGCCCAATGCGACGATTACCACTAGAGCGAACAATGACACGCTTGAGCATCCGTTTCTAATCAATTACCGCGAAGCATCACACCACACTCGCCCGATGCAGACTGCTCATATGCCCAACGCCCGCCGCCTGCAAACGGCTCACCAGATCCTCCCGCGCCGCTCGCCCGCCCGAACGCACGTACTCCAGCTCCGGCGCGGTGATCAATACCACCGGCACCAATCTGACCGGGGACAAAGGCATGTCATCCAGTTGGGTAGGGAAATCCGGCTCCGGGGCGCCGAGCAGAACGCCGGTGGAGTCGTCATCGGTCACGAAGAGCTTGGGCAGTTGATCGCTCATGTGGTGCGATTGGCTGAGCCCGGGCAGTTCAAGGGATAGCGTCCCGTATTGGTCAAGTTGGTGGGTGATGCCGCCAGCGTCGGCCACCGTTTTGGCGACGTGCTCCAGCAGCTCGAAGGCCCAGCTGCCTTTGAAAGGATCGACCTCCCCCACTGGACCATAGGCGTGCTCGGGGATATCCGCGGTTTCGACGAACAATTCCATCTCGAAGCCGTTGCCCATTCCTTCCGTATCATCGAATGGATCGGACAGGCCTTCAGTGGCGAGGATGATCGTGTCGCCACGGCGAACCACGCGGTAGGCCTGGCGGGTCGAAGGCCAGTACGGGCCGCCGGAAAAGGTTGGGCTGATCAGGTAGGCCAGGACATCCCGCTCGACCGTGCCGACAGCGCTCCAATGACGATCCAGGCACGCTGCGCCGGCTTCCCGGACGGCCAGATTGGCGGCTTCAGCCTCGGTCAGGTCGCCAAGCTCGTGGGATTGCGGCGCAGGCTGGTCGTCTTGGGGTTCAGGGGCTTTCGATGAACCGAAGAGCTTCTTGAAGAAATTCATGGGCGTTCCTTGCTGGTTTTTCGCTCAACCTCGCCCGTGTCAGCACTCGCTGATCCGATGGCAGGCGTTGGGCGCATTGTGGCGTCTTGGCGTTGATATGAAAACGCGGGCAGGCACTTGCGGGCAGTTTCGACGAAAGGCGTGACAATCAGGCTATACACCGTCAGGTAACGTTGGTGGTCCTGTTCTCCGGTGCCGAAACGCAAGTGCTCAGGCTGCGTGCGGGTGACATAGAGCGTGCCGAACAGCCAGTCCCACAGCGACAGGTTGACGCCGAAATTGCGGTTGAAATGGCGCGGAGCATCGCTGTGGTGGATCTGGTGCTGAGCCGGACTGTTCAGCACATGTTCCAGCACCGGGCCAAAGGACAGCCAGACATGGGTGTGACGCAAGTTGGCCGCCAGGCTATTGAAAATGAACACCAGGTACGTCACGCCGAACAATGTGTAGCGGCTGATCTCACCACCACAGACATACCAGAAGCAGCCCGTGAAAAGGCCCAGGCAGGCGGTAATGCAGAGCTTCTCGACGATCTTCTCCACAAAATGCACCCGACTCGCGGTGGCCGGCACCAGCACGGGCGCCGAATGATGCACCTTGTGAAAAGCCCAGAGCCAGCGCGAATGAAACGCCCGGTGCGCCCAGTAGTGGACGAAATCCTTCACCAGAAACACCCCCAACCCATAGAGCAAGGCGAGCGAAAGGTTCTCCCCCAGACGCGGACGCGCGCCCCAGAGGTTGCTGAAAAAAGCCAGGTAATCCCCGGAGCGCAGGATGTACGGATCGACCAGATGAACAATGGGCAACACCAAGGCAATCTTGAGAATGGCCCGGACGAAGTAGTAGCGATAGTCCAGCAACGCCGAACGATGCAGGTACACCCCACGACCACCGATGAATTGCCAGAACGAACGAGCGTCAGTCAGGCCATGGTGCTTTCTGAAACGGAACAGGCCATAGGCGACACCGTAGGAGGCGCAGAGAAACAGGATGCCGAGGCGGCCGTTCAGGTTGAAAATGCCGAGGAACTGCTGGGTGACGGGTGCGATTACCCATGCGCTCAGGTGTTGATAGACAAGGGAAAACGCATCCACGAAAGGCCGGTCTCTGTCGAAGGAATGGCATTGTAAATCAGTCGCGTTGGGCTGGGCTTGGGTTTTCAGGCATTTTCTGGGGCGGTCGCTCAAAAGAATCTAGGGACGGCCCGATCTAACGCGACGCATATGGATAAGTGCGGTTCTACGCTTATCTGGAGAAACTCGCTCTTCGACAGCAAAGGGCAAAAAGCCCAGCTTTGGATAAAGCAGCAAGCCTGCCGTGTTTTCATTGAAACACGATACCTGCACCTCAGTGGCGTCATAGCGGTCGAACGCCAGGGCCGTCATCGTTTCCACGAGAAAACTGGCAACACCTTGACCTCGAGCCTCTCGGGCAACGATGACATTGCCGATACAGCAAACCCCACCGGTTTCAGCCCGATAGAAGTTAGCAAAACCAACGACACGGTTCCCAGCCTCGATGACCGTCGAATCGAATCGTTGAGCGATAGCGTCAGCCAACTGCGCCTCAGTTAGAGGGTATTGGGCTTTCGGGAACATATAGAACAGTTCCCGAGCGTCCTGCGCAAAGCTACAGAGAGTCTTGATGTCATCGGCCGTCACTGGCCTGCTTTGCAATTGCATTGGGCGTCCTTGAGATCTATGCACTTGGTGCGCGAAAAGTTATCAGGCTCGCTGGCCGTGGCTCAGGATCATCGAGAAATGATGCAAATCTCCATAGTCCTGTGGCGAGGGAGCTTGCTCCCGCTGGGTGGCGAAGCCGCCCCAAAACGTTCTTCCAGACAAACTGCATCAATCGGTCTACGACGGCTGCGCCGCCGAGCGGGAGCAAGCTCCCTCGCCACGGAGTGTGTATCTATTCAAACCATGTTGTAACTTGTTGCCGCCTTCGCGAGCAAGCTCGCTCCCACAGGAGATTGGCGGTGGGTACCCGTTCTGTGAAGCGCAGCCTGAACGCGTTAAGAGCTGCGAGCTAAGAGAAATCCGCAAACTGACTCAAATGAAGATTTTCTTGACGCACTGAATGTCCTGCAAATCCCTGCTCCAGGATTGAAACACCTACCGACTCAGCCTTGACTCATCGTCCCCGAAAAACTCGCCTCCACCGGCCCGATAAGAAAGACGGCCCCCACGCCATCCCATTGCACGGTCACACCCCCGCCATCACATTCAACCTCGACGGTGCTGTCCAACAAACCACGACGAATCCCATTAACAACCGCGCCACACGAGCAAGAACCTGAACCCAGTGCAATCCCTGCACCACGCTCCCAGATGCGCAGCCGAATATGCGTGCGATCAATGATCTGGACGAAATGAACGTTGGTCTTGAGCGGAAATAACGCGTTGGTTTCGATGGCCGGGGCAATCGTCGCGATATCAACGCTAGCCAGATCATCGACAAAATAGGTGCAGTGGGGATTTCCCATGCTGCACGCGGCAGGACTGTCGGTCAGTGGCAAGACAGCGGAGTCCAGCTCTTGCGCTAAAGGAATGTCCGACCAGCCGAAAAGCGGGACGCCCATGTCGACGGAAATGTCGCCGGTCGGAGTACGTTCGCAAGTCAGCAGACCACGGTGAGTGCGCAACGCAACCGAAGTCACATTTGCTTCGCGCATCAGCATATCCGCCGCCCCCCGCGTCGCACTGCCACAAACGTCCAGCGCGGAGCCATCCGCGTTCCAGAACATCACCCGCGCATCGGCATCGTCGCAATCGAGCAACACCGCGAGTTGGTTGAAGCCCACGCCCCGGTTCCGATCCCCCATTCGCTGGGCCATGGCACTCGTCACCGGGTTGGCCGAATTTCGCGAATCGACAATAACGAAGTCATCGCCATTGGCATGCATCTTTTGAAAGTTCAGCTGCATGCAAACGCCCTGCTGGAGATGGAAATGGAATGACCGTCGGGGTCTTTGGCGTTGGAAAAAGAATAACCATCCGCCCTGTGCGTAGCGCCAAACCTCAGGCCTTGGGCCAGGCACTTGGCCTTGAAACCCTCGACATCCTGGAGATCAAAGACAAGCTTTACAGTGCCCTGCCCGGTTTTAACGGCCTTCCCTGCCGGATGAAGCATCAGGATCGCACCACCGTTTGCAGGGCTCAATTCAGTGACGCGATCATCGACTGTTCTTTCGCTGGTAAAACCGAAATGACGCTCATAAAAGTCACAGGTCGCTTGAACGTCCCGGACATACAGCATGATTCGATTGAGTGACGGTTGCATGTGTTCTTCCTTGATCATTATTAGTGTTGCGTCTGCTCATACGCCTTAGTCATGACCTCCCAGGTCTTCGCGTCGGCAGGAATCAGATGCTCGATACGCAATGAGCTCATCGTGATGTCGAGCGGCATGCCGAAGGTGGTGAACGTTGACATGAACTTCAGCTCACCATGGGGAGACGTGACTCGCGTCAGCAACAACGGAGGCAGCTCGTTAACCCGCGCCGCAGAGCGGTGTGGGGCCGGCAGGCTCTTCAGAATCTCAGCCAACGCGGGATTACTCAAGGCTTCCCGAGAGGCCCGTTGCCAGGCCACTAATCTTATTTCCTCGGCGTTACTCAAATGATCGCCCAAGCCACCGGGTTGCAGCAGTGTCACCAAGAGGTTGAGCCCATCGGCTGCGTCTCTGGCAAGCCCCACCAGATCGAACAAAACTCCCGCGCTGGTGTTGGCTGCAAGGATGTCCCATTGAGCCCCCAGAACAATCGCCGGAGCGGGATTATTGGCGTGAAGGACATGATTAATGGCATCACGTACCACATCCATTGACGACGACGTGAGCGGTGTCGTTTCGTAGCGAGGGGCATAGCCACTGGCGAGGAAGATGTCGTTGCATCGTTCCAACGGAACATCCAAGGCCGTCAACAAGTTATGCAGAGTGCCCGGGCTTGGCTTGGCACGCCCTGTCTCGATGCAACTAAGGTGACGCTGAGATACCCCTGTTATCAATGCACAGTCCAGCTGACTCAGTCCGGCCTGTTGGCGCAAGTGACGCAGCTGCGCACCGGCTGAGGTTGGTGGCGTCGCTCGAGAAAAAGGTCGACTGGTCATCCGTTGACTCCGGCATTGCGGGCTCGTTCATCCATGACCTCAGAGGTCATTGAAACCATGACGGTCATATCACTAGCCTACCTCTACTGACCAATGAACGAGTCCAAGGAAGTAAAGTGAAAAGACCCTACGTTGCACTTGTCGTGCTGCTGCTTTTTTCAATGTACACGGCGAGTACTGTGTTTTTCGCCGAGCAATCACTCGTGGCGTTCGGCGTCAGGCTCATGTCTAGCCCAGACACCGCGCAGGTAGTCATCGATCTCTATCTGCTCGCTTGCATGGCGTGCGTTTGGATGTACAGGGACACTCGCTCGAAAGGCAGGTCGCTCATATCGTTGCTGCCCTACGTCCTGATCACGGTGATCTTTGTATCAATCGGTCCACTGTTGTACGTCGTCGTTAACGGATTTGGACGCCAATCGTCGGTGACGTCTACTCACCACCATTCACCTTTTTCTTAAGCCACGCCTCACGCGTCATCTCCCAGACCTCCTTGAGCAACGCCCCACAGACAAAATCCCCTTCCTGCGTCCCGATCAGGCGCATGCCTTCACGCTCCGATACCCTGCGCGAAGCCTGGTTGCCCACCGCTTTGGGTACTTGCATGACGGGGTGTTTCAGGGTTTCGAACCAGTAGGCATTGATCACTTCACAAGCCTCGCGCATGTAGCCCTGGCCCTGCCACTGCGGCGCCAGCCAGAACCCTCGGTTGTTGCCGGGCTGGTCGTACAGGCTGATGCTGCCGATGCTCTGTGCCGGCTCCTCGGCAAGGCGGATCATCCAGTGCCACTCGCGTCCGGCTGCAATAGCCGGGAGCGCATGGTCGCGCACGTATGTCAGCGCGCCGTCATCCGGGTAAGGCCAGGGCACGCGGCTGTCCAGGTAACGGACCACCTCCCAATGGGGAAATAGCTGTTGGATAGCCGGTGCATCCGTCAGTTCAAGGGGTGCGAGGATGAGACGGCGGGTTTGGAACGTGGGGCTGGGGCTCATGATGAAACGCCTTTTTCAACGTTATAGGGTCCTTGGAAAACCTCCACGCTAAAAGTTATCCGTCACCCTGCACAGTTTGCTGTCCTTCAAGAATGAACGGGGAAGCTGCGTCGTTGCCGCGGGCAGTTGCTTGAGCCTCACCTCACACTCAAAACGCCCCGCAGCGTCCAGTTGGTAATCCTCCCCTGCCTTAGGGACAAAGCTGAACATGTTGTAGCATCGATCACCGATGTAATGAAAAGAAATAGGCTCCCCGGCAGGCACCAGCAGCTCAGACATGACCGTGGAAGATGAGTATTTGTCGTCATCTGGCATGCCCAGGCTCTCGCCGTTGCGATTGGCGTAGCCATCGCGGAACGCCACCATGACGCCCGCGCCCGGCAGGCGGAAGTCCACACAATCGGACTGGGGTACGGCCCTGACCATGCCATCGCTGATCACTCGCAAGCGCGCGGTCTCACCACCGTCAGGCGTTGAATAGGGGTGCATCCGACAGCGCTCCGCAGCCGGTGAGCAGCGTCAGTAAGGTGAAGTTCCAGGCATGTCGCAGGACGCGGGACGTAGTACGCGGGTAAATGTCAGTCTGGGAGTTGAGAGGGCGAAGCGATTGGCTCACGATGACGCTCCATGCGGGTCAGATTTCCAGGGACAACGACGGTCGAGAGGAACGCGATGTCAGCGCGAGATTTTATAGAAGGTTCGGGGACTCGCTGCAATGGCCGGTGTGTCGGGGCGCACGCCTGATGATCCAGGCCCACTCAAACCTCATCGCCGGATTGGCCCTCGCAGTCGTCGCGACACTGAGCTGGGCGTTGAACTTCATAGCGCCCTACGTCACCGGCGCCTACACGATCTATGACTTGATGATCGTACGGTTCCTGATCGCCGGTGCCCTGGGCCTGGCTGTCGTGCTGCTCTATCGGGACCAACTGTGGCTCCTGCGTCGCGCTCAGGTGTTTCTGGCCGCAGGGCTGGGTGTGATCGGCTACCTCGGCTATAGCGCCTGCATCGCCGCCGGCATCATCTTCGGTGGGCCGGTGCTGACCCCGGCCTTTATTGGCATGGTGCCGGTCTTGCTGGCACTGCTGGGCAACGCCACGACCAAAACCCTCCAATGGCGCAAACTGGCAATCCCGCTGGGTTTTTTGACGGTTGGGCTTCTACTGTCGAACCTCGGCGCTGTCCATCAACCCGTTGCAAACGATGGCTCATGGCTGATGGGCTTGTTGTTTTCAATCGGTGCCGTGGTGTTATGGCTCACATTCAGCTGGTTGAACCAGCGTGCCTTGCTAACGCTGCCACCCCGCGCGTCAGGCGCGTGGACCGGCCTTATGATGGCTGGCGCCGGCATCGGCACCTTGTGCTTATTACCGGCGATACAAGCGCTCGACCTGCTCAAACTGCCGAGCCTGGGTTTTAGTGTTTCCGTTGCGGGGCCTTTGTATCTCTGGGGTTTCGTGATTGCGCTGATGTCATCCGTTGTCGGGGCCTGGGCCTGGAACGCCGCGTCCCGACGCCTGCCCATGGTGTTTTCCGGACAATTGATTGCCTTGGAGTCGCTGTTCGCGACGCTGCTTGGCTTGTGGTTTCATGGCCGGCTACCGACACTTTTGGAGACGTCAGGTCTTGCGGCTGTGCTTGTGGGGGTGATCATGGCGGTGCGTGTCATCCTGAACTCCCGTGGATCGACGACCGACCCTGCCCCCTGATCAGCAGACGACTGCCCTACCCCTTGTCCGACTCTTTGGCTGTCTTTCTGCGGCCCGTCGAAGTCACCACGTTGTATTCACCAGCACCAGTCTCCTCCACTGAATAGGCGGTCTGAGAGCCCTCTTGCAGAAGGTCATGAGCTGAAGTTTTACTGACGGGAAGAGGGACAGCTTCGACATGAGCCGTCACCTTTGATCAATTGCACAGGCGTGCAGGTCGCCTCAAAAGCGGCATTCGATTCGCGAAACTGGTCGCAGTTGCGCTGATAGGCCAGGATTTCGTCCTCGAGCTCAACGAGAATTTTCTCCTCCGTCTTGCTCAGTTCGCGCCCGTCGGTGAGCGCATCGAGCAGGTCGGTCGCACGTTCATAGTCGGCAGGGGTCTTGATGCCATGCACAAACTCACCGCGCAGGCGATCCAGTACCCCATGTAGCTCGCCAAGCGTTGCGATTACGGTTTGAAAGTCGTTGCGGGCTGCACTCATCGTCTTAACCCTTTGTTTCTTGCATACCAGACGTTGGCAACGTCGTAATCGGCATCCGTGTAGATGTGTTTGACGTAGAACGTCTGCCGATGTAGTTGACGCCACCGATCACCCTGAGATCATTGCCGCCTACGTCGATCACCACCCAATTCATTGCGGCTCTGGGTTTGAACAAGTCGCACCGTGCGTACCGAAAAGCTTTTGCAGGTCCGCGAACGCTTTCGGGCGCGCCATCCTCAAAATGCGCTGGCATCGATCAAGCCCGGCCTTGTCGTTCGGGTACAAAATCGCAGCGTCGTCAAAACGTGATGGCGTGAGTATATCCATGGGCGTCCTTGTCTTTGAGCCGATGGCACTCTGGTTGCGTTTTTTCACAACTACGGTTTTTTGGCAGCCGCGGGACTCATACGGTGGCAAGCAGGCGATTTGGCCGGCAGCATTGGGCCAAATGGGTTATCACCTACACATCCCGAGACAAAAACATGAACCCTGTCGACTCGAACCGCCTGAAAACCTGGCAAGCCCTTTCCTCGCTCTTCCTGGATACCGAGATCGACGACCTGACCTACAACTACATCGCTCGCGTCGTCCTTGAAACCCATTATTCGCCAAAGGAAATCCACAACATCCTGTGGAATGAAGTGTTCCCGGTGCTCGAAGCGAACCTCAGATCCGTTGCGGGTGAATGGGCGGGGTGGACGGATGAGTGGCTGCTGGAGCACCTCAGTGCAAGCGCTGAGCTGGAGCCCAGGAATGGCCGCGGCAGCATTGCCAAGGAGATTGCCAGGTGTTGGAGCCAGGTCGCGACGCGGCTTCCACCCGGATACGCTTGATACAACGGCATTGCCTCGTGACGAAGTAATGGCGGTAGATTCCAACGGCATACGCTGAGGATCAAATGTTTACGCCACATCGAGGTGTCGGGAATGAGGGTCGGGTTCGTTGTGGTCAAGCCTTTCAGCCATGAACTCTTGCTTGACCATTTGTATATAAGGCCCGGCGCGCAAGGATCAGGAATAGGCGCCGCTGTTCTCGATCATATTTTCAAGGAGGCGGATGCGGCCGCGCTCCCGCTCAGGGTGGGCGCCCTTAAGGAAGGCGCCTCGAATCGCTTTTACATCCGCCATGGCTTCCAATTCGTCGAAAGCAGCGGCGGGGGTTATGGTGTATCTGTGTAGGGGGTTCCGGTCACCGTGGGCCTAAAAAAGGCCCCCACACCTGGGCCGGGTGTGGGGGCCTGCTGAACATAAACGGCGTTACTCGTAACACGACGGGTCGCACCTTAGTTGAGAATTGGTCGTATTGGAGCCTATGGTATAATAAATTTGCACCAAACCAAAATTCATGCTAAAGGCAGAAAAATCAATGATCCATCAAATGACCCAGCAATTAACCTTCGACTTCGACACCGCTCCCGTCGAACACCCCGACCGCCCCATCCGCCTCCTGGCCACCCTGCCCTTTCCACCAGCCCCCACACCAGAACCTGAGCCGTTCTACGGGATCTTTTTGCCGCCTCGGATGCTCGACAAAAACGGCCATTACCGCCGATAAGGGGGTCCCTTAATCGTTGCTTTTTTGCACCACGATAGTGCAGCAGTCCCATGGTGGTCCCATGGGGCGATTTTTGGGACGCCAAAAACCACAAACCCCCGACTTTCTCTAGGAAAATCAGGGGTTTGTGCTTACAGAATGTGGCGGTGAAGGAGAGATTCGAACTCTCGATACAGTTTCCTGTATACACACTTTCCAGGCGTGCTCCTTAAGCCACTCGGACACTTCACCGTATCTCGACAAACTGTTCAGTCTGTCGAGGCGCGCTAATGTAGTCGAAAGCTTTTCCGATGGCAAAGGTTTTTTTCAGAATTTTCATGCGCTTAAGCATCGCCGAGCATTTCAAACGCGCCAGGGCATGGCAAACCGGCCAATCTTCGGCGCTATGCAGGCGCTGTTCTATAGATGAAGGCGAAGCGGGATGGGCGGGCCGGGCTGTTTGCAGGGCCTGGGGCTGACCGGTGAGTCAGTCACGGTGCTTTACCTGGCCTGCGGCGGTGGGTAACGTCTGAGACACTTCTCTTACAAGGAATAGCGTCATGAACGACTTGATTGCCTACCATCTCGAAGACGGTATCGCGACCCTGACCCTGAACAACGGCAAGGTCAATGCCATCTCGCCGGATGTGATTGCCGCGTTTAACGCTGCGCTGGACCAGGCGACGACGGATCGGGCGGTGGTGATCATTACCGGGCAACCGGGGATTCTGTCGGGGGGTTACGATCTGAAGGTGATGACCGCCGGTCCCAAGGAAGCGGTAAGCCTGGTCACAGCCGGCTCGACGCTGGCCCGTCGCCTGTTGTCCCACCCCTTCCCTGTCGTTGTCGCTTGCCCGGGGCATGCGGTGGCCAAGGGTGCGTTCCTGCTGCTCTCGGCGGACTATCGCATCGGGGTGGAAGGGCCGTTCAGCATCGGCCTGAACGAAGTGCAGATCGGCATGACCATGCACCACGCCGGTATCGAGCTGGCCCGTGATCGCCTGCGCAAGTCGGCGTTCCATCGCTCGGTAATCAATGCCGAGATGTTTAACCCACAGGGCGCGGTGGATGCCGGTTTCCTCGACAAGGTGGTGTCGGCCGAAGAACTGCAGGGCACGGCCCTGGAAGCGGCGCGTCAGTTGAAGAAGATCAACATGTCCGCCCACAAAAACACCAAGCTGAAAGTGCGCAAAGCCCTGCTGGAAACGCTGGACAGTGCGATTCTGCTGGATCAGGAGCATATGGGCTGACGCTTGTAGGAGCTGTCGAGCGGAGCGAGGCTGCGATCTTTTGATCCTTCGCTCCGGACTCAATTGGTAATGGAAAGATCGCAGCCTCGCTCCGCTCGACAGCTCCTACGAGCCAAGAGCGCGCGAGCCCTCCCCTAGAGCTGGGCTTTTTCCTACGCGCGTCGCTTAAAAGTCCGCAACCACTCTAGGCCACTTCTGTCGCGTCATTTGCAAACATGCGCTTAAACATCGTCCATCTCCTTCCTCTATAGTGGCAATTGCCGAAAACAGTGCACATCCGTACACTGCGCCACCTTTTGTCCCGATGGGGCCTGTAGATGCTGTTTGTATTGCGTATGTTATTGATGGGCCTGCATTTTGTACTGGCTGGTGTGCTTGGGGTGATTCTGGGCCTGTGCCGGCCATTCAACCCGGACAACAGTCGTTTATGTGCAAGGTTGTACGCGTTGCCAGCGATGTACATTTTGCGCCTGCGGGTCCGGACGCAGGTCGACACGCTGGTGAATAAGCCCAACGGCTGCGTCATCATCGCCAACCACCAGTCCAACTATGACCTGTTCATGTTCGGCAACGTGGTGCCACGCCGTACCGTGTGCATCGGCAAGAAGAGCCTGAAATGGGTGCCGCTGTTCGGGCAGTTGTTTTGGCTGGCGGGCAACGTATTGATCGACCGCGGCAACGCTATCAAGGCGCGACAGTCGATGCTGACCACCACCCATACGTTGCAGCATGAGGACACCTCGATCTGGGTTTTTCCGGAAGGCACGCGCAATCTGGGTGAGGACCTGTTGCCGTTCAAGAAAGGCGCCTTCCAGATGGCAATAGCCGCCGGGGTGCCGATTGTTCCGGTGTGCGTGAGCAGCTACATCAAGCACATGCGCCTCAATCGCTGGCGCAGTGGTGACATCCTCATACGTTCATTGCCGGCGATTCCTACAGCCGGGCTGAGCATGGATGACATGCCCCGGCTCATCGCCCAATGTCGCGAACAAATGCGCGAGTGCATCGCGACAATGGACCGGCAACTACAAGCCGCATGAATGAAAAACCCGCCCCTGTGCGGGTTTTCTTTTGCCGCCGAACTCCGCAGATTTTGCTGACTCTCAAGCTACAGGGCACGTTAAGCTGGACGCTGCCTGCCACTGCCATTTCCAATAAGAAGTGAACCACCATTATGGGTAGAGTCGTTGCTGCTGCGGTCTACAGCGCCGGTAAGAAAGTCACCAATATCACCCTCGACGAAGGCAGCGCCTGGGCTGCCAAACCTGGTCATTTTGTGTGGATCGGTCTCGAAGAGCCCAGTGCCCTGGAGCTGACCAACCTGCAGCGTCAATTCAACCTGCACGAATTGGCGATCGAAGACGCCATGGAGAAACACAGCCGTCCCAAGCTGGAGACCTTTGGCGATGCGCTGTTTATCGTCACGTATTCGCCGATACGCAAGGAAGGCAAGCTGCAGTTCATCGAAACCCATATCTTTGCTGGCAAGGGCTACATCATCACGGCCCGCAACGGCCACTCTGCGTCCTACGCCCATGTCCGGCAACGCTGTGAGGCACGTCCGCTTTTACTGAAACACGGGGAAGATTTCGTCCTCTATGCCATCCTTGATTTCGTGATTGAAAACTACCAGCCCATGGGGGAAGCCATTCACGCCGAAATCGATGAGCTGGAGCACAACGTCATGTGCAGTTCCCTGAACGAGCGTGACATCCAGAACCTGCACAGCTTGCGCCGCGACGTATTGCGCCTGCGCCGTTACGCGGCGCCCATGGTGGAGATCAGTGAAGAGTTGCAGAAACTCGACTTCCCCTTTATCGACAAGAACATGAGCCCGTATTTCCGCGACGTGCAGATTCATGTCACGCGGCAAATGGAAGACCTGACCACCCTGGCTGACATCGCCAGCCAGACCATCGAAGTCGGCGTGCTGCTCGAAGCGTCGCGCCAGAGCGTGGTACAGCGCAAGTTCGCGGCTTGGGCGGCGATCCTGGCGTTTCCCACGGCCGTGGCCGGGATTTATGGGATGAACTTCCAGGACATGCCGGAGTTGAGTTGGCAATACGGGTATTTCGCGGTGCTGGGGGTGATTGTGGTGGGCTGCTCGTCGCTGTGGTGGAGCTTCAAGCGATCGGGGTGGTTGTAAGCGATCGCTCTTCGCTCAACGCCAACTGTTCCACCGCTATCGCGAGCAAGCTCGCACACATGAGTGGTGATCTTTAGCCTTGGGTGGCTTCGGCCTGCGGCTTATGAGCGACGAAACGCATCATCCATTCCGCCACCGTGGTGCCGTGGTGCTCATGGGCCAGGCTCGCCACACCCTGGCTGTAGATCTGCTCGCCGAGGTGTTGCTGGCGAATCTCCAGCAAGGCCCGGGAATAATCGTGGATAAATTCCGGGTGCCCCTGGAAGCACAGCACCTGGTCGTTGATGTGATAGGCGGCGAACGGGCAGAAATCGCTGGAGGCGATGACCGTGGCGTTTTCAGGCAATTGGGTGACCTGGTCCTGATGACTGATGAGCAAGGTCAGATCTTCCATCACCGGGCTCATCCAAGGCGCCTTCGCGGCGAGCTTGTAGCGATGGGTGCCGACGCCCCAACCTTGGGTGGCGCGTTCGGTCTTGCCGCCCAGCAACAACGCCAACAGCTGGTGACCAAAGCACACACCGAGCAATTTATCGCCGCGCTGATAGCGCTCCAGCAGATAGGTCCTGAGGGTTTGAATCCACGGGTCGGTGCCGAAGGAGTCAGCCTTGCTACCGGTCACCAGATAGGCATCGAACGGCTCATCATCGCTGGGGTAGTGGCCTTCCATCACGTTGTACACCGTGAACTCAGCCGCGACAGGTTGCTGTGAAAACAGGCGCTGGAACATCTGCCCGTAACCCTGATATTGGTCGACCAGTTCCGGACGCAGGATATCGGTTTCCAGAATGCAGATGCGTAGCGACATAAAAAATACCTGACACGATGATGGGAATATTGCACATCCCAGAGCCTGCCCTGAAACACGGTCCCAAGGCAAGCCCCTTCCCGGCCCTGTCAGAACAGTTCGTGCCGAGCGGCTTTGTCCAACAACAAGGCCGGTGGCGAGAATCGCTCGCCGTATTGCTCGGCCAGATACTGAGCGCGACCGACAAAGTCCAGCAGGCCGTATTGATTGATGAACTGCAGCGCACCACCGGTCCAGGCGGCGAAGCCGATGCCGAAGATCGAACCGATGTTGGCGTCGGCCGTTGAGGTCAGCACCCCCTCCTCCACACAGCGCACGGTTTCCAGGGCCTGGATGAACAGCAGGCGATCCCGGATATCCTGCGGGGAAATCTGCCCGTCGGCTTTCTCGAAGCGGCTTTTGAGCGGCGGCCACAGGTACTTTTGCCCATTGGCCGGGTATTCATAGAAACCGGCGCCGGCGGCCTTGCCCGGTCGCTTGTATTCGTTGAGCAGCAAGTCAATCACAGCGAACGCCGGATGCTCAATCGGCGTTTTCCCTTCTGCGCGCAGGTCCTTGGTGGTTTGCTGGCGGATATGGCTCATCAGGCTGAGGGAAACTTCGTCAGCGATCGCCAGAGGTCCGACCGGCATCCCGGCCTTGCGCGCTTCGGTCTCGATCATCGGCGCGCTCACGCCCTCACCGAGCATGGCGATACCTTCATTGGTAAAGGTGCCGAACACCCGGGACGTAAAGAAGCCGCGACTGTCATTGACCACAATCGGCGTCTTGTTTATTTGCAGGACAAAATCGAAACCCCGGGCCAGGGTCGCGTCACTGGTACGCGCGCCCCTGATGATCTCCACCAGGGGCATTTTTTCCACCGGGCTGAAGAAGTGCAGGCCAATGAACTTCGTCGGGTCCGGCACGGCCATCGCCAGGCCGGTAATGGGTAAAGTCGAGGTGTTGGAAGCGATCACCGCATCATCTCCCACCACGGCCTGGGCGGCGGCCGACACACTGGCTTTCAGGGCGCGATCTTCAAACACAGCCTCGATGATCAGGTCGCAACCGGCCAGGTCTGCGTTGCTGTCAGTGGTGTGAATCCGCGCCAGCGCGGCTTCGCGTTGCTCGGCGGTGAGTTGGCTGCGGGCGACTTTTTTATCCAGCAACATCGCCAGACGGGCCTTGCCCTTCTCGGCCACCGCCAGATCGACATCCTTGAGTACCACTGCGATGCCGGCCATGGCACTGACATAGGCAATACCCGCCCCCATCATGCCCACGCCCAGCACGCCGACTTTTTTCGTCAGAAAAGGCGCAAAACCCTGTGGGCGAGAACCACCAGCCTTGATCTCGTTGAGCTGGAACCAGAAGGTGCCGATCAGGTTCTTCGCCACCTGACCGGTGGTCAGTTCGGTGAAGTAACGGGTTTCGATCAGGTGCGCGGTGTCGAAATCAACTTGGGCACCCTCCACCGCTGCGCAGAGGATTTTCTCCGGCGCCGGCAGACAACCCTGGGTCTTGTTCCGCAGGATCGACGGGGCGATTGCCAGCATTTGCGCCACGTTCGGGTCTGACGGCGTGCCGCCGGGCAGCCGATAACCCTTTGCATCCCAGGGTTGGATGACGCTGGGGTTGGCAAGAATCCAGGCCCGGGACCTGGCCAGCAGCTCGTCACGATCCTTCGCCAACTCATCGACCAAACCGACCAGCAGCGCTTGTTGTGGGTTGACCTTCTTGCCCTCGAGCAAATACGGCAAGGCCTTCTCCAAACCGAGCAGGCGCACCATCCGCACCACCCCGCCACCGCCGGGCAGCAGGCCGAGCGTGACCTCCGGCAGGCCGAGCGTGACCTCCGGCAGGTCCAGGGCCACACGATGATGGCAGGCCAGGCAGATCTCCCAACCACCGCCGAGGGCCGCGCCGTTGATGGCCGCCACCACGGGTTTGCCCAGGGTCTCCAAGGCTCGCAGTTGCGCTTTAAGCAGCAGGACCCTGTCGTAGAAAGCCTTGGCCTCGGGCTTACCGACCTTGACCAGTTCATTGAGGTCACCGCCCGCGAAAAAGGTGTGCTTGGCCGAGGTGATGATCACACCGGCAATCGAGTCCTTTTCAGCCTGCAAACGGGCGACACAGGCGGCCATGGCCTCACGGTACACCGCGTTCATGGTGTTGGCGCTCTGGCCCGGCAGGTCCAGGGTCAAGACGACGATCCGGTCCTGGCCGATTTCGTAACGGATGGCATCGGTCATGAAAAAGTATTCCTTGAAGTCGGGGCTCAGAGGCGCTCAATGACGGTGGCAATGCCCATGCCGCCGCCGACACAGAGGGTCGCCAGACCATAGCGCTGGCGACGCCCCTCCAATTCGTCGAGTAACGTGCCAAGAATTGCGCACCCCGTGGCGCCCAAGGGATGCCCCATGGCGATGGAGCCACCGTTGACGTTGACCTTGGCGGGGTCGATGGCCATGTCCTTGATGAACTTGAGCACCACCGAGGCGAAGGCTTCGTTGACTTCGAACAGATCGATGTCCTCCACCCGCAGCCCGGCCTTGGCCAGGGCCTTGCGGGTAGCCGGCGCCGGGCCGGTGAGCATGATGGTCGGGTCGGTACTGGTGACGGCGGTGGCGACGATCCGCGCCCGGGGTTGCAAGCCCATGGCACGCCCCTTGGCTTCGGAACCGATCAGCATCAGCGCCGCACCGTCGACGATGCCGGAACTGTTGCCCGGCGTGTGCACGTGATGGATGCGTTCGACATGGCTGTAGACCCGCAACGCCGTGCCGTCGAAACCCATCTGGCCCATGGCTTCGAAGCTTGGCTTGAGCTTGCCCAAGCCTTCGAGCGTGGAATCGGCGCGGATGAATTCGTCGTGGTCCAGCAGCACGATGCCATTCTGGTCCCGCACGGCGACCAGGGATTTAGCGAATGAGCCGTCGGCCCGGGCGCGTGCCGCTTTTTGCTGGGAGTGCAGCGCGTAGCGGTCAACGTCCTCGCGGTTGAAGCCTTCCAGGGTGGCGATCAGGTCGGCGCCAATGCCCTGGGGAACGAAATGACCGTGCAGGTTGGACTGCGGGTCCAGCGCCCACGCGCCGCCATCGCTGCCCATGGACACCCGGGACATGGACTCGACGCCGCCGGCCACCACCAAGTCTTCGAACCCGGAACGCACTTTCATGGCCGCCAGGTTCACCGCTTCCAGGCCCGAGGCGCAAAACCGATTGAGTTGCACGCCCGCCACGCTGACATCCCAATTGGCCACCAGCGCAGCGGTCTTGGCGATATCGGCCCCCTGTTCACCCACCGGGGTCACGCAACCAAGCACGATGTCATCGACCTGGCTGGTGTCCAGATCCATGCGCTGCTGCAAGGCGCTGAGCAGACCACCCATCAGGTTCACCGGCTTGACGCTGTGCAAGGCACCATCGACCTTGCCCTTGCCACGGGGCGTGCGTAATGCGTCGAAAATCAAAGCTTGGGTCATGAGGTCCTCGAAACCACGGGGGCAATGCGATGCCTTCAACCATAAGCCCAGCGGCGCCAGATTCAATGACCACAGCGCTCAATGACGTTGACGGCCACGCTCAGACGAACGGTAGCGAGCTATCGGGTTAATCAATTCAGGAGGGCAAGCTGTCTAGCAAAAGGGCGGACAGGAAGGTGGCAATAGGCCTCATAGCCCTTTCAGAGCGGTATGCACCAAGATGATACGAATTGGATCTAAGCCAAGGCAGCCGCGGCCCCTAATGTAATCCTTGTACAAGAATGTCGTCGGGTTTTGCCGAGACGCTTGTCGGACAGGAAGTACAATGCCAGCCGCCATGGATATGCAGGCTGGCTTTTAGGAAATAACAATAAAGGCGGGTCAGCCATGTTCAAACATTCGAAAGTTCGCCAAGCCGGACTCATTCTCTTTGCCACGACGCTGCTGTTGATTTTGCCGAATATCACCAAGGTGATCGGCTGAATCCTGCGCGAGGGCATCTGCATTATTCATTAGTTGTGTCGCCAAAAAATGTGACGGGTTCTCTGTTCGAGCCGCGATGGCTGTGCCAACCTTTGCGGCCCCCTCGACATGGAAGGCGATCGACTTGAAAGCTCTTATTGTGTTCGGGGCGTTGCTGCTCAGCACGCCCCTTTATGCCGCGCAACTGGTGCTGGAGTTGGGCGCGGGCACACGCACCTGGCAAACCGAAGAACTGCTCAAGCACCCGGACGCTCAAACGGTCCAGATCACTGATGACGTTTCCTACAAGAAACCCATGAGTTATCGAGCCGTTCCGCTGACGGCACTGTTGGTGGGCGTCCAAGCGGACGACCACCTGCAGGCCGTTGCCCTGGACGGCTTCGCTGCCGAAATGCCTGCGGCGCCGTTACTCAACAAGAGTGGGGCCCGAGCCTGGCTGGCGATCGAGGACCCGGCCAAGCCCTGGCCGCCACTGGGGGAAGGCAAGCACAGTGCCGGGCCTTTCTACCTGGTCTGGACCGATCCGCAGACTGGCCACATCAGCCCGGAACAGTGGCCCTACGCGGTGGCGACCATCAAGCGTCTGAAGGCCGTGGCCGAACGCTTCCCGGCTCTGTTGCCGGCGCCCAACCTGGCCAAGGACGATCCGATCAATAAAGGTTTCGAGCTGTTCCAGAAAAATTGCCTGGCGTGCCATCGGCTCAATGGCGCAGGCGACGCGCAGTTCGGCCCTGACCTGAACATTCCCTTCAATCCGACCGAATACTTCTCCGGGGATTTCCTCAAGCGCTACATTCGCGACCCACAAGCGCTGCGTCGCTGGCCCCAGGGCAAGATGCCCGGGTTCTCGGCTGCAGTGCTGCCGGATTCGGAGTTGGAGTTGCTGGTGGGTTATTTGAAGCATATGGCGGGACGCAAGCAGCCATTGGCCCCGTGAGATTGCTCTTGCTCCCGCTGGGCTATGCCCTGTAGGAGCTGGCGAAGCCTGCGATCTTTTGATCTTTTGATCTTTCGCTTGAGACTCAAGTGTCTGGGGAAAGATCGCAGCCTCGTTGCACTCGGCAGCTCCTACACAGCTCCTACAGAACCCAGCGGTAGCAAGCGTTCACTCGCCAGATAATTATTGTTGTTGCACCGTGATCACCGGTGCCGCAGGCACGACCAGCTTGGCATGCATCTGCTCGCAACCGCCGCCGCGGCGCATGCCACGCACCGGGCAGGCGTCCAGGTAATCCAGGCCCACAGCCAGCTTCAGGTGGCGCTCCGGGCGGGCCAGTTGGTTGGTCACGTCGAAGCTGTACCAGGCGTCGTCAAGCCAGGCTTCTGCCCAGGCATGGCTTGCCAGGTGCTCGCTTTCTTCGCTGAACAGATACCCCGAGACATACCGCGCCGGCACCCCCAGGCTACGGGCGCAGGCCAGGAAGGCGTGGGTGTGATCCTGGCACACCCCGCTACGACCGGCAAAAGCCTGGGCCGCACTGGTCTCCACCGCCGTGGTGCCAGGGGTGTAGATCATGTGCTGGTTCAGCCCGTGCATCAGGTCGATCAGCGCGGTGCGATCGCGACGCTGCTGGCATTGCTGCGCGGCGAAGGTTCGAAGGGCCTCGTCCGCCTCGGTCAGCCGGGTGAAGCGCAGGAACGGCAACGCCGACTGACTCTCGTGCTCGGCTTCGCGCAACGGATCGATATCCACCTGTCCGCGGGCGCCGATGATGACCGTTTCGTGAGGTTCGTCCAGGGTCAGTACGTGCAGGATGTTGCCGAACGGATCCAACTGCGCCCGCACCGGCCGGGGCAAATCCAGTTGCCAGCTCAGTACATGCTGACGTTCGCTGTCGTGGGGCGTCAGGCGCAGGTACTGGATGCTGGCGCGCACCTGATCTTCATAGTGGTAGGCCGTTTCGTGGCTGATCGAGAGTCTCATATGACCTCCAGGTAGGAACTGTGAATGGCATTGCCCAGTTCACGGACCCGTGGGATGAATTCGGTGAGCCAGGCATGCAGGCCCCCGTCGAGGATTTCGTTGATGCCGGTGTAGCGCAGGCGTGCGTCCATTTCAGCCGCCAGCCGTTGTGCCTGCCGGCCGTTGGTGCCCGGCAGGCTCGCCAGTATCTGGTTGATTTCTTCGGTGCAGGCACGCAGCGAACGCGGCACGTCGGCGCGCAACAGCAGTAACGCAGCCACATGGCGAGCACCCGGGGCGTCACGATAGATCTCGGTGTAGGCCTCGAAGGACGACAAGGCCCGCAACAAGGCGCTCCATTGGTAATACGCGTGGGCCGTGCCATCGCTGGCCGCGTCGGCCTGGTCACCGGCCATTTCGTAGCGGGCGTCGAGCAAGCGCAGGGTGTTGTCGGCCCGTTCGATAAAGGTCCCCAGGCGAATGAACCTGAACGCGTCGTTGCGCATGATGGTGCCGTAGGTTGCACCACGAAACAGGTGAGATCGCTCCTTGATCCACTCGCAGAAACGGCTCATGCCGTAGCGATTCAAGCCTTGCTCGGCGATACCGCGAATGTCCAGCCAGGTGGCGTTGATGTTCTCCCACATGTCGGCGGTGATTCTCCCACGTACCGCGTGGGCACTGGCTCGCGCGGCGCCAAGGCAACTGTAGATACTGGCCGGGTTGGCCGCTTCCAGGGCAAAGAAATGCAGCAGCCGCTCGGCGTGCAGCTCGCCGTGTCGCTCCCGGTAATCATCCAACGTGCCAGTGATCAGCAATGGCATGGCCAGCTCGTGCAGGCCGTCGCCACGCCCGTCCTGGGGCATCAGTGACAACGAATAGCTGACGTCGAGCATCCGTGCGAGGTTTTCCGCACGCTCCAGGTAGCGAGACATCCAGTACAGGTCCGAGGCGGTTCTACTGAGCATGGCAGTTCCTCAATCCTCGACTACCCAAGTGTCCTTGGTGCCACCGCCCTGGGATGAATTCACCACCAGGGAGCCTTCGCGCAACGCCACCCGTGTCAGCCCGCCAGGCACCACGCGGGTCTCGCGCCCCGACAGCACAAACGGCCGCAAGTCGATGTGACGCGGGGCGATGCCGTTTTCGACAAAGGTCGGGCAGGTCGAGAGCGACAGCGTCGGCTGGGCGATGTAGGCGTGCGGCTTGGCCTTGATCCGCTCGCGGAAGGCATCGATCTGCGCCGTCGTCGCGGCCGGCCCCACCAGCATTCCGTAACCGCCGGAACCCTGGGTTTCCTTGACAACCAAATCGGGAAGATTTGCCAGCACGTGGGAGAGCTCAGCAGGATTACGACATTGCCACGTAGGGACGTTCTTCAGGATCGGCTCTTCGTCCAGGTAAAAACGGATCATCTCGGTGACGAACGGGTACACCGACTTGTCGTCCGCCACACCCGTGCCGATGGCGTTGGCCAGCACCACGTTGCCGGAACGGTAGGAGGACAAAAGTCCCGGCACCCCGAGCATCGAGTCTGGATTGAAGGCCAGTGGATCAAGGAACGCGTCGTCGAGGCGACGGTAGATCACGTCCACCGCTTTCGGGCCATCGGTGGTGCGCATGAACACTTTGTCATCGCGTACGAACAGGTCGGCACCTTCCACCAGCTCCACGCCCATCTCCCGGGCCAGGAATGCGTGCTCGAAGAACGCGCTGTTGAAACGCCCCGGCGTGAGCACCACGACACTGGGATCGTCCAGCGGGCTGGAGCTTTTCAGGGTGTCGAGCAGCAGGTTCGGGTAATGGTCGATGGGGGCGATGCGCTGGGCGGCGAACAGTTCGGGGAACAGACGCATCATCATCTTGCGGTCTTCGAGCATGTAGCTGACGCCACTGGGCGTACGAAGATTGTCTTCGAGCACGTAGTACGTGCCGTCACCGTCGCGTACCAGATCGACACCGCAAATATGGGCATAGATGTCACGCTGCAGATCAAGCCCCTGCATCGCCAGTTGGTACTGCTCGTTAGCCAGCACCTGCTCGGCCGGAATGATCCCGGCCCGGATGATCCGCTGCCCGTGGTAGAGGTCGGCCAGGAACATGTTCAGCGCCTTGACCCGCTGGATGCAGCCGCGTTCGACCACCCGCCATTCACTGGCCGGGATGCTGCGCGGGATCGTATCGAAAGGGATCAGGCGCTCTGTCCCCTGCTCGTCCCCGTAGAGCGTGAACGTAATGCCGGCACGATGAAACAACAGGTCGGCTTCACGCCTGCGTTGCGCCAGCAGCTCATCAGGCGTTTCAGCCAGCCAGCGGGCAAACGCCTGGTAATGCGGGCGTACCTGGCCGTTGGTATCGTACATTTCGTCAAAACCGCTGCGGATCATGCCGTACTCCTTGTCACCCTGGCAGCAAGGCTTCGCAAGCCCCGTGCCATCGGCATAAACGCTTTATGATCAACGGGTTGGGTTCTCCTCTAACAGGCCGCGCACTTTTCCAGTGCAGCAGATGCCTCCACCCGCAGCCCCTGCTTCATTGCGATGCAGGGGCGTCGCCCTGCTGAGCATAGTCACGGAAAAACGACGCAGCTTGATCTGGATACAGTTAGGTACAAAATCTGGCGATTGCGGTGTTGACGGGGGCATGCTCACCTATTCCGCGTCCACCACAAATCCCTGTGGGAGCCAAGCTGGCTCGGCTCTCACAGGGATTCTCGGTTAGCTCACAGACATGAAAACGGCCGACACAAAGGTCAGCCGTTGCTGTGGTTGCGGTGAGTGACTGTCAGGCCTGCAGGCGCCGGATCTCTTGCTTGACACCCCAGCCCTCGATAACACCACCCAAGGGTTCGACGACGGCCTCAAAGTCTTGCTCGAAGTCGCCGATGTCATCGTAAGTGGCGTACATCACCCGGCTCAGTTCCAATGACCAAGCCCCGTCGTCCCGTGCACTGATCTGCGCGTTCAACGACTCTCCCCGAAAATGACCTGCCGCCCTGCGCGCCCGCTCCTCGTCCGGGAAAATGGCATAGAACTCAATGGGATGAAATCGGGAAAAATCGAAACCGCCTTCTTTCATGCGGCGCAATACGCTGGTGCTGATGTCTTCTTGATAGGCTGTGCTCATGAAACGTCCTCCTGAAACCAATGGATAGACTTTCCGTCTTCCCGTGCGTGAAGCCCTCAGGCTTCCAGCGGTACGGCATCACATGGCCGTCGGGACACAAGCATGTAGCTGACAAGACCGGACCTTGGCGATCCTTTCGCTGATCTCAATTGCAGAGTAGCCGTAAGTGGCAGCCACTGCCAAGCGAGACCAGGCACCGTTTCATGAAATCGGTGTAATGCTGATGATTTCGATACTGTGCTGGGACTTGAGGTTCTTGACGGTGGGATCCTCAATACGACCTTCCAGGTCGTTGAGGTCCAGTTGGGCGGGCACAGGCAGCAATTTTTCACGAATCAATTGTGCTGCCTGCTCCATCGTAGGCTCCTGGTCGCAGTCGAACCGCTCGGCGATGGCTTCGCCGTGATCATCCACGAAAGTGATTTTCCACTTTTGCATCGGTGTCTCCTTGATCAATTCAGGGCCTGGCTTACCTTTATCTCGACATTGAGGGCCGGACAATCGTTCCTCTGGGCGTCTGGACGGTACATATGAAAAGACCGCCTCTGGGGCGGTCTCTGGGTGTGAAGCCGTGGCCGATCAGTTTTCGGCGCGCTCCTTCAGGGCTTTCAAGGTGTTGAACGGCGCATCCACCACGAACTTGTTCGCCAGCCAGGACGGTACGTCACCCCCTGGTTCGGTGTGGACCTGGTAGGTCACTTCGATCTGGTCAGCGCCCTTTGGCGTGAACTTCCAGAAGCCGTCGATCTGGGTCACCCGCACGAAACCCTGCTCTTGAGGCAGGTAATTCGGCACGCCCTTGAGCTTGCGGGTCAGGCTGCCGTCGGCGCCCTCCTCCGTGGTGACTTCCAGCACCGAGTCCCGGGACGTCACCGGCCATGGCGTGTTGAACTGGGTGTACGTCCAGCTCTGATTGCCTTCGTGCTTGAGCAGTTTCTGGCTCTTGCACTCATGAATCCAGGCACAGGCACCGGGAACGTCTTCCTGCAGGGCCCGCAGCTTGGCCAACGTGGTTTTCATCACCGCCACGCCGCGGTAGGCCTTGTATTTTGAGCCCGCCACCTCACTGAGAGAAACCTTGATACCGTCCTTCTCCTTGGCAACCTGCCAGTCCTCTGCCTGAGCGGTGGCCGTTGCCAGCAACACGGTCAACCCACACAACACAGCCATACGATGCAGCGAACCCATAGTTCTTTTCCTTATTGTCCAAGTTCGTTCAGTTAGGATCCATTCATTGACTCATTACGCTGCCGTGATCTGTTCCCACCAACCGATCAACCGGATGGCCTCCTCACTGCTGCTGCCGCAAACCTCGATGTCGGCTGCGAACGCCGAGCAGACTGCCGGACGCTCCGGCTGGCCGAAGATCCGGCACAGGTTATCGATCGACAATTGCACGCAACGTTCTCCCGCTGGTTTGCCTTGGGGCATGCCAGGGATAGGTGAGCTGATGGAAGGGGCGATGCAACAGGCGCCACAGCCTTCACGGCATTTCATGACGACAACATCCTCACGATAGATAACGGTTGGTAACAGAACACAGAGTAACGGCTAAAACACTCGTTTTAAATTACCGTCTGTGTGTTTTTTTGCCCACGGCGAGATGACTGAACGGTCAGCGACGAGCTACAGGCCTGTCGAAGGTTATTGCTTGAATTCGAAGTCCAGCGCCGCACCCTCCACTTCATTGCGCTCCTGGTTGCGCAGTGGCAGCTGCATTTCATTGCTCAACAAACGGCCATTGAGCTGAAACGGCCCGGGTTTCTCGCCGAACATCGACGGCAAGAGGGGTTCACGCTTGGACTGCACCACCTTACCCGGTGGTTGCAATTGCTCGACCATCCCTTGGGGCAAGCTCAAATCCAGTTTGGCCGGCGGCAATGGGGTCTTGGCGACCTCGTGGGCGGATTTGCTCTTGGAGGCGATGGGCGCGCGTTTTTTCTTCGCGGGGGCTGCCTTCTTGGCGGAAGGTTTCTTGGCCACTGTGGTTTTTTTCGGCGCATCCTTCGTGGCACTGGCGGCCGGTTTTTCCTGCGCTGGGGCTGCCGCGACGACGCCTCCCATGTGGAAGGCGCTTAACAGGCCGATCAAAACCCACGTAGCAGGAATAATGCTTTTCATACACACAACGGCACTAACGACAGGGACGCCCATGCTCGCCTGATAATGAGGCGCTGACAAGCGCATCGAGCTAAGCCACTGGCGTCTAAAGAAATCCGTTGGCCGTCTCTTGGCACAATTGAGTGGCCAACATCCCGAGTGTCATCAAGGCCCGCTCCGCCTCACGGTTCCAGGGTGTGCCGCAGTTCAAGCGGATGCAGTGGTTGAACTGCTCGGTGTTACTGAAAATCAGCCCTGGCGCGATACTGATGCCTTGTTGCAACGCCCGCACATGCAACTCCTGGGTATTGACCCGCCCCGGCAGACTGACCCACAGGATGAATCCTCCAGTGGGACGGCTCATTTGCGTGCCTTCGGGGAAGTACTGTTGCACCGCCAGTTGAAAGGCGCTGAGGTTCTTGCGGTACTCCTGGCGGATATAGCGCAAGTGCCGGTCATAGCCGCCGTTTTCCAGGTACGCGGCAATGCCCATCTGCGTGACGCTGCACGCCGAGTGAGTGCTGAAGGTCTGGAGGCGCTGGATTTCCTGCTGGAATTTCCCCGCGATCATCCAACCGATGCGCACACCCGGCGACAACGTCTTGGAAAAACTCGAACAGTAGATGACCCGATCCAGTCGGTCGTAGGCCTTGAGGGCCTTAGTGCGCCCCTGCTCGAACATCAACTCGCCATAGATGTCGTCTTCGACGACCTGGATGTCGAAGTCCGAGGCCAGACGCAGCAGTTGCTTTTGCCGCTCTTCCGGCATGGTGCCGCCCAGAGGATTGCTCAGGCGCGTGGTCAGTACCAGCGCCTTGATCGACCACTGGTTGGCCGCCAGTTGCAAGGCCTCCAGGCTCATGCCGGTGACCGGGTCGCTGGGAATCTCGATGACCTTGAGGCCCAACAGATCCGCCAGTTGCAGTAAGCCGTAATAAGTCGGCGACTCGGCGGCGATCAAGTCTCCCGGCCGCGTCAGCACCCGCAAGGACATCTGCAGCGCATCGACGCAGCCGTGGGTGATCACCACCTCGGAAGGGTCCACCACGACGCCGGCGTCTCGCATGCGAATCGCCACCTGGCGACGCAATGGCTCGAAACCCGGGCTGAACATGTAGCTGAACGCCCGCGGGCTGTGGAAACGCGTGACCTTGGCCAATTGTTGATGCAAGGCCCGGACAGGCAGATAGTCGACGCTCGGCACCGCCGCCCCCAGGGGAAACACCCCTTCGCGGCGCGACTCGACCAATACTTGCTGGATGATGCTGCTGCGCGTCACCAGCCCCGGACGCTCGACCCGGGCAATGTCCGGCGTCGGTGCCGTCAAGGCCGGCGTCTGGTGCACGTAGTAGCCCGACTGCGGCCGTGCGCGGATCAGCCCCTGGTCTTCAAGGTTGGCGTAGGCCTGCAGCACCGTGGCATGGCTGACGTTGAGCTGCGAGCTCATCTTGCGCACCGATGGCACGCGCTCACCGGGCTGATACACACCGCGCCGGATGTCTTCAGCCAGCTGTTGAGCAATACGTTGATAGAGCAGAAGGTTGGTCATGACGCAGCACTCGATTTCACGGGCATTTTATTCTTGTCGGAAACGATACCGGAACAGTTTAGAAGTGTACTGGGACAGTTGCCAGATTACTCGACAGTACAGTGGAGTGACAGCTCTAACTGTACTCATCGTGCATCGATTGCAGGGCCAAAAAAACCCGGCGCCTTTTACAGGGGCCGGGTTTTCCAGTGACGCAGCCCTCAGCGGGCGGCGCCGAGCTGGCCTTTTTCGTCGGAGAACACAATTTCGACGCGACGGTTCTGTGCCCGGCCACGCTCGGAAGCGTTGACGTCCACCGGGTATTCATCGCCGTAGCCTTCGACCTGCATACGCTTTTCGTCTATCCCTAGGTCCACCAGTACATCCGCGACCGCTTGCGCGCGGTCGCGAGACAGCTTGAGGTTTTCCTGCTTGCCGCCGGTGCTGTCGGTGTAGCCCTCGATACGGACCACGCGCTTGGGGTTGAGCTGCAGGAACTGCACGATCTTGAGCACGACCCGGTTGGCCGAGTTCTTCAGTTCCGCTTCGCCGGTGTCGAACAGCACGTCACCCAGGGTCATCACCAGGCCGCGATCGGTTTGGGTGGTCGCCATCGCCATGATCTGTTCTTCAAGCCATTTGCCCTGCAACTGCACGCTCAGCAACTTGGATTCACGCAGGGCCAATTGCAGGCGCTGACGCTCCAGTTCGAGCTTCGCGGCGCGCTCTTCGTTGAGCACCTGGTTGCTGTGCTCCCGGGCGATCGCACTGTAGCGCTGGCTCAGGTAGGCGTAATGCTGCACATCTTCGCCGCTGCCCCAGTAGCTGGACAAACGATCGGCACGGGCCAGGGATTCGCCAGCGCGGATCACGTCCCGGGGTGCGGCACGCAACACGCTGGCGTCTTCCTTGACCTTCTGGAAGTCGGTGCCGGCCTGCTCCAGCGCCGCTTCGCTGCGCTGGCCGGCACAGCCATACAAGCTGGCCAGGCCGGCGAGGACCAGGCCGCCCAATACATAGGAGTGCTTCATTGGGCATCCTCCCTCAACTGTTTGCGCAAGCGCTGGATGCGGGTGTCGAGTACGTTCAGTTGCTCCTGGCTTTTGAGGGTCAGCACCTTCGCTTCGGCCAGGCGAGCGTCGAGTTCAGCCTGTTCGGCTCGCATGCGCGCCTTCTTGTAGGATTCGTCGGCCATGTTGGATTTGGCGCGGGCGAACTTTTCTTCAGCCAGTTTCAATTCAGGCACTTCGTCGGCCGTGGCGCCAATGGCCCGGGCTTGCTCCAGTGCCTGTTCGGTCAGGCGGATCTGTTCATTCGGCGCCGGATCGGCTGCGCAACCCGCCAGAGCCAGAACGGCCAGGGCAGCGAAAAGAGGTCGAATAGTCACTAATGTTCCCTACTGTTTTGGGGCACTGACAGATGGCTGCAACTGTGTATTCCAACGTTCGAGATTGCGTTGCAACACAGCCTCTGCCAGGCCGGACGCGGCCAATTCTGTCATCTTTTGCGCCAGCTGTCCGCGTAACCATGGGTCATTGCAGGCGGAGTTATGGGAAATCGCGAGGAACAGTCCGGGTTTGTCCACCGGTTGCGGTGCGGCTTGCAGATCGTTGGCCATTCCCAGTGTCTGCACCATTGCCAGGCCCGAGTAGCGACCCGCCAGGACATATTCCACCTCGCCCAGCAGCAGTTTCTGAAAGGCCTGGGTCAGGTCCGGCGTGCGCACCAGGGACAATTGCTGCTCGGAAAAGACGTCGAACCCCTGGGTCATGTGGGCCTTTTCCGACAAGGCCCCGGGATGACCGTAAAGGTCTGTGGGCTGGTTGATAACCAGCGTCGAGTCCTTGCGGGTCCAGACCAGGTAATCGTTTTCGAGCAAGGGCGGATGCACGTAATCCAGCACTTCAAGCCCGGTAACGGTCAGCGGAACGTCGGTGAACAGGTCCATGCGCCCACTGCGTACTTCGCCCAACGCCTGGGCGTGCTTGCCGGCATACAGCAGTTCGATCTTGACCCCCAGTTCCTGCGCGACCTGCGCCAGCAGGTCGGCACCGGCACCAATCAAGTGCTTGGGGTCCTGAGGGTCCTGCCAGAGATAGGGCGGCGCATCCGGGCTGCCGGTGGCGATCAGTCGTTCACATTTGCCGGCGGCGGCAGACAGGCCTGGCACGAGCGCCAACGTCCACAGCAACGACCAGCCAGCCAAACGGCGCAATTCCATGGCGATACGTTCCTCTGATAAATAAAAAGCCCGGCCAAAGGGCCGGGCTCTTTATAAGTGAAGACGCCGGATTAGACCAGCTTCTCCAGCTCAGGGATGGCGTCGAACAAGTCCGCGACCAGGCCATAGTCGGCCACCTGGAAGATCGGTGCTTCTTCGTCCTTGTTGATCGCAACGATCACCTTGGAGTCTTTCATGCCGGCCAAGTGCTGAATCGCGCCGGAGATACCGACGGCAATGTACAGCTGTGGCGCAACGATCTTGCCGGTCTGGCCGACCTGCATGTCGTTGGGTACGAAACCGGCGTCGACCGCGGCACGGGAGGCACCGACGGCGGCGCCCAGCTTGTCGGCCAGGGCGTACAGGTGCTTGAAGTTGTCACCGTTCTGCATGCCACGGCCGCCGGAAACGACGATCTTGGCGGCGGTCAGTTCAGGACGGTCGGACTTGGCCAGTTCTTCGTTGACGAAGCTGGAGATGCCGGCGTCATGGGCAGCGCCTACGGCTTCAACAGCAGCCGAGCCACCTTCAGCGGCAACCGGGTCGAAACCGGTGGCGCGGACTGTGATGACCTTGACCGCAGCGTTCGATTGCACGGTGGCAATGGCGTTGCCGGCGTAGATCGGACGCTTGAAGGTGTCGGCGCTTTCTACCGAGATGATTTCGGAGATCTGGTCGACGTCCAGTGCGGCGGCCACGCGCGGCAGGATGTTCTTGCCGTTGGAAGTCGCGGCAGCCAGGATGTGGCTGTAGCCGTTGCCCAGCTCGGCTACCAGCGGTGCAACGTTTTCCGGCAGTTGGTGCGCGTAGGCGGCGTTGTCGGCCGACAGCACTTTGGCCACGCCAGCGATTTTCGCAGCGGCTTCAGCCACGGCGCCAGCGCCCTGGCCAGCCACCAGCACGTGAATATCGCCACCGATTTTGGCAGCGGCAGCAACAGTGTTCAGCGTGGCCGGAGCCAGCGCCTTGTTATCGTGTTCGGCGATTACGAGGATAGTCATGATCAGATCACCTTCGCTTCGTTTTTCAGTTTCTCGACCAGTTCAGCCACCGACTTGACCTTGATGCCCGCGCTGCGTGCAGCCGGCGCTTCGACTTTGAGGGTCTTGTTGGTGGAGGCGGTGGAAACGCCCAAAGCGTCAGGCGTCAGCACTTCAAGCGGCTTCTTCTTGGCTTTCATGATGTTTGGCAGCGACGCATAGCGTGGCTCGTTCAAACGCAGGTCGGTGGTGACGATGGCCGGTAGTTTCAGGGAAACGGTCTGCGCGCCGCCGTCGATTTCGCGGGTCACGGCAACGCTGTCGCCGGACACTTCGACTTTCGAAGCAAAGGTGCCCTGGCCGTAGCCGCTCAATGCAGCGAGCATCTGGCCGGTCTGATTGTTGTCGCTGTCGATGGCCTGCTTGCCGAGGATCACCAGCGATGGCTGTTCCTTGTCGACAACGGCCTTGAGCAGCTTGGCCACGGCCAGGGAGGTCAGGTCTTCGGCGGATTCGACGAGGATGGCGCGATCAGCACCCAGTGCCAGCGCGGTGCGCAGTTGTTCCTGGGCGGTGGTCGGGCCGATGGAGACGACGACGATCTCAGTCGCCACGCCTTTTTCCTTCAAGCGCACGGCTTCTTCTACGGCGATTTCGCAGAAAGGGTTCATCGACATCTTGACGTTGGCGAGGTCGACGCCGGAGTTGTCCGCCTTGACGCGAACCTTGACGTTATAGTCGACCACTCGTTTGACAGCTACAAGAACCTTCATGGATTCCTCGTTACTCTCCGGTGAAAAAAAGTCGCCTAGGCGAACCTGGCGGTTGATGCTCATGGGCGCAAGGGCACCTCTAAAAACGCCGGCATGAACCACACATGACCCAGCTCACGGCAATGAAGACCATTCGTCAGTGATGACTGATGAGTCATTCATTATCTCGGCGTGTAAACTGCGCGTCAGAACCACGCAATGCGTCACGTTGTGCTGCCTTCGCCCTGTCTTTAGAGGTGCTCTTGAAACCAACAGTCAGCCTACGGCGAGCGCAAAACCGCCCGTATCTTGACCGGAACGCCTATTCCGGTCAATACGGCAAAATGGTCAGTCATAAGCCGTACGTCAGTGATTTATCTGGGCTGCGGCAATTTCAAACAAACGTTTGTATTGGACCCTGAGAGTGGTGTAGATATAATGCGCCGCTTAAGAGAGACACGCGTTTCATCCATTGTCGCTTTCGTCGCTTTTCGCGAGGGAAACAACGAATGCAACGCCAAACCTCCAATTAGAAAAAACTGTGAGCCTTGAGTAGGAGAGAGCCCTGTGGAACGCGAATACATGGAATTCGACGTGGTCATCGTCGGCGCCGGCCCCGCTGGCCTGTCTGCCGCTTGCCGACTGAAACAGAAGGCCGCCGAAGCCGGTAAGGAAATCAGCGTCTGCGTGGTCGAAAAAGGCTCCGAGGTTGGGGCACACATCCTCTCCGGTGCGGTGTTCGAACCCCGCGCCCTGAACGAGCTGTTCCCGGACTGGAAAGAACTCGGCGCCCCGTTGAACACGCCCGTCGTACGCGATGACATTTATGTCCTGAGAAACGCCGAGGCCGCGAGCAAAATCCCTGACTTCTTTGTGCCCAAGACCATGCACAACGAAGGCAACTATATTATTTCCCTGGGCAACCTGTGCCGCTGGCTGGCCCAGCAGGCCGAGAACCTGGGCGTGGAAATCTACCCGGGTTTCACCGCCCAGGAAGCGCTGTTCGACGAGAACGGCGTAGTGCGCGGGATCATTACCGGCGACCTGGGTGTCGACCGTGAAGGCAATCCGAAGGAAGGCCTTTACACCCCTGGCATGGAACTGCGCGGCAAATACACGCTGTTCGCCGAAGGCTGCCGTGGCCACATCGGCAAGCAACTGATCAAGCGCTTCGACCTGGACAGCGACGCCGACGCCCAGCACTACGGCATCGGCCTGAAGGAAATCTGGGAAATCGACCCGGCCAAGCACCAACCAGGCCTGGTGGTGCACACCGCCGGCTGGCCGCTGAACATCATGGGCACCGAGAATACCGGCGGTTCTTTCCTTTATCACCTGGAAAACAATCAAGTGGTGGTCGGCCTGATCGTCGACCTGTCCTACAGCAACACGTTCCTGTCGCCGTTCGACGAGTTCCAGCGCCTCAAGCATCACCCGGTGCTCAAGCAGTACCTCGAAGGTGGCAAGCGCATCAGCTACGGCGCCCGTGCACTGGCCAAGGGTGGTATCAATTCGCTGCCGAAAATGGTCTTCAAGGGTGGCGCATTGATCGGCTGCGACCTGGGTACCATGAACGTAGCCAAGATCAAGGGCAGCCATACTGCGATGAAATCCGGCATGCTCGCTGCCGAATCGGTGGCTGAAGCGTTGCTGTCAGGCGGCGAAGGCGGTGATGAATTGACCACCTACGTCGACCGTTTCAAAGCCAGCTGGCTCTATGAAGAGTTGTTCGCCAGCCGAAACTTCGGCCCAGCGATGCACAAGTTCGGGCCGATCCTCGGCGCCGGCTTCAACTGGTTCGACCAGAACATCCTCGGCGGCAAAATTCCGTTCACCTTGCACGACACCAAGCCCGACTACGCTTGCCTCAAGCTGGCAGCCGATTGCAAGAAAATCGACTACCCGAAACCGGACGGCAAGATCAGCTTCGACAAACTCAGCTCGGTGTTCATCTCCGGTACTAACCACGAAGAAGAACAGCCCTGCCACCTGAAGCTGACCGACCCGAGCATCCCGATCAGCAAGAACCTGCCGTTGTACGACGAACCGGCCCAGCGCTACTGCCCGGCGGGCGTGTACGAAGTGGTGACCAAGGAAGACGGCGAGAAGCGCTTCCAGATCAACGCCCAGAACTGTGTGCACTGCAAGACCTGTGACATCAAGGACCCTTCGCAGAACATCACCTGGGTGTCGCCGGAAGGCGCCGGTGGACCGACTTACCCGAACATGTAAGCCGTTGCACTGAACATCAAGGCTCCCGCAATGGGGGCCTTTTTGTTGCCTGTAATCCAACAAACACCGCCGTCCAAATGTGGGAGCAAGTCCGCTCCCACAAGGGATTTTCAGAGACTCAGGCGGCGCGCTCTTCCCCGGGGCTGCGTTCAAAGTAGCGCTTGTACTCCCGGCTGAACTGCGACGAGCTCTGATACCCCACCAGGTGCGCAACCTGGGCCACACCCATGCCCTCGGCGAGCAGCAGTCGCTGGGCCTTGAGCAGGCGTAAACGCTTGAGGTACTGCACGGGCGACAACAACGTGCTGCGCTTGAAATGCTCATGGAAGGTCGAGGCGCTCATGTTCGCGCAACTGGCCAATGTCTCGACGTTCAGCGGTTCAGTGAAGTGCGCGTGCAAATGGCTCAGGGCCGCGGCAATCCGGGCGAATTGGCCTTGCTGCTCCACCAGCGCCCGCAGCACATCGGCCTGGGGCCCGCGCAACGCGACGAACAGCAACTCCCGCAGCCGCGCCTGGCCCATGACCTGGCATTCCAATGGATCGTGCAGGCAGCGCAACAAGCGTTCGACACACCCACGCATGGCGTCATCGAGCACTGCACAGGTCATTGATTCCAGCGTCTGGGGCACCAGGCTCCGCCCCGGCACCAGCCCCATGGCCAGCACCAGTTCGCCCAACATCGCCCGGTCGATCGCAACGGAAACCCCCAGCAGCGGAGCATTGGGCATGGCGTAGGTTTCGCATTCGAACGGCACCGGCAAGGCCTGGATCAGATAGTGCCCGGCGCCATATTCCAGTGTGCGCGGCCCCAGGTACGCCAGTTTGCTGCCCTGGGCGATGATCACCAGGCTCGGCTCGTAGAGCTGCGGACCACGGGCGACGTCCTGGCTGGCGCGAAGCGCTTGCACGCCGGGCAGTCGCGTAGGGATGAAACCGTCGCGGGTCGCCAGGGGTTCTATCAGTGAAACCAGCGTGGCGTTGGCATCGAGATGACGGGTCAACAACATGGGCGAAAACTTCACGAAAAAAGGGACGAAACCATCATCGCAGGTCTGACGCCACTGAGGATCAAATCCTGGCCAAGACCGGAGGATTAGGCATGACAGACGGAGGAATCGCCATCGCCACCTGCCGCTGGTGCTCCCAGAATAGATCGCCTCACCGTTCACTGCTTAGCGAGGTCCATCATGTACACAGCCATCGGCTATGCCGCCCAATCGGCCACCACCCCCCTCGCCCCCATGAAGTTCGAGCGTCGCAGCCCACGAGCCGACGATGTGGCGATCGACATTCTCTACTGCGGCGTCTGCCATTCCGACATCCACCAAGCCCGCAATGAATGGGGTATTGCCGTTTACCCGCTGATGCCCGGCCATGAAATCATCGGCAAAGTCACCGCTGTCGGTGCGAATGTCACCCGCTATGAAGCAGGCGATTTGGTCGGCGTGGGCTGCATGGTCGACTCCTGCCGCGAGTGCGAAGCTTGCCGCGCCGACCTGGAGCAATACTGCCTGGAAGGCATGACTCAGACCTACGCCAGCCCGGACCGCGTGAGTGGCGGCCACACCATGGGCGGTTACTCCAACAGCATCGTGGTCAGTGAGCACTTTGTGCTGCGCATTCCGGCAGCACTCGACCCGGCCAGCGCCGCGCCACTTCTCTGCGCAGGCATCACCACCTACTCTCCCCTCAAGCACTATGGTGTGAAGGCTGGCGACAAGGTTGGCGTGCTGGGCATGGGCGGCCTGGGCCACATGGGCATCAAATTCGCCAAGGCCATGGGCGCAGAAGTGACATTATTCACCCGCTCGGCGAGCAAGGCTGAAGAAGCCCGTCGCCAGGGCGCCGACCATGTGATCGTGTCCACCGACGCCAAACAGATGGCCGCCGCAGCCGGACGATTCCACTTCCTGCTGGACACCATTCCGGTGCAGCACGACCTCAATCCCTACCTCGACACGCTGCGTTTCGACGGAGTGCACATCATCGTCGGCCTGGTCGAACCGGTCGATCCGCCGGTACACGCGGCAAAACTGATCATGGGTCGCCGCGTCCTGGCCGGTTCACTGATCGGCGGTGTCGCAGAAACCCAGGAGGTGCTGGATTTCTGCGCCGAACACCAGATCAGTTGCGACATTGAAATGCTCGACATCCGCCAGATCAACGAGGCCTACAGCCGCATGATCGCTGGGGATGTGAAATACCGCTTCGTCATCGACATGGCCACGCTCAAGGCCTGACGCTCGTCAAACCTTGGCGCCCAGTTCCGCCGACAGCCGGGCAGTGACCCCTTTGACCAGGGGAATCAGCTCGGCCATTTTTTCCAGCGGCATGTACGGCACGGTGCTGGCGATGCTGATGCCGGCGACGATGCGCTTGCCGGCGTCACGGATCGGTGCTGCCACGCACCGAATCGACGGTTCGTTGTCTTCCAGGTCGAAGGCGTAGCCCCCCGCCACATACTCCACCATCCGTTGCTGGAACTGTTCCCAGGATTGCTCCTGATGCTGGGGCCAGAATTGATTCTTCCCAGCGGCTGGCAGGCTGATTTCATACAGTCGCTTCCATTGTTCCTGCGAGTCATCAAGCATCAGCGCCTTGCCGATCCCGGTGCGCGCCAACGGCATGCGATGGCCTACGCGCGAGCGCATTTCCGGACCGTTGCGCCCCGGATTCTTCAGCAGGTACAAGACTTCGTCATCCTCGCGAATCGCCAAGTGAACGGTGTCCCCGGTGAGCGCCGACAGCTCATCCAGATACGGCCCCGCCAGGCTCACTAGTGGCAACTCTTCCCGGGCCTGAAAGCCCAGCTCGATCAATTTCGGCCCCAGCAGGTAACCCACTTGCGGCACCACGCGCAGGTAACGTTCGTCCACCAGGCAACTGGCCAGGCGATGAGTGGTGCTGCGGGTAGTGCCGATCAGCCGGGCGATTTCCTTCAAGTCACGCGCACCGCTGGCGACCGCCTGGACCACACCCAGGCCGCGCAACAATGTCTGCGTGCCTGTGGGCGCGGCGTCCTTGGTGATTTTTGGATCGTCTTGCTGCATAGCCGGCCTTCAACAGTGAGCGGGGAACGGCCGGCATTATGGTCGCCCGCCCCGTCGGACTACAACTCGATGCGCTCGACCTTCCCGACCAGCAGGATGTAGGACAGCGCCCCAGCCAATGCCAGAACAGCGATATAGGTGATGGCCGGGGCAAATGAATCGCCGCTGGCGAGAAAGCCAATGACGATCGGCGTGGCGATGGCCGCCAGGTTGCCGATGAGGTTGAACACCCCGCCCGTCAGCCCGAGCAACCGTGCCGGCGCCAAGGTGGAGACCAGCGACCAGGTGATCGACGCCAGGCCATTGCCGAAGAACGCCAAAGCCAGGAAACCGATCACCAGCGGCGTCGACTCAACAAAGTTGGCGCCGATGATCGAGGTCGAGATCAGCAACCCACCAATGATCGGCAGCTTGCGCGCAAACCCCACGGTGGCACCGCGCCGAATCAGCCAGTCGGAGAAAAAACCGGCGCACAGCACGCCGACAAACGCCGCGAGAAACGGCAACGACGCCAGCAGGCCGGACTTGATGAAGTCCATGCCGCGATATTTCACCAGGTAAGTCGGAAACCACGTCAGGAAAAACCACAGCGTGGAGTTGAGGCAAAACTGTCCCAGGTAAATGCCCCACAATTTGCGTTGGGTCAGGACAATCCCCAAATCAGTCCAGCTGAATTTCGCCTTGGCCTTGGCGGTATCGGCCTGGATATCCACCAACCCGCCGCCTTCGCGGATCAGTTCGATTTCGGCGGCATTGGCGCCTTTGAAATCCCGCGGCTCGCGATACACCGCGTACCAGATTGCCGCCCAGAGAATGCCCACCGCGCCCGTGGCGACAAACACCATGTGCCAACCGAAGGTGTGTTGCAGCCAGGCCAACACCGGGGTCAGGAAGGCCAGCCCAACAAACTGCCCGGAGGTGTAGAAACCGATGGCCGTGGCCCGCTCGCGCTCAGGAAACCAGGTGGTGACCACGCGGCTGTTGATCGGATAAGCCGGCGCTTCCAGGGCACCGACCGCCATGCGCAGCACGAACAGCGCGATGAAACTTGCGGCGAAACCCAGCATCACCGTGGCCAGCGACCATAACAGCAACGCCACGCTATACAGAATGCGCGGCGGCACTCGATCCACCAGCCAGCCACCGGGGATCTGCATGGCGGCGTAGGTCCAGCCGAACGCCGAGAAAATCAGCCCGACATGAATCGGATCGATGCCCAGGTCGCGGGTCAATGCGGGAGCGGCAATCGAGAGGTTGCTGCGGTCCAGGTAATTGATCACTACGGTGATGAACAGCAGGACCATGATGAAAAAACGCTTACGGCTGGGCGTCACCAACGACGCCTGCGCGCTCAGGGTGTGCGCTTGCATGTGAGGTGCCTCTTTTTATATTTGTCGAATACGGCAAGGATTGAGCAAGCCTTGCTCCCACAAGATTCCTCGGTTCCCGCGCAGTACTCAGGCGCAAATCACCACTCGGCAAAACTGCCATCGGCATGACGCCAGATCGGGTTGCGCCAGCGGTGACCGATGGCCGCGCGCTCAATGACGTATTCCTCGTTGATCTCAATGCCCAGGCCCGGGCCGTTGGGGATTTTCACGAAGCCCTTGTCGTAGTCGAACACCTGCGGATCCTTGATGTAATCCAGCAGGTCGTTGCTCTCGTTGTAGTGGATACCCAGGCTCTGCTCCTGGATGAACGCGTTGTAGCAGACCGCATCCAGTTGTAAGCACGCCGCCAAGGCGATGGGGCCCAGCGGGCAGTGCAGCGCCAGGGCCACGTCGTAGGCCTCGGCCATGTTGGCGATCTTGCGGGTTTCGGTGATACCGCCGGCGTGGGACGCATCCGGCTGGATGATGTCCACGTAGCCTTCGCTGAGTACACGCTTGAAGTCCCAGCGCGAGAACAACCGCTCGCCCAGGGCAATCGGGGTGCTGGTCAGCGGCGCCAATTCTTTGAGGGCTTCGTAGTTTTCGCTGAGCACCGGCTCTTCGATGAACATCAGCTTGTAGGGATCGAGTTCCTTCATCAGCACCTTGGCCATCGGCTTGTGCACCCGGCCGTGGAAGTCCACGCCAATGCCGACGTTCGGCCCTACCGCATCCCGCACCGCCGCCACGTTGGCCAGGGCCAGGTCGACTTTTTCATAAGTGTCGAGAAACTGCAGCTCCTCGGTGCCGTTCATCTTCACAGCGGTGAAGCCCCGCGCCACGGCTTCTTTCGCCGCGCGAGCGGTGTCCGCCGGTCGGTCGCCGCCGATCCACGAATACACACGGATCTTGTCGCGCACCTGGCCGCCCAGCAGGTCGCTGACCGACACACCCAAGGCCTTGCCCTTGATGTCCCACAACGCTTGGTCAATGCCGGCCAGGGCGCTCATGTGAATGGCCCCACCGCGGTAGAAGCCGCCGCGATACAGCACCGTCCAGATGTCTTCGATGTTGCGTGGGTCTTTGCCAATCAGGTAGTCAGACAATTCCTCGACAGCCGCCGCCACCGTGTGGGCACGGCCTTCGACCACGGGCTCGCCCCAACCGGTCACGCCCTCATCCGTCTCGATCTTGAGAAAGCACCAGCGCGGCGGAACGATAAACGTAGTCAGCTTGGTGATTTTCATCGTGTTGTCTCTCTTATCAGATGCAGCGCACGGGGCGCTGGAAAAGTCTTCAGTTCAAGGCGCTCCATGCGGCCACGTAGGCCTTGGCGCGCACTGCCACTTCGTCCGCTGTCAGGCCCGGCTTGAACAGCCCGGAACCGAGACCAAAACCCTTGACACCGGCTTCGACGAACACCGCCATGTTGTCTGGCGTAATCCCGCCCACCGGCACCAGCACGGTCCCGGCCGGCAGCACCGCGAGCCAGGCCTTGACCACCGCCGGGCCCATTTGCTCGGCGGGAAACATCTTCAGTACATGGGCGCCTTCGGCCAGTGCGGCGAAGGCTTCGGTGGGCGTGGCGACGCCTGGCGACAAATACAAACCCGCCGCTTTTGCGGCACGCAACACCTTCGGATCGCTGTGGGGCATGACGATCACTTGGCCACCGACGGCTTTCACTTGCTCGACCTGTTCCGGCATGAGCACGGTGCCGGCACCGATCAGGCAATCGGCGGGCAAGGTACTGCGCAGGATGCGGATGCTTTCGTACGGCTCGGGGGAATTGAGCGGCACTTCGATCACGCGAAATCCGGCGCTGTACAGGACTTCGCCGATGGCCGCCGCCTCTTCGGGACGCAGACCACGCAGGATCGCGATCAGCCCGTTGTGCGCCAGTGCTTGTGTGAGCATGTCAGACCTCCAATCAGGTTCAAGGGGCGGTGGAACCGAGCAACCCGGCCGCCACGGCCAGTTGCCACAAACCGCGTTCAGTGGCCTGTTCGGCCAAGACCACCCGGGCGAAGCCGCAAGCGTCGAGGGCCCGTTGATAACGGACACAGAGTTGGGAGTTGCCGATCAGCACCACCGTCGGCAGATGGAGGCTGTCGCGTCGTCGACGCTGCACCTCGGCCAGCGCCGTCAACTCATGGCCGATCAATAGGCCCGAGAGGTAATCCGCCTGGGCGCTGGCGGCCAGCTCGCCGGTCAAGCCCAGGCTGCGGGCGCTGAACACCGTGGACAACGGACCGATCTGGCCGTCCACCGACAACGCCACCTGCACGCCACGATCAAAGGCCACGCCATCGAAGGTCGTACTCCGTTGCTGGGTACGGCCGAGAATGCTGTGGTCACTGAGCACGGCGAAAATCTCGCCGGTCATGAAGGTGTCGAAATGCACGATGCAGCCATCGGCCACTTCCACCCATTTCGAATGACTGCCGGGCAGGCCGATCAGCACCGCTTCATCCGGCAAGCTGTGCAAGGCGCCGAGCACCTGGGTTTCTTCACCGCGCATGACATTGGGCAAGCGTGAACGCTGAATCACCCCCGGCACGATGTGCACATCGACACCGCGAAGGCTGCGAACGGCTTGTAGGGAATGTCCGAGATTGGCGACGTTGGCGGGTGTGTCGCAGTACGGCGCTTCACGCCAGCCCTGAGCACTGCCGACCATGCCGCAGGCAATCACAGGCAGGCCAGGCTGCGCATCGAGCCAGTCGCCACAGGCCTCGTCGAAGGCCAGTTCAAAACCGTCGATGCACACCCGTCCGGCCACGCTTCGCGGCCCGGACGGCAACTGCATGATTCCCGATGACAGCGAGCGCTGTTCGAGCACCTCGCCCCCGGCGGCGAGTTTGTAAGCCCGTAATGAGGTGGTCCCCCAATCGAGCGCAATCAATTGCGCCTGCATCCGTTTCACCTGTTTTGATTGTTGGCAGTGAGTGAGACGGACTATAAACCTTGGCGCGAAAAAAATCTCAATATATAAATATCAATCCCATATATAGGGAAAACATGAGTCAACCCAAAAGCCAATCGCCATCCGTCCAAGACCCTGCTACGTTTCTCACCGGACGCCAAACAACTCAGGGAAAAAGTGATGGGACAACTGCTGAAAATCCTCGGCCGCACTTCCTCGATCAACGTCAGAAAAGTGTTGTGGACCTGCCAGGAACTGGACATCGCCTACGAGCGCGAAGATTGGGGCATCGGCTTTGCCTCGACCCATGACCCGGCGTTCCTGGCCTTGAATCCCAACGCCCAGGTACCGGTGATCATCGATGAAAACGGCGTGTTCTGGGAGTCGAACACTATTTGCCGCTACTTGGTGGGCAAGCATGGGCCCAGCGATCTGCTGCCCGTCGAACCTGCCGCACGGGCGCGCGTCGAACAATGGATGGACTGGCAAGCCACAGAGCTCAACCCGTCATGGGGCGATGCGTTCTACGGACTGGTGCGCAAACACCCGGATTTCCAGGACCCACAGCTCATCGCCAAAGGCGTCAAAGGCTGGAACGAGAAGATGGGTTTGCTGGAGCAGCAATTGAACCGCACCGGCGCCTACGTGGCCGGTACGGCATTTTCCCTCGCGGACGTGCTCATTGGCCTGTCCGCCCACCGCTGGCGCCAGACGCCCATGGAACGCCCGGACTATCCAGCGGTGACCGCCTATTGCAAGCGGCTCGAACAGCGCCCGGGATTTGCCGAGTATGCATCCAGCGCCTACTCGTGAATTTCAATTGCCGTTAGCGAAATCCCGTAGCACCTTGCCGTCCATTCGGTAGCGCACCCACTCTTCCTGGGGTTGCGCGCCGAGGGATTTGTAGAACTCGATGGCCGGCGTGTTCCAGTCCAGCACGCTCCATTCGAAGCGTCCGCAATCGTTGTCACAGGCAACTTTAGCCAGATGGCGCAGCAACGTCTTGCCCGCCCCACCACCGCGCTGTTCAGGCGTGATGTACAGGTCTTCGAGGTACAGGCAGTTGCTGCCCAGCCAGGTGGAATAACTGAAGAAAAACACCGCGTAACCAATCGGCACGCCGTCACGCAGGCAGATCAGCCCATGGGCGGTTGCGCCCTCGCTGAACAGGCTGCGCTCGATGTCCGCCACACTGGCGATGACTTCGTGGCGGGCCTTTTCGTAATCAGCCAGCTCGGTGATGAAGGCAAGGATTTGAAGCGCATCGCTGGGTTGCGCGGGACGGATCTCGATCGACATGAACAGGCCTTGTAGCCAATTGAAAGCGCCATACTAAGCCGCCACGGGGCGCTCGTCACATATGAAAATGAACATCATCCACGAACCCTCGAAGTACTGACATACAAAGGATCTGTCATGACCGCTGCCGCCTTTGCACCTTTTCAAACCGTCGCGGCCCAATTGCTGCCTCATGCATTGGAGCCATCGGAGGATGGCGCTCACGATCTGTCACACCTGCAACGGGTCTGGCACAACGTACGCTTGCTTCATCGCCAGGAAGGCGGTGATCTGCTTATCCTGCTGGCGGCAACGTTGCTGCATGACTGTGTGGCGGTGGAAAAAAACTCACCGCTGCGCGCCGAGGCCTCTCGCCTGGCAGCGAAAAAGGCATCGACGCTGTTGTCGACACTGAACTGGTCAAACGAAAAAATCAGCGCCATTGCCCATGCCATCGAGGCTCACAGTTTTTCGGCCAATGTCGCAGCGATCACACTCGAAGCCAGAATTCTCCAGGACGCCGACCGCCTCGACTCATTGGGCCTGCTCGGTGTAGCCCGCACATTTTATGTGGCCGGACGCATGGGCAGCGCGCTCTATGACCCTCAGGATCCGCAGGCCAAGTCCCGGGATTACGATGACCGACGCTTCTGCCTTGATCATTTCCAGACCAAATTGTTGCACCTGGCCGACGGTTTCCAGACCGCCACCGGGCAACACATGGCGCTGATCCGTCACGAAAAACTGAAAAGCTTCATGGAGCAATTCATGGAAGAAGCCGGACTCGACGGCTAGACCATTCGTCGCACCCGAGGCACCAACCCAAATCCAGCGAGGCCCAAGATCGGGAAAGCATTCTAAAAAATGGAGGCGACACCCATGACCACTTCAAGGCTGACCGCATTCACCTTCGCCGCGCTGCTGTCCTCGATGGCCTTCGCAGCTTCCACCTCCGGCACCGGGCCTACCGATCCCGTGCAAGCGCCCAACTCCCCCGCCACGCAAGGCCTGCCCAAGTTGGACAACGACGGTACTGGCGACGGCCTGAACAATGGCCAGCCACCCGCCACTGGCACCGATCCGCGCGTGCAGGGTAATGACACGGGGCGCCAAGGCGGCATGAATACACCGGACTCGACTGCACCTGATAATGCCGAGACTGGAGTGGGCTCGAAAACCACGACCGGTGGTTCGGGCTCCGAAGGGGGCGCCGCCAGCCAATAGCCTCTGCTCAGGCATTTGAGGAGGAACATCCCATGACTCGTGGAAGCAAAGACAAATACACCGCCGAACAAAAACGCAAGGCCGCACACATTGAAAAAAGTTACGAGAAAAAAGGTGTGTCCGAAAACGAAGCCGAGGCACGCGCCTGGGCGACCGTGAACAAGCAGTCCGGTGGTGGCGAACGCTCCGGTGGTTCAGGCAAGGAAAAACCGGCAAGGGCCAAGAAAACCGACCGCAAGGAATCGGCCCGCCGCGCTGCCAAGACCCGCGAAGGCCAGCCGCGCACCAGCAAAACCTCCCGTGCGACCCAGGCCGTGGACAGCTTGATGACGGAAGCCCGGGCGAAAAACATTCCCGGGCGCTCGAAGATGCGTAAGCAGGAATTGATAGAGGCGTTGCGCAAGGCGGGGTGAGCGTCGGTGTCTGTATCTGGAGGAACGCCTTCGCGAGCAAGCCCGCTCCCACACATTGGACCTGCGCTGTGCCGGGGTGCTGCGCCCTGGCACAAAACCTGTGGGAGCGAGCCTGCTCGCGAAAGCGGCCGGCCCGGTTGCTGCAAGGTTCAGCGTTGCTTCAAGCGGTCGATCACCACCGCCAGCAGCAGGATCGAGCCGCGGATGACGTATTGGTAGAAGGTGTCGATGTTCTTCAGGTTCATCGCGTTTTCGATGATCGCCAAAATCAGCACGCCTGCAATGACGTGACGGATCATGCCGATGCCACCGCTCAACGACACCCCACCCAGCACGCAAGCCGAGATCACGGTCAGTTCGAAGCCTTGGCCGATCATCGGCTGGCCCGAGGTCATGCGCGACGCCAGGATCACCCCGGCCAAGGCGCCGATCAAGCCATGCACGGCAAAGATGATAATCTTGGTGCGATCAACGTTCACCCCCGCCAACAACGCCGCTTCCTGGTTGCCACCAATGGCCATGGTGTTGCGCCCATAGGTGGTGTAATTCAGCAGCCAGCCGAAAAACAGGAAGCAGGCGATGGTGATCAGGATCGGCACCGGCACGCCGAACAATTGGCCGTTGCCAAACACGAAGAACGATTCCTGCGACACACCCACTGCTTTGCCGCTGGCGAAGATGTAGGCCAGGCCACGGACGATCTGCATGGTCGCCAGGGTAGTGATCAACGCATTGACTCGCAGTTTGGCGATGACGATGCCGTTGACCAGACCGACGATCAAGCCCATCACCAGCGCCGCGCTGACGCCGAGGAACACGCTGTTGGTGTCGCGCATCACCACCGCCGCGACCACGCCGGCACAGGCAATCACCGAACCGACCGACAAATCAAAGTGCCCGGACGCCAGGCAATACAACATGGTGCAGGCCGCGATGCCGGTGGTGGAAATCGCCAGGCCCAGCCCGCGCATGTTCAGCGGCGACAGGAAGTTGTCGATCATCAGGGTGCAGAGCACGAAGATGCCGACGGCCGCCAGCAGCATGACCCAGTCATCCAGGAAGCGGCGCAGGTCCAGGGGTTTGCGTGCCGTTGGCAGTGCATTGTTTTGAATGGTCATGATTTACCTCTCAGTTCGCCGCGTCGGCAACGCGTTGGCGCGGCAGCGCCAGTTGCAGCAGGTTGGATTCGTTGGCCTGGTCACGCGGCAGCTCGCCGCGCATGGCCCCTTCGCAGAGCACCAGGATTCGGTCGGAAATGCCCATCACCTCCATCAGGTCGCTGGACACCACAATCACCGCGATGCCCTCGGCCGCCAGGTTGTGGATAATCTGGTAGATCTCCGCCTTGGCGCCGATGTCGATGCCGCGAGTGGGCTCGTCCAGCAACAGGACTTTCATCGGCATCGACAGCCAGCGACCAAGAATAGCCTTCTGCTGATTGCCGCCGGACAGGTACATGATTTTCTGGCTGGCCGCCGGCGTCTTCACTTTCAGCGATTTGATCTGCTTGTCGGCGTTGCCCCGTTCCCAGTCGCCACGCAACAGGCAGCCAAGCGCGGAATGAGCCGGGCGCGCACTGATGTTGATGTTCTCACCCACGCTGCCCAACGGGATGATGCCTTCCTTCTTGCGATCTTCCGGGCACAGCAGCACGCCAGCGGCGATGGCATCCCTTGGTGAACGCAGTTTCAGTTCCTTGCCATGCAGCACGAGACTTCCCTCGCGCTGGCGCTCCAAGCCACTGAGCAAGCGCAGCAGCTCGGTACGACCGGCACCGACCAGCCCGAACAAGCCGAGGATCTCGCCCTTGTGCACCTGGAAACTCACCGATTCGCGCAAGCCCGGCCCCAGCAGGTTCCTCACTTGCAGCGCCACATCGCCGCGCTCTCGAGGACGGTAGTCATAGATGTCCTGGATGTCGCGACCGACCATGCACGTGACGAGTTGATCATGGGTCAGCTCGCTCATGTTTTCGAAGGTCCGTACATAACGACCGTCCTTGAACACCGTCACCGCATTACAGATACGGAATACTTCTTCCATGCGATGGCTGACGTACAGCACCACTTTGCCCTCGTCTCGCAAGCGGGCAATGATCGCCATCAAACGGTCGATTTCCCGGGCCGACAGGCTACTGGTGGGTTCGTCGAAGGCAATGACATGGGCGCCACGAGACAAGGCCTTGGCGATTTCCACCAATTGACGCTGGCCGAGGGACAGGCGACCGACTTTTTCCTGCGGGTCGATTTCGTCGGCCAGGCCTTTGAGCAGCGTCAGTGCCTGCTGGCGCAGTACGCCACGATTGACCAGGCCGAAACGCGCCGGTAAATGGCCGAGAAACAGGTTTTCCGCGACGGTCATTTCCGGCACCAGATGCAGCTCCTGGTGAATCACCGCCACACCACTGGCGATGCTGTCAGCGGTGCCTTTGAACGCCATCGTCTGTTCGCCGATCTGCAAGTCGCCACTGCTCGGGATGTAGGCGCCCCCGAGGATCTTCAGCAACGTGGACTTGCCCGCGCCGTTCTCGCCCATCAAGGCATGCACCTGCCCCGGATGCGCGACAAAACTGATATTGGCCAGCGCCTGCACGCCGGGAAAGGATTTGCCGATCCCGTTGAACCGCAAGCTGGCGCCGATGTTGTGTTGCCGTGTCGCTGTTTGCGCTTGCATAACCACCTCGAACTTACAGAGATCAAGCGACCCCGCCACTCATGTGACCAGGGGCCGCTTCTGAATCAACCGACCGTCAGTTCCACAGGCCGATCTTTTCCAGCTCCTGCTTGAAGTTCTCCCGGGTGATCAGCGTTACCTCGTCCATGGCGGTGTACTTCGGCGGTTCCTTGTCGGTGGTGATCCACTCGTACATCATTTCAGCGGTCTTGTAGCCTTCGATGTGCGGACTTGGCAGCATCGAACCGAAGAAGCCGCTGTTAGGCTTTTTCAGTTCACCGATGGCGTCGGTGCCGTTGATGCCGATGCCAATAACATTGGCCGCCTTGAACCCGGCCGCTTCCGTGGCGCGCACGCCGCCCAGCACGGTGTTGTCGTTCATGCCGCCGATGATCAGGTTTTTCGCGGCGCTTGGCAGTTTAACCAAGGCCGAGTTGGTGGAGTCCATGCTGCCGGGTACGTCGAGGGTCTTCAGGGCGGCGAAGAGGATGTGGTCTTTTGGGATGCCGGCCTCCTCAAGGGACTTGACCGAACCGTCAGTGCGCTTCTTGCCAGTGTCCAGTTCGTTGTAGGTGTTGATGACCGCGTAGGTATCCTTCCAATCCCAGTTGCGCTTTTTCGCTTCAGCCACCATCGCGTCGCCCTGCTTCTGGCCCACCTCGAATGCCGCCATGCCCAGGTACGGCACGTCTTCCATGAACTTGCCGCTGGCGTCGACGAAACGGTCGTCCACAGCAATCACCTTGAGATTGTTGAGCTTGGCCTTGGCCACGATGGCCGGGCCAAGGGATACGTCCGGCGGGCAGATCACGAAGCCCTTGGCACCGTTGGCGGCCAGGCTGTCGATGGCCGAGAGGGTCTTCTCGCCATCAGGCACGGCGATCTTGATCAACTCAAAGCCTTTGTCCTTGCTCGCCTTCTCGGCGAACGCCCATTCGGTCTGGAACCAAGGTTCCTCGGCCTGCTTGACCAGGAAACCGATTTTTACGGGATCAGCCGCCAGCAAGTTGCTGCTAAGGCTGACCGCGGTAACCGCCAGGGCGGCGCGACACAGGGAACGGATCCCACGACGATGATTCATAGTTGACTCCTTGTTTTTTTTATTGAAAGCCAAACGTCCAGGGCTCTGCTCCACCGTCGGTGAAAATGCGCAGGCTGGGCGGTTACATCAAGTGGCTACACAGCATAGGCCTGAATAGTCATATCGTATGATGATTGGATTGCAGGCGAAGTTTCCGACTGCAATCCAGGAATATTCAGTCGTGGTACATGACCGAACGTCCTCCATCGATGGTGATGCATGAGGCATTGATAAACGGAGCTTCGTCACTGGCCAGGAACACAGCCGTCATTGCCACTTCGATCGGTTGCCCGACGCGCCGTGGCGGGTGCAAATCCAGCGCACGCTGGCGTTCGGCATGGGGGTCGGCAAAACCGTTCCAGTAGTCGACGTTCAGCTGGGTTTCGATATAACCCGGTGCGATGGCGTTGACGCGTAACCCTTTGGGTGCGTATTCGATGCCCAGGGCGCGAGTCAGACCGAGCAGGCCATGCTTGGCCACCGGGTAAGGAAAACAGCCGGGAATGATGTGGGACGAATGGACGGAGGCAATGTTGATGATGCTGCCCACGCCCTGCTCGATCATCTGTGGCAACACTGCCTTGCAACCGTACCAGGCGCCATCCAGGTCGATGGCGAAGCAACGGCGCCAGTCTTCTTCGGACATTTGCAGCGGGTCACGGAAGACATTGACGCCGGCGCAGTTGACCAACACATCGATACGGCCATGCAGCTCAACGGCGCGACGGGCCATGGCCTGCAAGTCCTGCGGCTTCGACACATCGGCCTGCAGCGCTTGCACATCGGCCCCGTGCTCACGCCAGTGGGCGGCCACCGCCTCGACCTTTTGCGCCTGGATGTCACTGATCACCAGCCGAGCCTGTTGCGACGCGAACGCCGCGACGATGGCCTCGCCAATGCCTTGGGCGGCACCGGTCAACAGCACGACCTTGTTTTTCAGGCGCTCGCCCTTCGGTGGCTCCGGCACGGGTGGCAAAACCAAGGGCTCAGCCATGGTTAAAACCTCCTGCGCACGGGCACGACAAAAACCGGGCATCCACGGATGACCGGCGCAAAGGCGCTTGAAAGAACAGTGGCCGGCATACGCCGCCGGGGCGTAAGGGGAAAGATCGCTGCATCACTTCACCTGTTTTGTTTTTTTAGTGTGAGTGTGTATTGCCGATGGAGCCGACTATAAACCCGACCGCCAAATAATCTCAATATATATATTTAGATCCCATATTTTGGGATATTACTTGCAAACCTTGTACACGCCACGCCAGGCACATCGACACGCATCGACAGCACAGCACCGTCCAGCGGATGACCCAATGGGCTCGCCGCACTGGTGATGTACAACGTCTTGAGGTCTTCGCCGCCGAACACACAACTGGTCGGGCGGCTGACGGGCAGTTCGATCACCCGATCAACCTCCCCGTCCGGGTTCAGCCGCAACAGGCAACTGCCGTCCCAGCGGGCATTCCAGATGTAGCCTCGGGCATCCATCGCCGAACCATCCGGGCCACCACGCGGGTGCGGGCCGAACCAGACTTCGGCAGGCGCTAGGGTGCCATCAGGGTAGATAAAGTGCCGATACAACGTGCCATCCAGGCTCTCACCGAAATACACCGTGGTGCCATCGGGGCTCCAGAGCAAGGTGTTCGGAATACCCAGCCCGCGCAACAAGGGCGTGACCCGGCCATCACCCGCGACGCGAAACAGCCCGCCGGAACGCCGCTTGATCGGCAAATCCTCGCCTTCGTCACCGATATTGTTCTGCATGGTGCCGAGCCAGAGTTGACCCAGGGCGTCGCAACGGGCCTCATTGGCGCGATTGCCAGGCTGGGGATCGGCCATGCACAGCAGCGTCAGGCGCGGCTCCAGGCCCGGAGAATCGAGATCGAGGCGGTAGACCCCACTGCTCAGGGTCACCAAGGCGTCGCCACTCTGGGTCGCAATGAAAGCGGACACATGCTCGGGCATCTGCCAGATCTGTACGTTGGCGCCGATCAGGCGCAGTGCCTGCTTGCCGACGATATCGACCCAATACAACGCCTGGGTCAGCTCGTCCCAGAAAGGTCCCTCGCCCAACTTTGCCCGGTGCTCCGTCACAGCCATCCACTTCATTGAAACCTCCCGTTCCCGGCTTGCCCGGCAGCGTCTGTTCGACCGGCCATGACATTGGGGTAAAAACGTTTGATGGCCAGGTCAGCGTTATCGATCAGGGTCATACAGGCCCAGACGCCACGCGCCGCGTCACGGGCGCCGATGGCGTCGGCGATGTCCTTGTGGATGGGCAAGGTGCGGCGCAGCTCATCCGGGTCGGCCGCCGATACTTCGAACGACACCGCCAGCAGCGCACCAAGGGCCGGGACCATTTGCTCGATGAACTGATTATGGCTGGCAGCGAGGATGCACTCATGGAAAAACTGGTCGGCGCGGTTGTAATCAGCACCGCTGTCCACCGCCCGTTCCAGCGCATGGTAGGCCAGGCGGATCGCCTGCACCTGATCGGCCGTGGCCCGCTCACAGGCCCAGCGCACCGCCATCGGCTCGATGGTGCGACGCAGGTCCAGCAAGTCATCGACAAAGTTTTCCGGCAGGCCGCTGCGTGACAGCCAGCCAACCACTTGGGGGTCGAACAGATTCCAGCGCCGCACCGGCAACACCCGCGTGCCGACTTTCGGCCCGACTTCCAGCATGCCTTTGGCTACCAGAGTCTTGATCGCCTCGCGAATCACCGTGCGACTGACGCCCAGTTGCTCGCCCAAGTCCGCCTCGACCTTGATGGTTTGCCCAGGCTTGACCTGGCCGGCGGCTATCCAGCCCCCCAGCCAATCGACGGTCGATGCATGAAAACTGCTGGACATGAAAACCCCGCGGGTCACTTTTATTGGAGGCCCACGCTAATCATCATATGATTGGGTGTCAATTTGAATTTTGCCTACCACTGTGGGAGCGAGCCTGCTCGCGATAGCGGTGGGTCAGTTGAGAAGAGGTTGGATGTGCCGGCGCCTTCGCGAGCAAGCCCGCTCCCACAGGGGTTATGGTTCCAGGCCGATGGGAAAAAATTCGCCGCCGCTCCACACGCCCAACCAGCGCTGCCCATCGATCTCGCGGCTGACCGCCAGCTCCACCAGTTGGTAGAACACGTTTCGATGGATCAGCGCTTCGAGATTGCTGCGCACATGCACGTAGGGCGCGGGCTCCTGGCTCTGGGGATCGATCACCACCCGCAGCGGATGCTCGGCACCGGCCTCGGTGGTTTCCTCGACATTGGTGGTGAAGCGCAATAACTGCCCTTCCCCCTGCCCTTCGACCTCAAGGGTCACGGCCACGAATGGCGCGTCATCAACCTTGATACCGACTTTTTCCACAGGGGTAATCAGAAAGTAATCATCGCCGTCGCGGCGGATGATGGTGGAGAACAGCTTGACCATCGGCTTTCGTCCGATGGGCGTACCCAGGTAGTACCAGGTGCCGTCCCGGGCGATGCGCATGTCGATGTGGCCGCAGAAGTCGGGATTCCACAAGTGGACCGGCGGCAGGCCTTTGGTCTTGGGGATCTGCCCCAGCAAATCATTGGCTTTTTGCGGTCCGCTCATGGTGACTCCTGATTATTTATTCGTCGCTCATCCCCAGCAGGCTGCGGGCATATTCACGCAAAGGCGTGGCGATGAGGTCCTGGGGCTGCTTGTCGTGCCACGTCAGTAAACCGCCGCGACTCTTGATACGTGCAGTATCAATCAAATACTGGGTGCTGGTCTCGATCAACATGATTTGAATGACGCTGGTATCGATACCCAAGCGATCCAAGGCTTCTTCATCCTGCCATTCGTCAGTGTTGCCGATGCGGTTGTCGGCCTTGGCGAAGCGGGTGTACAGCAAATAATGGGCCCCGGCGGAACGGGCTTCGCCCATGGCCTGATCGAGCCCTTCGGGGGTGCGGGCGCGACGGACCATGGGGAAATACTCGATGAAGCCATTGAAGGCTTCCTCGGCCACGACGTTGGGACGCGGATAGGCACTGCCTGGCGGAGCGAAAGCGCCCTGGGCGATGTAGATGAAGGAGTCGGGCTGAATACGCAGGTTGTTCACACGACGGCTGTCACTATGGTCCAGCAGGCCGGCGTCGCTCATGTGGTAACGAACACCTTCTCCCATGTCGCTGACATTCATGCAGCCACCAAGCGCCAAAACGGCCAGCAGCAAAACCAGGCTACGCATCCTACCCTCCAAAAACCGGTGTCGGAAAACCGGCGAATGGTCGTGGGATGCAGCTTTTGCGCCAGCTTGCAGGATGAGCGTGCGCGATAACCCGTAGGAGCTGCCGAAGGCTGCGATCTTTTGATCTTGATCTACTGGGCGTTCACTCACGACTCAATGGTTTGGGTAAAGATCGCAGCCTCGTTGCACTCGGCAGCTCCTACAGCAGAGGGCACTTGGTCGAGTCGGTCAACCGCCGATGATTTTCATGATGGTTGCGCCGCCGGAGAATGCCACTTCCTGCTTGTCCCCCAGCGCCTTGACCAACAAGCGCTGAAGCGCCGGCAATGCCTGGTGGCGCGGCTTGTCCAACAGGTCGCCGACGAAGTGACGGTTACTCGAAGACAGGCAGCCGTGCAGCCAGCCCGTGGAAGACAACCGCAGGCGCGAACAGGTACGGCAAAAAGGCACGCTTTCGTTGGCGATCACGCCAAAGTGCCCCTGCCCCGGTATCTCATAGCGCACCGCCGTAGCATCCACCGGCGCATCGGCTTGCAGATATTCGTACTGATCGCCGATCAGGCTGAGCAGTTGCTGGAGGCTGACGAACTGCTGCAGGAAGGCGTTGGAGTCGCTGGCCAGGTGTCCCATGCGCATCAACTCGATGAAACGTAACTCATAGCCACGTTCCAGGCAGTACTCGAGCAAAGGCATCACCTGGTCCAGGTTCTGCCCGCGCAACGGCACCATGTTGACCTTGATCTTCATCCCGGCGGCCCGGGCCTGTTCCATGCCGTCGAGCACGGTCGCCAGGTCGCCGCCACGGGCGATACTGCGAAACGCGGCGGGGTCCAGGGTGTCGAGGGAAACGTTGATGCGACGGATACCGGCATCTACCAGCAAGGGTAGTTTTTTCGCCAGCAACTGGCCATTGGTGGTCAGGCTGATGTCCTCCAGGCCCATCTGCCCCACCGCCATCATGAAACGCTCGAGCTTGGGGCTGACCAACGGTTCGCCGCCCGTGATACGCAGCCGCTCGATGCCGGCGGCTTCGATCAAATAGGCTACGCCACGCGCCATGGCCTCGGCCGACAGTTCATCCTGCGCAGCCACCAACCGCTTGCCGTCAGGCACGCAGTAGGTACAGGCGTAATTGCAGGCGGAGGTCAGGCTGATCCGCAGATTACGGAAACGCCTGCCTTGACGATCAACGATCATGGATCACTCCGGCACGAGAAAAATCGGACTTGCGAAAACTGACCTAGAAATCAAGATTTCGCAAGACCCAAGCCTGAGTATATTCCTGGGGCACTGCGCCATGTAAGCGGACATGGCGCAATAAGGCATCTGGATGTCAGTTGTTCGGGACGTCGGTATCGCGTTTGCGCTTGTTGCCCATGCGCACGCCAATGTCCATCAGGAACTGGAAGAAACCTTCCTGGTCTTCCAGCACGTTGCTCCAGAACGGCGAGTGATACAGCGCCACCGCGCCGTGCACCAGCGCCCAGGCAGCGCAGTAATGGAAATAAGGCGGCACGTCTTCGAGCTTGCCTTCGCTGATCCGGCCCTTGATCAGCAGGGTCAGGCGTTCGAAGTTCGAAGCACGGATCTTGTGCAACTCCTCGACCATCTCCGGCACCTGGTTGCCCTTCACCACCTTCTCTTCCAAGCGATCGAACAAGCGGTAGCGCTGCGGATCGCGCATGCGGAACTCGAAGTAGGCCCGGGACAGCGCCTCCTTGTCCTTGTCCACATCGGCCGAATGCAGCAGCTCGTTCAAATCACGCTCGTAGTCGAGCATCAGGCGCAGGTAGATCTCTGCCTTGGATTTGAAATGTTTGTAAATCGTGCCTTTGCCGATACCCACGGCATCCGCAATCATCTCGACGGTGACACTGTCTTCACCCTGGTCGAGGAACAACTTGAGCGCGATGTCGAGAATTTCCTGCTCGCGGCGGCGAAACTCACGGACCTTACGGGGTTCTTTGTGCATAAGAAAAAGGTCTGAAGGGTCAAAATTCGAAGCCGGGTATTATGCCTAACTTACGCAAAAATGCACGGATCATCCGTTCCCGGCCACTGTTCTTCACAAAACCGTACACACCCGGCTCGCCGTTTCTCACGCCAATGTGCCGCACCTGCAAGCTTTGGCGACAGTGAGAACTTATCCGAAGCAGGCGTATTCCAAATTTGTTTAAAAACCGCCCCGACCAGACTGGACGGGTTGGCATACTGATCAATACTTGAACTGTCGGCGCGACATCTCCCCCAAGTGACGCGACGATAAAGGTACCAACGGACCGCGTGCCTTTGTTTTACTCCTAATGGTCTTAACCCGGATTCACCCCCCAGAACCCGGGTTTTTTTTGCATGGAATTCAGGCTTGCACCGAACGCACGTGAGCCAGTGGAAACAATTGCTTAAAATTTTCCGTCGTCTGCTCGGCCAATCGCTCGTAGGACTCACCGCGCAGCATCGCCAGAAACTCTGCCACTTCCCGTACGTATTGCGGAAGGTTCGGCTTGCCACGATAGGGAATGGGCGCCAGGTAAGGCGAGTCGGTCTCCACCAACAACCGATCAGCCGGCACTTTGCTGGCAACGTCGCGCAATGCATCAGCATTGCGGAACGTGACAATCCCGGACAAGGAAATGTAATAACCCATGTCCAGGGCGGCCTTGGCCATGTCCCAGTCTTCGGTGAAGCAATGCAGCACCCCCGCCTGGGGCAGCGCGGCGTCACGCAGCAAGGCCAGGGTGTCGGCCCGGGCGCCACGAGTGTGGATGATCACCGGCTTGCCGGTTTTCCGGGCGGCCTCCAGGTGCAGCCGGAACGACGCCTGCTGCACGTCGGCGGCTTCCGGTTCGTAGTGATAGTCCAAGCCGGTTTCGCCGATGGCGACGACCCGTGGATGGTCCAGCTCACGCAGCAGCCAATCGAGCGCAGGCGCAGCGTCGGGTTGGACATCCAGCGGGTGGACACCGACCGAGCAATCGACATCGGCATAACGTTCGGCCAGAGCCTTGACGTCGGCGGCGTTGTCGACGCTGACGCCGATGCACAAGAAATGACCAACGCCCCGTTCACGGGCCGCGTCCAGCGCAGCATCCAGGGAACCGCCATGGGCAGCGAGGTCGAGACGGTCAAGGTGACAATGGGAATCTACAAGCATAAAAGGCCGGGCTACATCGTATGAGTGGAACGGTCGGACTGCAGGGAGCCGGCCAAGTGGGTTTCGATCTGATTGCGGGCTGAGTTGTCGCCGTCGCTGAATTGCACACCCACGCCGGCGGCCCGGTTGCCCTGGGCGCCTTTGGGCGTCATCCAGATCACCTTGCCGGCGACTGGAATCTTTTCCGCTTCATCCATCAGGCTCAAGAGCATGAACACTTCATCGCCCAAGCGATAATTCTTGTTGGTGGGAATGAATAGGCCGCCATTCTTGATGAAGGGCATGTAGGCGGCGTAAAGCACCGACTTGTCCTTGATAGTCAGGGACAGGATGCCGTTGCGGGGTCCGGGACTGACAGGTTCGTTCATACTGATCTCCGCTGCGATTGAGCTGAGTCTAGTCAGTTTCGACCAGGCAAACTCGCCCACTGCACCAACAGCGCCTCGAGCAACAACACCCGATTGAGGTTCGCTTTGCCCAGCACCTTCTGACGTTGGGCAAGAATCCAGTCCTGAATGTTCAAGATTTTATCCTGGCTGCTTTTTTGCGCCAGGTACTGGACCACCTTACGCATGTCCGCCAACCCCAGGCCGGCCTCGTCCTCGGTCAATTGGTAACGCAGGATCAGGCTCGACCAGTCGCAGAACCAGTCAAACAGCAAGAGCAACGGGATCGGGTTCCAACCCTCGGCCAGTTGCGTGGGGGATTGCTGCTGCTTGAGCAGTTTCTTGACCCCGTCCACCACCAAGGCCCGCTGCTCCCGCACGCCCTGGGCCTGCAGGCTGACAGCCGCCAGGGGCGAGCCGGCCGCCAGGGTCAGCAACTCGACACGCTCTTCATCGCTGCTGTCAGGTAAGGCCTGGGCCAGCCACTGCAGGCTCATCGCCTCGCTCGGCAGTGGGCAGGCCTGTTGCACGCAGCGACTCTTGATGGTCGGCAGCAAGCGACTGGGCTGGTGGCTGACCAGCAGCAGCACGGTATCGCCGGAAGGCTCTTCCAGACTTTTGAGCAAGGCGTTGGCGGCATTGATGTTCATCGACTCGACCGGCTCGATCAGCACCACCTTGCGCCCGCCCATCTGTGATGTCTGGACCACGAAGCTGACCAGGTCCCGAACCTGATCGACCTTGATCGCCTTGTCCGCCTCTTCCGGTTCCAGCACGTAATTGTCGGGATGGCTGCCCGCCTTGAGCAGCAGACAGGACTTGCACTCGCCGCAGGCATTCGAGACACCCGGACGCTGGCACAGCAGGCTGGCCATCAGGCGCTCGGCCAGTGCCCGCTTGCCGATGCCGGCCGGGCCATGCAACAGATAGGCATGGGCATGCTGGGCACGACCGGCCAGTTGCTGCCAGAGACCGTCCTGCCAGGGATAGGCTTCAGCCACGGACACGCTCCAGTAAACGCGGCAGCAAACCGTCCAGGGACTGTTGGACCTGGGTCAGCGGTTGCGCGGCATCGATCAGCAGGTAACGTGCCGGATCGGCCTTGGCGCGACTCAGGAAGGCACTGCGCACGGCGTTGAAGAAAGCCTGGCCCTCAAGCTCGAAACGATCGAGCCGACCACGGGCACTGGCGCGGGCCAGGCCGATTTCCACCGGCAGGTCGAACACCAGGGTCAAGTCTGGCCGCAGGTCACCCTGGACGAATGTTTCCAACGCGGCGATGCGCTCCACGGACAAGCCTCGGCCGCCACCCTGATAGGCATAGGTCGAATCGGTAAAGCGATCGCAGAGCACCACCGCGCCACGGGCCAGCGCCGGGCGAATCACCTCGGCCAGATGCTGTGCCCTGGCTGCGAACACCAGCAACAGCTCGGTGTCGGGGTTCATGACCTCGTCAATGGGCGCCAGCAGTACCTCGCGAATTCGCTCGGCCAGCGGTGTACCGCCCGGTTCGCGGGTCAACACCACCTCGATGCCGGCGGCCCGCAGGCGTTCGGCCAGGTATTCGCGGTTAGTGCTCTTGCCAGCACCCTCCGGGCCTTCCAGCGTTATAAACAAGCCAGTCACAGGCGATCCTTTATCAACGTTCATTGCGAGCTTGGCAGCTCGCTGGCATTCGGCTCGGGAGCAGATTGCTCGGGCGGCACCTGCTCGTCCGGCGTTGCCGGGGCCGGACTGGAGCGGTAATCGGCACGGCGCTTGAGTTGGAATTCGCGCACCGCGTGGTTGTGCGACTCCAAGTCATCGGAAAACACGTGGCTGCCATCACCGCGCGCGACGAAATAAAGGCTATTGCCCGACGCCGGGTTCAATGCCGCATGAATCGCTTCGCGTCCCACCATCGCAATCGGCGTCGGCGGCAAGCCCGGGATCAGGTAGGTGTTGTAGGGGTTTTCTTCTTTCAAATGGGCGCGGGTGAGTTTGCCGGTGTAGCGCTCGCCCAGACCATAGATCACCGTGGGATCGGTCTGCAGCAGCATGCCCAGGCGCATGCGCCGCACAAAGACGCCGGCAATCTGCGCCCGCTCCTGGGGCACACCGGTTTCCTTCTCCACCAACGACGCCATGATCAGCGCCTGATACGGCTGGGTGTAAGGCACCTCGGCGGCACGCTGTGCCCACTCCTTGGCGAGCACGTCTTCCAAGCGGTCGTAGGCTTTTTTCAGCAGGTCGACATCCGAGGTGCCGCGCACGAAGCGATAGGTGTCCGGGAAGAACCGGCCTTCGGGAAATATCCCGGAGTAACCAAGACGGTCCATGACCTGACTATCGCTCAGGCCAGTGAGGGTCTGCTGGAGTTTTTCATCCTTGGTCAGCGCGGCGCGCACCTGACGGAAATTCCAGCCCTCTACCAGCGTCACGCTGTACTGCACCACTTCTCCGCGTTTCCAGACGCCGATCAGGCCTTCCATGGTCATGCCCGGCACCATCCGATACTCACCGGAATGCAGTGGCTGACCGGCGAGATTCAAACGCCAATAGATCCGTAGCCAGAAGGCGTCCTTGATCAGGCCATCGGCTTCGAGGCGCTTGAAGGTTCCGGTCGGGGTGGTCCCGTTGGGCACGTCCAGCAATTCTTCCTGGGTGATGTTCAGCGGTTGTTGCAGCGCCGAATGAATCTTCCAGGCCGAAGCCCCCAACAACAGCCCTGCCAGAACCAGTCCAGTCTCCAGCAGCAGCAAAAATTTACGTCTCACGAATCAAACATCCAATAGCGCACGGGCAGGGGTTTGCAGTTTACGGGTGAGCGGGCCAACCGACCAGCGCGCAGAACCGCATCCACGTACCGGCCACACGCCATAAACGCTGTTGCAGACGAAGACTTCATCAGCCTGGTGCAACTGTTCGAGACTGATGTCCGTGATTTGCGTGGCGATGCCTTGGGACTTGGCTTGAAACAATAACTCTGCACGCATCACGCCGGCCACGCCGCAACGGCTCAGGTCCGCCGTGAACAACACGCCATCGCGCACCAGGAACAGGTTGCTGAACACACCTTCGATCACCCGCCCGGACGTATCCAGCATCAGGCCTTCGGCGTACTGCCCATCGCTCCACTCGGCACGAGCCAGCACTTGTTCCAGACGATTGAGGTGCTTGAGGCCGGCGAGCAAGGGCTGCTCGGACAACCGCACGCGGCAGGGAAACAGAAGAACGCCTTGTTCGGCATAGGCGTCGGGATAAGCAGCTGGTGGGTTCCCTTGCAGGATGCGTCGGGCCGGGGTCGAGGGATCTGCGGCATAACCGCGCAGACTGTCGCCACGGGTCACGATCAGCTTCAACACGCCGGCGCCCAGGCTCCGGGCATAGGCATTCAGCTCGCTGCTCAACGCGATCATGTCGACGTTGAGCGCCAACCGCCGGCAACCGGCTTCCAGGCGTTGCAGATGACGGTCCAGCAACACTGGCCCGCCATCGTGCACGGCGAGAGTCTCGAACAACCCATCGCCGTAAGCCAGGCCACGATCTTTCAGCGACAGGACGTCGGCCGGCAGACCGTCGACCCAGCTTTCCATCAACCGGCGAACCGGCGGAACACTAGCGAACCGTTGGTCCCGCCAAAGCCGAAGGAGTTGGACAGCACCACATCGATGTCCATGCTGCGGGCAGTGTGCGGCACGAAGTCCAAGTCGCAGCCTTCGTCCGGCTCATCGAGGTTGATGGTCGGCGGCGCTGTCTGGCTGTTGATCGCCAGGACACTGAAGATCGCTTCCACCGCCCCTGCCGCACCCAGCAGGTGACCGGTCATGGACTTGGTGGAACTGACCGCCAACTTGTACGCGTGCTCGCCGAACACGGTCTTGATTGCCTGGGCCTCGGCCAAGTCACCGGTCGGGGTCGAAGTTCCGTGGGCGTTGATGTACTGCACCTGCTCGCCGTTGAGTTTCGCATCACGCAAGGCGTTGGCGATGCAACGGGCAGCACCGGCGCCATCGGCCGGTGGCGACGTCATGTGGTACGCATCGCCACTGGTGCCAAAGCCGATCAGCTCGGCATAGATGGTCGCGCCACGCGCCTTGGCGTGCTCCAGTTCCTCGAGCACCAGCGCACCGGCACCGTCGGACAACACGAAGCCATCGCGGCCCTTGTCCCACGGCCGACTCGCGCGGGCGGGCTCGTCGTTGCGGGTCGACAGCGCACGGGAAGCGCCAAAGCCACCCATGCCCAGACCACAAGCCGCCATCTCGGCGCCACCGGCAATCATCACGTCAGCTTCGTCGTACATGATGTTGCGCGCGGCCATGCCGATGCAGTGGGTACCGGTGGTGCACGCCGTGGCAATCGCGTAGTTGGGGCCCTGGGCACCTAGGTGGATGGACAGGAAACCGGAAATCATGTTGATGATCGAGCCCGGCACAAAGAACGGAGAAATCCGTCGTGGCCCCGATTCGTGCAGCGTACGGCTGGTTTCTTCTATATTGGTCAAGCCGCCAATACCCGACCCCATGGCCACGCCGATGCGTTCACGGTTGGCGTCGGTGACCTCCAACCCGGCGTTGCGCACGGCCTGGAAACCGGCTGCCAGGCCGTATTGAATGAACAGGTCAAGCTTGCGAGCTTCCTTGACCGACAGGTATTCCTCGACATTGAAGCCCTTTACCGAGCCGCCAAAACGGGTGGAATAGGCAGAAAGGTCGGTGTGTTCGATCAGACCAATGCCACTGCGGCCAGCCAGAATGCCCTGCCAACTGCTTGGCACATCCGTGCCCAGTGGCGACAACATACCCATACCGGTGACTACGACGCGTCTACGCGACACAGCACTCTCCTTTTTCTAATGACGACGTTGTATCAGGCCTAAAGAAAAAACCGCACGCCGTGATGGCAGTGCGGTTTTTCCATGACAGCTAGCGACGACTAAAAACGATTACCCCTGGTGGCTGGTAACGTAGTCGATAGCAGCTTGTACAGTAGTGATCTTTTCAGCTTCTTCGTCAGGAATCTCGGTCTCGAATTCCTCTTCCAGAGCCATCACCAGCTCAACAGTGTCAAGGGAGTCGGCACCCAGGTCTTCAACGAAGGAAGCGCTGTTCACAACTTCTTCTTCTTTAACGCCCAGTTGCTCGGCAACGATTTTCTTGACGCGCTCTTCGATGGTGCTCATACCTTGTTTTCACTCCTAATGGACAAATTCAGGCAGCTGGCCGGTGGGTAAGTGTATAGAAGAACTTTTCGGTTTTTCAACCGAAAGCTTCACTCCTCAAACCCTGCGGCCCGCCGTCTATAAATTGATTGCAGCTTTATAACGGATTTTAGACAGCTCGTATGACATTTTTTTGAAGCAGTCCGTCACATTTAACTCATGTACATCCCGCCGTTTACCGGGATTGTAGCCCCGGTCACGTATGCCGCACCATCCGACGCAAGAAAAGCGACCACGGACGCGATTTCTTGAGCTTGCCCCAGACGACCCAGCGGAATCTGCGTCAACAAGGCTTCACGCTGTGCTTCTGGCAGTTCACGGGTCATGTCGGTGTCGATGAAACCCGGTGCAACCGAGTTTACCGTAATCGAGCGCGAACCCACTTCACGCGCCAGCGCACGACTGAAACCTTCCAGACCGGCCTTCGCCGCAGCATAGTTTACTTGGCCTGCGTTGCCCATGGCACCCACAACCGAACCGATACTGATAATTCGACCCCAGCGAGCCTTGGTCATGCCACGCAAAACGCCCTTGGACAGCCGGTACAGACTGTTCAGGTTGGTGTCGATCACGTCGAACCATTCGTCATCTTTCATGCGCATCATCAGGTTATCGCGGGTGATACCGGCATTATTGACCAGGATCGCCGGCGCACCGAACTGTTCCTGAATGTTTGCCAGTACCGCCGCAACGGATTCGTCGCTGGTGACATTCAGCTCAAGGCCGGTGCCTTGGATGCCGTTTTCCTTCAGGGTCGCAGCGATACGCTCGGCGCCCGAAGCGGAAGTCGCGGTGCCGATAACGATGGCGCCTTGACGACCCAGTTCCAGGGCGATGGCCTGGCCGATGCCACGGCTTGCACCGGTCACCAGTGCAACTTTACCTTGCAGACTCATGCAAGCTTCTCCTGTTCAGGCCTGCGCTGCACGGGCGGCAGCGAAGGCGTCTGGGGTGTTGAGGTTGGAAGTCGACACGCCTTCGGCGCAGCGTTTGTTCAGGCCTGCCAGCACTTTGCCAGGGCCGCATTCGACCAGCTCGGTCGCGCCCTTGGCCGCCAGGGTCTGCACCGATTCGACCCAGCGAACCGGCTTGTAGAGTTGCTCCAGCAGATCACGCTTGAGGGTCTCGAGGTCCGGCGCCACGTTGGCGCTGACGTTCTGCACCACGGGAATCTGCGGGACCTGCCAGTCGATGGCAGCGATGGACTCGGCAAAGCGCTCGGCAGCTGGACGCATCAGTTCGCAGTGCGACGGCACGCTGACCGGCAACGGCATGGCGCGCTTGGCGCCACGGGCCTTGCAACCCTCGATGGCGCGCTCGACAGCGGCCTTGGCACCGGCGATGACCACTTGGCCCGGGGAGTTGAAGTTCACCGCACTGACCACGTCGCCTTGCGCCGCCTCGGCACAGGCGGCCAGCACATCGGCATCTTCCAGGCCGAGGATCGCGGCCATGCCGCCCTGCCCGGCCGGAACCGCTTCCTGCATCAACTGGCCACGACGCTCCACCAGCTTTACCGCGTCGCCCAGGCTCAGGCTGCCAGCGGCTACGAGGGCGCTGTATTCGCCCAGGCTATGACCGGCGACGAATGCCGGACGCGCGCCGCCTTCAGCCAGCCACAGACGCCACAATGCGATCGAGGCAGTCAGGATCGCTGGCTGGGTTTTATCGGTTTGATTAAGGCGCTCTTCCGGCCCTTGCTGGGTCAGCGCCCAGAGGTCATAGCCGAGCGCATCGGAAGCTTCTTTGAATGTTTCGAGGATCAGCGGGTATTGCGCGCCCAGCTCGGCCAGCATGCCGAGGGACTGCGAGCCCTGTCCTGGAAAGACGAATGCGAGGGAAGCAGACATGAAAACAAAGCCCCTAATGATCTTGTCGTCAAAAATTGACGCCCCTGGGGGCGCTAGGAAACTGAGAATTGGATGGCGGGTTGAACCGACCGGTCACATTTAAGCATTCTCGGACGAAAACACCTAAGTTAACAAATCCTCGAGGCGACCGTGCAGGCGCTCCGGCAGGTTTTCCTGGATCTCGATCACTGCCCGGTTGATCGCGCTCTGGAAACCCTGCACGCCCGCCGAACCATGGCTCTTGATCACAATCCCCTGCAATCCGAGGAAACTCGCACCGTTGTGCCGCGCCGGCGCCAGATCGGCCTGCAACCGACGCATCAAAGGCAGCGCCAAGGCGCCGACTACCCGCGAGGCGAAGCTCTGCTTGAACAAGGTCTCGATACGCTGGCCGATCATGGTCGCCAGGCCTTCGCTAGACTTGAGCAGGATATTGCCAACAAAACCATCGCACACCACCACATCAGCCTCGCCACGGTACAAGCCATCGCCTTCAACGAAACCGATGTAGTTAATGCCCCGCGCGCCCTGCAGCAACGCAGCCGCCAGTTTGACCTGCTGGTTGCCCTTGATGTCTTCGGTGCCGATATTTAGCAACGCCACACGAGGGCGCGCGATGCCCAGGGTTTGCGCCGCGACCGAGCCCATCACCGCAAACTGCAGCAAATGTTCGGCACTGCAATCGACGTTGGCCCCCAGGTCGAGCAGCTGACAAAACCCACGCTGAGTCGGAATCGCCGCCACCATCGCTGGCCGATCGATACCCGGCAAGGTCTTGAGCATGTAGCGCGACAGCGCCATCAACGCACCGGTGTTGCCAGCACTGACGCATGCCTGGACCTTACCATCGCGCAACAGCTCAAGGGCTACCCGCATCGAGGCGTCAGGCTTGCCGCGCAGGGCCTGGGCAGGCTTATCGTCCATGGTGATGATTTCGGACGCCGGAGCAATGGTCAGGCGCGCACGATCCACAGCCGATTGGCCGCTGAGCATTTCTTCTAGGAGGGAGGGTTGACCGACGAGGGTCAGGTGCAGCGAGGGCGTAGCATTCAGACAAGCAAGGCTGGCCTGAACAATGCTGCGGGGACCGAAGTCCCCGCCCATTGCGTCAATCGCGATGACTTGAGCGGACAAGTGATTACTCGTCGGCGCCCTTGTCGATCACTTTACGGCCACGGTATACGCCTTCTGGCGATACGTGGTGACGCAGGTGAACTTCACCAGTGGTTTTTTCTACAGACAGGGTGCTAGCCTCGAGAGCGTCGTGCGAACGGCGCATGTCACGGGCAGAGCGGGATTTTTTGTTCTGCTGAACAGCCATAATTGATTAACTCCTAAACGTTTGGGTCACGCTTTAACTGCGCCAATACACTGAACGGGTTGGACCGCGTTACCTCGTCCTCGCTCGGTTCGGGCTCATCTGCTCCCGCCGGCTGCTGGCATTCTTCCGGATGATGAGCAGGCACAATGGGCAAGGCGAGCAGAAGCTCCTCCTCGATCAGTGACTGCAGATCCAATGGATCTTCGCCCAGTTCCAGCACGTCATAACCTTTCGGCAACGACTGGGTATTCGCACCCTCCTTCACCACGGCGTAACTGCATTCGCTGTGGATCGGCAGGGTGACCAGCTCAAGACAACGCTGGCAAACCATTTTGACTTCAGTGTCGATAAAGCTGTGGATAACCACAGATTTACGTTCATCTCGTTCAAAAACGAATTTGGCCTGGACCGTACCGACATCGTCGGAAAGCGGGTCGCAGAGTCTCTTCAAATCGGCCAGCAGCAGTTCACCTTGAAGGGTGGTGCCACGGTCAGCCAATTTGCGCGGGTCAACGTGAGGTGGAATCGGGTCATTCAACATAGGCGCAGCATTATAGGGATGCCCCCAGCCATGTCAAAGGAAATTCAGCCCTGTCCGTCACTTGCGCGCCTCGCTAGAATTCACCCCTACCTCTTGGAGCCGCCCATGCTGCCTTTATTACTTGCCTCAAGCTCGGTCTATCGCCGGGAATTGCTTGCCCGCCTGGGGCTGCCGTTCGCCTGCAGCTCACCCGACATCGACGAAAGCCATCGCCCCGGCGAGCCCGCCCACGAACTGGTCAAGCGCCTGGCCCGAGAAAAAGCCCTGGCACTGGCCGACAACTACCCGGCGCACCTGATCATCGGTTCAGACCAGGTCGCCGTGCTCGGCGAACGCATCCTGGGCAAGCCTCACACCCTCGAGAACGCGCGCAAACAACTGCTGGCTGCCAGCGGCACCAAGGTCACGTTCCTGACCGGCCTGGCACTGCTCAACAGCAAGACTGGCGACTACCAGGTCGACTGCATTCCATTTACCGTCACGATGCGCATCCTGACCTCAGAGCGCATCGAGCGCTACTTGCGCGCCGAGCAACCCTACGACTGCGCCGGCAGCTTCAAGGCCGAGGGGCTAGGCGTAAGCCTGTTCCAGAGCACCGAAGGGCCAGACGCCACCAGCCTGATCGGCCTGCCACTGATTCGCCTTGTGGATATGTTGCTGGACGAGGGCGTGCAGATACCCTAACTCTCGCCACAGAGAGCAGTGCCGGCCCTCCTACACGGAAGGCCTCAAGACAATCAGCGCAACGTCGGCCCCTGGAACCCCATCCACATCGCCAGATGCTTGGCGATGCTGGCGCCCAGTTTTTTCGAGAAACGATCGATCGGCGACTCTTCAATGGTGAAGTCCACCAACTCCTTCTCGCCAATCACGTCCCGAGCCACCGAACTGGCGCTACCCAGGCCATCGATCAAGCCCAGTGGCAACGCCTGCTCGCCCGACCAGACCAACCCGGAGAACAGCTCCGGATGCTCCTTGTCTTTCAGCCGCTCGCCCCGCCCTTTCTTGACGCTGGCGATGAACTGCTTATGGGTAGTGTCGAGCACGCCCTGCCAGAACACCGTCTCCTCGGGCTTTTGCGGCTGGAACGGATCAAGGAAGGATTTGTGCTCACCCGCGGTATAGACCCGCCGCTCCACCCCAAGCTTGCCCAACGTCTCAACGAAGCCATAACCGGCCGCCGTCACGCCAATGGACCCCACCAGGCTGGCCTTGTCGGCGTAGATCTGGTCCGCCGCACTGGCAATGTAATAGGCACCGGAGGCGCCGAGATCGGAAATCACCGCATAGACCTTGATATCCGGATGCGCCGCACGCAAGCGGACGATTTCGTCATAGACATAGCCGGCCTGCACCGGGCTGCCACCCGGACTGTTGATGCGCAGCACCACGCCCTTGACCTTCGAATCTTCGAATGCGGCCCGCAGACTGCCGATGATGTTGTCGGCGCTGGCCGCTTCCTTGTCGGCAATCATGCCCTCGACGTCGATAACCGCCGTATAAGCCTCACCACCTCCTGGCCCCTTCTTACCATCAAGCGCCTGGAAGATCATCGCCAAGCCGAAAAACAGATAGATAAAGACCAGGCACTTGAAGAAGATCCCCCAGCGGCGCGCACGACGCTGCTCCTCTACCCCGGCCAGCAGGGTCTTTTCCAGCAGTTTCCAGCTTTTATCGTCACCGCTGTCAGCGCTCGCTTTGGCCGGTGCCTTCCATTCATCGGTCATACATGCATCCTCAACAGACTTTAATCGGCGCGCTGGCTCAGCCAGGCGTGCAATTCAGGAAAATGATCAATCGCCAGTCGCGGCTCGAACGCCTTGAGCGCCTCGATAGACTGCGCACCATAGCTCACAGCCACCGACCCCATGCCGGCATTGCGCGCCATCTGCAAATCGAACGAGGAATCCCCCACCATCAATGCCTGCGCAGGCCGCATCTCACAATGAGCCAGTATCTGCTCAAGCATCAGCGGATGCGGCTTGCTGGCCGTCTCATCGGCGGCGCAGGTAATGTCGAAGTAATCGTCCCAACCATGGGCCCTCAATACCCGATCCAACCCGCGGCGAGCCTTGCCGGTCGCGACCGCCAAGCGATAACCCTCGCCCTTCAAGGTTTCAAGGGTATGAACCACGCCCTCGAACAACGGAGAAGGTTCGGCCTCTAGCGCAATGTAGTGATCAGCATAATGCTGGCGAAAACTCACCAACTCATCATCGTCAATCTCCGGGTACAAACTGCGAATCGCTTCCGGTAACCCCAGGCCGATAATGCCCTTCACCGCAAAATCATCGCACCGGGCAAAACCCGAGCGATCCGACGCGACATGCATCGACTCCACGATCCGACCAATGGAATTGGCAAGAGTGCCGTCCCAATCGAAGATCAGCAGCTTGTAATCAGGATGCACTCAACCGCTCCACGGTCTTGGCCCACATGTCATCCACTGGGGCTTGCAATTTCAGCTCACCACCATCGGGCAGCGGCACAGTCAGCATGTAAGCATGGAGAAACAGACGTTTGCCGCCCAGGTCGCGGATTTCCTTGGTGAAATCATCATCGCCGTATTTGCTGTCACCGGCAATGCAATGCCCGGCATGCAAGGTGTGGACACGGATCTGGTGAGTACGCCCGGTCACCGGCTTGGCCTCGACCAGCGTTGCAAAATCATCGAAACGACGCAGCACCTTGAATACCGTCAGCGCCTCCTTGCCCTCTTCGTTGACTTCGACCATGCGCTCGCCGGAACGCAGGTTGCTCTTGAGCAACGGCGCACGGACTTGCTTGATGGAGGTTTCCCAGCGGCCACGCACCAACGCCATGTAGCGTTTGTCAACGCCGTCGCCGCGCAACTGCTCATGCAGGTGACGCAACATACTGCGTTTCTTGGCGATCATCAGCAGGCCGGAGGTGTCACGATCGAGGCGATGGACCAGTTCCAGCTCCTTGGCGTCCGGACGCAATTGACGAAAGGCTTCGATCACACCGAAATTCAGGCCGCTGCCACCGTGAACTGCAATGCCCGCGGGCTTGTTGATCACGATCAAGGCCTTGTCTTCATAGACAATTGACGCTTCAAGGCGCTGCAGCAGCCCCTGGGCCAGAGGCACCGGCTCATCGCGCTCGGGCACGCGAACCGGTGGCACGCGCACGACATCACCGGCCTGCAGCTTGTACTCGGGCTTGATCCGACCTTTGTTCACCCGCACTTCGCCTTTGCGCACAATGCGGTAGATCAAGGTCTTGGGCACGCCTTTGAGCCGGGCCAGCAGGAAATTATCGATTCGTTGGCCGGCATATTCCGGCGAGACCTCGAGCAGTTGAACGCCAGGGGTCGAAGGGGCAGTAGTTGTCATGGCGGCGATCATAACAATTTTTTATGGAATTGAAGCACTTAATCATTGCTGCTATAGTCGCGAACGCCGCCAAAAGTGGCTGGACAGTGGACTAACGGTCAAAAACCGGCCCTGACCAACGCAATTCACGAGGACGAGAGGCCGTCCTACGGGGCTTTCGCTACGAACGGTAGAGTTTTCAGGTGTAACGAGCGCAGGTGACATGAGGCCTGAAATACGCCGCAAAGCAGAGTTTTGACTCGCCTTGCGCGCCACATTCACGGCCAGTTCACAAAGTGCAGTCAGCTGCGGACGACCCCGAGCGAATACTTCGGAAACAACGCCTAAATTAGCCATGATGCGTGACCTCCCCTTCCGGAGCTCACGGTAAATGCCAACCCGCTGCGGATTCTGCGCGCGGCAGCACCCGAATTATCAGGGATACGTGTAGGGTGGAGATGTACAACCGTCGGACTGTGTAGCACTAGGCTTATATATAGACGCTTCATCTCGTCCACAGGCGCCGGTTGATTCCTCCTCCTGACTGAGTGCTTGAGTACCAGCAAGCAGGACGCGTCCGTCGCGACTTCGCCATCATTGGGTCGAACTCGCTGGACACTGGAGTGGCCTTGCCATCTCCAGGACGCACCTGACACCGACCGTGAGAAGTCGTGTGTGCCGAACGCCGTTTCCGGCAGCCCGGAAACCGACGGTACTACATGAAAAGAATGCTGATTAACGCAACTCAACCCGAAGAGTTGCGTGTTGCACTGGTAGACGGCCAGCGCCTCTACGACCTGGATATCGAATCCGGTGCACGCGAGCAGAAGAAGGCCAACATCTATAAAGGCCGGATTACTCGCATCGAACCAAGCCTTGAGGCTGCCTTTGTCGATTTCGGCTCCGAGCGCCACGGCTTCCTGCCCCTCAAAGAAATCTCCCGCGAATACTTCAAGAAGGCCCCTGAAGGCCGCGTCAACATCAAGGACGTCCTGAGCGAAGGCCAGGAAGTCATCGTTCAGGTCGAAAAAGAAGAACGTGGCAACAAGGGCGCCGCCCTGACCACCTTCATCAGCCTGGCCGGCCGTTACCTGGTCCTGATGCCGAACAATCCGCGCGCCGGTGGCATTTCCCGCCGCATCGAAGGCGAAGAGCGCAACGAACTGCGTGAAGCCCTGAACGGCCTGGTTGCCCCGGCTGACATGGGCCTGATCGTGCGCACTGCCGGCCTGGGCCGCAGCAGCGAAGAAATGCAGTGGGACCTCGACTACCTGCTGCAACTGTGGACCGCCATCAAAGAAGCCTCGCTGGATCGCTCCGCGCCGTTCCTGATCTACCAGGAAAGCAACGTGATCATCCGCGCCATCCGCGATTACCTGCGCCAGGACATCGGCGAAGTGCTGATCGACAGCGTCGAAGCCCAGGACGAAGCCCTGACCTTCATTCGCCAGGTGATGCCGCAGTACGCCAGCAAGATCAAACTCTACGAAGACAGCGTTCCGCTGTTCAACCGTTTCCAGATCGAAAGCCAGATCGAGACCGCCTTCCAGCGCGTCGTCGAACTGCCGTCCGGCGGCTCCATCGTCATCGACCCGACCGAAGCCCTGGTGTCCATCGACATCAACTCGGCCCGCGCCACCAAAGGCAGCGACATCGAAGAAACCGCCTTGCAGACCAACCTGGAAGCGGCCGAGGAAATTGCCCGTCAGTTGCGCCTGCGCGACATTGGCGGCCTGATCGTCATCGACTTCATCGACATGACGCCGGCCAAGAACCAGCGCGCCGTGGAAGAAAAGGTCCGTGAATGCCTGGAAGCCGACCGCGCCCGCGTACAGGTCGGTCGCATCTCGCGCTTCGGCCTGCTGGAAATGTCCCGTCAGCGCCTGCGTCCGTCCCTGGGCGAAAGCAGCGGCATCGTTTGCCCGCGTTGCAACGGCACTGGCATCATCCGTGACGTCGAGTCGCTGTCCCTGGCGATCCTGCGCCTGATCGAAGAAGAAGCCCTGAAAGACCGCACCGCCGAAGTTCGCGCCCAGGTGCCGATCCCGGTGGCCGCATTCCTGCTCAACGAAAAACGCAACTCGATCACCAAGATCGAACTGCGCACCCGCGCCCGTATCGTCATCCTGCCGAACGATCACCTCGAGACACCGCACTTCGAAGTGCAGCGCCTGCGCGATGACAGCCCGGAAGCCCACACCAACCAGTCCAGCTACGAAATCGCTGCTGCCGCTGCCGAAGTGGAAGAAGTCCAGCCCGCCGCCGCCACTCGCACCCTGGTTCGCCAGGAAGCAGCGGTCAAGACCGCTCCGGCCCGCGCCAATGCTCCGGTTCCGACCGAAGTGGCCGCTCCGGTTGCCGCCCCGGCCGCTGCACCAGAACCAAGCCTGTTCAAAGGTCTGGTGAAGTCGCTGGTCAGCCTGTTCGCCACCAAGGAAGAACCCGAGGCCCCAGCCGCCGTCGCCAAGCCTGCCGCAACCGAGCGTCCGGCCCGCAACGAAGAACGCCGTAACGGTCGCCAGCAGACCCGCAACCGCAACGGTCGTCGCGACGAAGAACGCAAACCTCGCGAAGAACGTGCACCGCGTGAAGAGCGTGCGCCACGTGAGCCACGTGAAGAACGCCAGCCACGCGAAGCCCGTGAGGAAGCGCCAGCCGTAGCCCGCGAAGAACGCGCACCGCGTCCGCCGCGTGAAGAACGCCAGCCGCGCGCACCGCGTGAAGACCGCAAGCCACGTGGCGAGCGTGAAGAACGTGTTCGCGAACTGCGCGAGCCACTGGATGCCGCCCCGGCCGCTGCTGCCGCCACCGCTGAAGAGCGTCCGGCCCGCCCGCCTCGTGAAGAACGCGCACCACGTCCGCCACGTGAAGAGCGCCAGCCACGCGCCGAGCAGGCAGCCGCCGCTGCCAGCGAAGAAGAAGTGCTGAACGCCGAAGAGCAGTTGCAGGAAGACGGCCAGGACACCGCCGAAGGCGATCGTCCACGCCGCCGCTCCCGTGGCCAGCGTCGTCGCAGCAACCGTCGTGAGCGTCAGCGCGACGCCAACGGCAACGTGATCGAAGGTTCGGAAGAATCCGAGTCCACCGAGAACGCCGAAGCGCCAAGCGCTGCCGACCTCGCCGCCGGCCTGGCCGTGACTGCGGCCGTTGCCAGCAGCTCAATCAGCGCCCCGGCCGAAGCCCAGGCTCACGAACAGGCCGAACGCGCTACCTCTACGGTGGAAAGCGCGCCGGTTGCCGAAGCTCCGGTGGTCGAAGCCACTACCCCGGTAGAAGCCACTGCTTCGCCAGAAGTGGAAGTCGCCCCGACCCATGAAGCCCAGGCAGCTGAAACTGAAGTCGTCGCCGAGCCTGCACCGACCGTCGAGCAGCCAGTGGTAGCCGCTGAGCCGGCCTTCGAAGCATCGACCGAGGAAAAGGCAGCTGAGCCTGCTCGCGAGGAGCAGACTGCATTCAACTGGACCGCCGAGCCAGCCGCGCCAGCACCTGTTGTCGAGCCTGAGCCGACACCAGAGCCAGTGGCAACGGTCGAGCCAGAAGTGGTCGAGCCTGCTCCAGTGGTCGAAGTACCCGTGGTTGTCGAAGCACCTGCTTCGGTTGAAGCGCCTGCACCTGCCAGCGCCCTGACCGCGAACGGCCGCGCGCCGAACGATCCGCGTGAAGTGCGTCGTCGCAAGCGCGAAACCGAGCGTCTGCAGAAGGAAGCCGAACAAGCTGCCGCTCAAGCGCCTGCTGCCGAGCCCGCTCCCGTCGTGGAAGAAGTCGTCGAGGCAGCCCCTGCCCCGGTCGCTGAGACCCCGGCTGAATCGGCTCCGGCATTCGACGAACCTCAGCACACCGCTGAAGAAGTCGCGCCGCGTCACACTGAAGCCCTGGAAAAAGAGCACGAGCCTAAACCTCACGCCTGATTCCACCGCCCAGTAAAAAGCCCCGCCTGGTCATGCCAGGCGGGGCTTTTTTATGCCTTCATACTCATCCACAGCGGGTCTGGAATCGGGCACCAGACTTATATGTCGGGCTTGCTCGCGAAGGCGTCGGGCCAGCTTGCATCAGTGTTGAATGCCAGCTCCCACAAAGTTCTGCGCCACCTTCTATTTGAAGACCAGTGCCTCTGGCACATCGACATCCCACGTCACGCCTGGGTCATCCACCGACACTTCGACCACGTGCGCTCCGACAAACAATGCCTTGCCTCCCCGATCCCCGGTCAATGCCATCAGTTTCGGCCCAAACCCACGACCGAACCCCACCGGATGCCCGTACTCTCCTGCAAGCACCGGCACGCTGATGCCGTTCGCGCGGATCCCCGCCACCACCTGCTCGATGCTCGACGGCAGGATGAAGGGCATGTCGCCCAGCACTATCAACCAGCCATCAAGATCCGGGCAGGCCTCGACGCCAGCGGCGATGCTGTCGCCCAAACCGGGCGAGTCCAGTTCCACGAAATCGCAGCCGTAGGCCTGGGCCATGCGAACGGCTTGCGGCCGGTCCTTGCTCGTCACCAGCACACGCTTTTCCAGGGCGGTTGGCAGATTCACCAGCACCTGTTCGATCACCGACCGCACAGCACCGTCACGCCCGGTGCAATCAGCCAGCAGTTTATCCTTGTCCGGCCCTGCAATACGGCGGAAACGGCTGCCCGATCCGGCCGCCAGAATGATCACGCCAATCGACTCGCTCATACACCCTCCTTGCCCACGCCTTACAGCGGCTTTTTCTACCGCAGTTCAACGCCATTCTTGATGGCCACGATTTCGGCCAGCAGCGACAAGGCGATTTCCGCCGGGGTGTGGCTGCCGATGTGCAAGCCGATCGGTCCATGCAAGCGTTCAATAGCCTCTGCTGACAAGCCTAGCTGAACCAGGTTGTCCCGGCGCTTCTGGCTGTTGACCCGCGACCCCAGGGCACCGACATAAAAAGCCTTGGAGTCCAGGGCCGTAAGCAGCGCCATGTCATCCAGACGTGGGTCATGGGTCAAGGCCACAATCGCGGTGCGCTCATCGGTCTGGATGCTCAACACCGCTTCGTCGGGCATCCCCGAGACGAAGCGGCCATGCAGCTCTTCCCAACCATAGACAAACTCCTTGCGCGGATCGCAAATCAGCACTTCGAAGTCCAGCAACCGGGCCATTTGCGCCACGTAGCGCGACAGTTGCCCGGCGCCGATCAGCAGCAGCCGCCAACGCGGACCGTATATGGCCCGCAGGACCTGCCCATCGAACACCAGGGCGTCGGTCTTGCTGGCCGGGGTCAGGACCACGTTGCCGCTGGCGACTGTCAGCTCACGAGCAACAATCTCATGGGCCTCGCAGCGTTCCAGCAATTGCGCGACCCAGTGTGGGTCGCCCACCCGCTCTTCGGTCAGACGCAGGGTGCCGCCGCACGGCAGGCCGAAGCGCGCCGCCTCTTCGCGGGTGACGCCATAGGTGATCAGTTGCACCGACGGACCGTCCGCCGGAATGCGACCGTCGTGCAGCCGAGCGATCAGGTCATCCTCGACACAACCTCCCGACACCGAACCAATCACCACGCCATCTTCGCGCAGGGCCAGCATCGCCCCCGGCGGCCTTGGCGCGGTGCCCCAGGTCTGGACCACAGTGAACAGCACCACCCGCTGCCCGGCGCGGCGCCACTCAAGCACGCTGCGCAGGACGTTCAGATCAACGCTGTCCATCAGGCCTTCGCCTGCTGCCAGCCCTGCAGCTGATAGCGCACGGGCAGGCTACGAATACGCTTACCGGTGGCGGCGAAAATCGCGTTGCACAGCGCCGGCGCAATCGGCGGCACACCCGGCTCGCCAACACCGCCCAACGGCACCTCGCCTGGCGGCGTGACCAGATGCACCGCCACTTCCTTGGGCGCCAGGGACATGCGCGCCACTTCGTACATATGGAAATTGTCCTGCTGCACCTTGCCGTCCTTGAAGCTGATTTCACCGACCATGGCATTGCCCAGGCCCATGACACAGGCGCCCTCGAACTGGGAACGGATGCGTTCGGGATTGATCTGCGGACCGCAATCCACGGCGATGTCCGCCTTGTGCACGATCACCGTGCCGTCGTCCTTGACCTCCACCTCGATCACCGCCGCCACGTAAGTGACGAAGCTGTAGTGCACCGCCAACCCCAGGCCACGGCCCTTGGGCAGCTCCCGCCCCCAACCGGCGGCCTTCGCAGCGGTTTCCAGCACGGTGCGGATCCGTGCCGTATCAATCGGATAACGCTCGGGGGATTCGCCATAGTTCCACTCTTCGCTCAAGGTACGCGGATCGATCTTACGGTCCGGCCCGAGCAATTTGACTTGGTACTTCAGCGGATCCTGGCCGGCCTTGTGGGCCAGTTCATCGATGAAACTCTGGATCGCGAAACCATGGGGGATGTTCGACACCGAGCGATACCACCCCACCCGGGCATGGGCCACCGCTTCGGGATTCTCCAGGCGCAGATTGGGGATGGCGTAGGCCATGTTGGTCACGCCCATGCCTATTTCGAACGGCGCCTCATGGGTCATGCCCGGCGCAAACAGTGCGGTGATGCTCGGCGCTACGGTGCGGTGCAACCAGCCGGACGGCATACCGTCCTGGTTCAGGCCGGCCTTGAGGTATTCGGCCGACACGGTGTGGAAATACGAATGATGGATGTCGTCTTCACGGGTCCATTGCACCCGTATCGGCTGGCCTGGAAACTCCTTGGCGAGCACGGCCGCTTCGACGACAAAGTCGGGTTTGGACTTGCGTCCGAAACCGCCGCCCAGCAACGTGATGTTCACCGTGACCTTCTCGAAAGGAATGCCCAGGCGTTCAGCGACACGTTCACGGGTCACCTGCGGGGCCTGGCTCGGTGCCCAGGCCTCGCATTGGCCGTCCTTGAACCGGGCGACGGCAACCATCGGTTCCATCGGTGATTGGGACAGGTGCGGCAAGTAATACGCCGCTTCCAGGGTCGAGTCGGCCTTGGCCAGCGCATCGTCGAGGTCGCCGCTGCTGCGCACGACTTTTCCGGGCTTGAGGGCCGCCGCTTCCAGCTCCTTGCGATAGGCAATGGAGTCATAACCGGCATTCGGGCCATCGTCCCATTGGATTTTCAACGCTTCGCGGCCCTTGATCGCCGCCCAGGTGTTCTTCGCCACCACCGCCACGCCGCCCAACGGCTGGAATTCCGAGGGCAGCGGGCGCCCTTCGATCTGCACCACCTTGACCACGCCCGGTACTTTCAGCGCCGCGCTGCTGTCCACGCTCTTGACCTTGCCACCATAGACCGGGGGACGCGCGATGACCGCATAGAGCATGCCGTCGAAATGCACATCTGCACCAAACACGGCACGACCGTTGACGATGTCTGCGCCATCGATGGCCCGGCTCGCCTCCTTGCCGATGTAGCGGAACTCCGAAGGCGACTTGAGGCGCAAGCTGTCACGCCCCGGCACCGGCAAGGTACTGGCAGCAGCGGCCAACTCGCCATAGCCCAGTTCACGCCCCGAAGGCTGGTGCAGCACTTTGTGCAGTTGCGCACGGCATTCACTCACCGGCACCTTCCACTGCGCAGCGGCGGCCAGTTCCAGCAGGGTCCGCGCAGCGGCACCGCATCGGCGCATCGGCTCGTACCAATGACGCATGCTGCGCGAGCCGTCGGTGTCCTGGTTGCCGAAGCGCGCCTCATCGGCCGGCGCCTGTTGCACCTTCACACGCGCCCAGTCGGCCTCCAGCTCATCGGCCACGACCATGCTCAGGCTGGTGCGCACACCCTGGCCCATTTCCGAACGGTTGCAGATCACGGTCACGCTGCCATCGGCGGCAATGCTGACGTACACCTTCGGGTCGTCGACCGCGCCATGGGGCATGCCCTCGGCGCCGAATTTCTTTTCCTCGGCAAAGGCATCGGGCAGGCCCCACGTGGCCGCCAGCACCAGCACACCGGTGGCGCTCGCGCCCCTGAGGAAACCACGGCGGCTGAGGTTGCTCAGCACGAAATCATCGGGCAAGCGACTCATGCCTTGACCTCCGTCAGGTGAGTGGAGGCTTGGCGGATCGCGGTCTTGATCCGGTTGTACGTACCGCAGCGGCAGATGTTGCCGACCATGGCTTCTTCGATCTGCTCATCGCTCGGGTTGGGGTTGGTCTTGAGCAAAGCGGTGGCGGACATGATCTGCCCGCCCTGGCAGTAACCGCACTGGGCCACGGCGGTCTCGAGCCAGGCCTGCTGGACGATCTGCCCGACCGGGTCAGTGTGCAGCGCATCGATGGTGCTGATGTCCTGCCCTTTCACCGAGCCGATGGGCGTGATGCAACTGCGCGCCGGGGCGCCGTCGATGTGGATGGTGCAGGCGCCGCACAGGCCCATGCCGCAGCCGAATTTGGTGCCGTTGTAACCGGCCACATCCCGGATAGCCCACAGCAGCGGCATGTCCTCTGTCACATCCAGTTGATGGTCTTTTCCATTGAGTTTCAGGGTAATCATGGGCACGCCCGCATAGTGATCGAGTTATGGGGTCGAGCAATCTGCCGCCGGGTTGACGGTTCGGTTGTCGCAGACTGACTCAGGCTGATCGGACTCTCTTATGCCGGCGCACGCAGGCGTCTGCATCGGGCCTTTAGGAAGCGATGGTCGCATCGTTAGGAGGCTAAATTAACCCAGGATCACGCAAAACGCCCTGCACAATCCTGCACAAATGCTTGTGTGCAGAGTGTGCAGGGCGTTTTGATGCCGAGTTCTACCCCAAGCAAAATACCCTCACGACCCAATACCCCGTTCCCTCCCCCGCTTATTTCTGTAGGCAAATTAACTCCATGTGGGTCGTTTCCTAAGAAATTGCGCCCTTCCCCTATAGGAAGCGTCCCAAACGTCGCCGAACCCGATGCGAAAAGATGGAACCATCCTTTGAGCTGATTCACGCTGACCACCCTTGAAAAACCAATCCCTGCGCAAAGACGCAGGCAGCAAGGGAAGTCATGCCTGCCAACCGTTCTGAAAAACGCAAAGTCGATTTCAATCAAAACAACGCTGACAAGGTTTTGTCCCCCTCGCTGAAACAAGCGATGGGACACCGTTGGAGTGATCAGCATGCCTGACCAGCGCCCAACCTTCTTCGACCACAGCCGCCACACCCTCAGCGTCTACAACCTCAAGGCCCGTCTCGACGTCCTGGCCTTCGCCGGCGAAGAACACCTGAGCCGGCCCTACCATTACCGCATCGAATTCACCTGCACCGAGCGCGACCTGGCGGCCACCGACCTGCTCAACCAGGGCGCGCATTTCAGCCTGTACCCGCTGCCGCCACCGCCGACACCGAAGGGCTTCAAAC
>NZ_CAXAPD010000024.1:0-102435 GCF_963970515.1 Pseudomonas sp. RL_5y_Pfl2_73 | reverse complement strand
GCTTTATTGTTTTTTAGGCAAGTTTTGGCTGAATTAATAATGTCTGGGGATTACGGAAAACAGCGAATTGGTGTACAGCTCTCAACGTAACAAGATGGCTTCCAGCGATTGCATGACTTGCTGGGTCATGGTGTTCAGGCGTATGGCAAAGAATCCATAGGCCCCCAGGCAAATCGCCCCGGCTGCCGCCCAAGGCGTCCACCACGGCCATTGCCGGTTCATCTGGTAGTGGCGCGGCGCAACATTGTCCAGCGGGCGGGTCAACTGCGCAGGCACCGGGTCGTGCAGCGTGCCGATCACGCCCTGCAATCGGCTGATCAACTGCTGCAAGACCTTGTCGCCCTGGGTTTGCACGCTGTACTGGCCCTTGAAACCCAGGCACAAGCACAGGTACATGAGCAGCAGCACGTCGCGGTATTGCTCCGGGTGTTGACGCCGATGCCGAATAGCTCCACGTGCCGATGCAAGACTGACCCATCTTCAAATCCGCACAAATCCAACACAGTATTGGTTCGCGAGGAATCAGGCTGGGTCAGTGACATCTCGGTAACTGGGTCAATTCGGAGTCGGCGCCAACAATCTTGTCGCTTTTTGACCTCTCGGTTTCAGCTTTTGGCGAATTGGTGCGTGCCACCGATCCGGACTTTCATTACTTTGCCTTGCCCGGCATGCAGACCGACCGCGGCGACGATACGTTTCTCCTGAGTCTGCCGATTGATCCGGCGCGTCGGGAACTTCTCTTGGCGATCTCGTCCGATCTCGTGCTGCCTCTTATGGATTGGGCCGAGCAGAGCGTTTACGACATTTTGCGCTGGGTGTGGGAGACGGATGGTGTGCTAGCTCCCGCGGCGTCGTTGCATGCGGTGGCCTTGCAGCGGTTGAGTCGCTCCGATCCGGTTGCACGACGTTTGCGCGCCGCCGCCCTCCCAAGGCCGCCTCCTTCATGGGCGAGGAAGACGACTTGAAAAACGGGCGCATCGGTCGCGGTATAGAGAACGTTAACGATTCGCCAGGTCATCTCGGCCTGCCAAATGTGGCGGCGACATTTACCTGGGCGCGTCTTGCGCAGCGGCTCCCGGTTCGTATCCCTATCGATAGGGTGCCACCGGCGTTGAACGGGCGGCAGGCATGAGCGCGAGTGTTGAGATCATCCCCCCCAACACAGTTCGATAAGCATTCCGTACCGCCCAGGATGAGCGTTGGGGGCCGAGAGCGCTTCAGAAACTTCGGCCCGCGCCGACTCAGATGGTGTCGGCTACAGTTCCTTGTAACCGCAGGAATGTATCACGACCGCCACGGAATATTGATCATGACGAAACGCCCTCCGTTCCAATCGCTTGGCTGCGCCGAATGCCGCAACCATGAGGCGTTGGGGTTTGATTTCACCATGGCCTTCCAACCTATTTTCAACGTCCGGACACGCGCTGCGTTTGCTTATGAGGCGTTGGTCAGAGGCGTCAATGGCGAGTCGGCTGGCCACATCCTAGGGCTCGTGAACGACAGCAATCGCTATCGATTCGACCAGGCTTGCCGGGTGAAAGCTATCGAGGAAGCCGCAAGGCTGGGCCTGCTGGACATTCCCGATTGCTTGCTGAGCATTAATTTCCTGCCTAACGCCGTATACCGGCCAGAGACGTGTATCCGGGCCACCCTGGAAACGGCGCGCCTGACCCATTTCCCGCCAGAAAGGCTCATGTTCGAAGTGACCGAAGGCGAGAAGGTGGTAGACCCTGAGCACCTCAAATCGATTTTCGTGGAGTATGAGCGCCAGGGTTTCATTACCGCCGTCGACGATTTTGGCGCGGGCTATTCGGGCCTCAACCTGCTGGCCATGTTCCAGCCGCAGGTGCTGAAGATTGACATGGCACTGACCCGAGGTATCGATCGAGACTCGGTCAAACAAGCAATCGTCGAAGGCATCATCCTGGTTGCCAGGCGCTTGAATATCCTGGTCATCGCCGAAGGTGTCGAGACCCGTGAAGAAAGCTCGACGCTTCTAGGCATGGGGATCGAGCTGATGCAGGGATATTTGTATGCAAGGCCCGAGGTCGGTCATCTCCCGGCTGGATGCTTTGACTGGGGGGATGTATCCAAGCCCTTCATCATGTCTCCTGATGGGTGTGAACACTGCTAGTCCGTTGCCCATCTGCCATTCACCGCATTGTGTCCATGATATTCGATGGGCCATTATCGGGCCTCGACATTAAGGACACGTCCCATGCCCACGCCTGTACTCCACCTCTTGTGCGGTAAGATTGCTTCGGGAAAATCCACGCTGGCCCGATCGTTAAAGGCTGAGCATTCAGCCATTTTGTTGAGCGAAGATCACTGGCTTTCAAAGCTTTACCCTGATCAGATCAAATCGGTAGCGGACTACATCCTGCATGCGCACCGGATCCGGGATGTCCTGGGGCCGCTGGTCATCGATATGCTCTCGACGGGGACTTCGGTGGTTCTCGATTGTCCTGCCAACACCCCAGCAGATCGTCATTGGCTACGCAGCCTGGCTGACGCTGCGAAAGTCCCTCACCGTGTTCACTACATCGAAGTGGAAGATGACATCTGCCGTCAAAGGCTGCACCACAGAAATGCGCGTGCCGAGCATGATTTCGCAGCCACTGATGCTGAATTCGACCTGATCACGAGCTACTTTCGTGCACCAGACCAAGCGGAAGGGCTAGATATTGTCATACACCGAACGTGATCCGTTGAAAATATCGGGGCATTAAAGGCGGGCTTGCAGCTCGCAAAATACGGGGCATCGAATCCGTGGGGTCACTACGACAGGAGCGCCTCTGATCCCATCCAGTTATCCAAGAAATCCGTGAGTATGTCTGTGGATAACCACGCCGATGCCAGGTAGGCAGAGCGTTTTAACGGGCGCTCAAAAAATGTACAGGCAGGTTGGCATCACCGCCCGCCGTAGGTCATTGAATTTAAACAGGGCGCTGAAAGTCGGGTTCACCTTGCATGCAAGTTCCTCATGTCGAAGGCGATCAATCCTGTTAACCGTCGACTACGTTATGACGCAGGCTGGAGGGGCGGCGTCAGGTTCTCATCACGCTGACCAAGATCCGGGAGGAGGCAAGGGATATGGAGAGACCTAAAGAAAAGAGCAGGGACTATCGATTTGGAGGGCGGGTTAAGGCTTTCCCCTATGCACGGTACTGAGCAACTGATGTCTGGCCTAGGCTGAGTAGAACCAGACATTCCGAAGTCGCTAATGAGAGTGAATAGCCGTACGGCTGCCGACTGCCATGGAAATCCAAATGAGCGACTTATCCCTGCTGCTTGCCTTCATCGCTGCTGCGTCAGTGCTCACGGTTACCCCCGGCGTGGACACAGTCATAGTGCTTCGCGCTACAGCGACTGTGGGACGACGTTCGGCGGCGATGGCCTCTATCGGTATTGGGCTTGGGTGTCTGGTGTTAGGTGTCTTCTACATCACGCTCCTCCCCCAGTTTGTCCCGAGTGGCGCGAGCGTGGCCGTTACTCCTTCTTCCTTGCGGTGTTACACGTGCTGTTGACGCTGGCCTGGTTCGGCATTCTGATAGCGGCGACGGTGCCGCTGAGCAATTTCCTGAAGCGCCCGGCGGCCCTGAAGGCCCTTGACCGGCTCACGGGCGGTGTTTTTGTCGCGTTTGGGCTCAAGTTGGCTGTTTCCAATCCGGCTTGAGCCGACGCTCTATGTATGGCCGCCCGCGGTCTCCAAGCTTAGGCACGGTCGTTCTTTGGTGTGTCCATTACGATGTAGCTCGTAATCGACGAAACATGCGGCTGCGTACCCAAGACCTCACTGTGGAATGTCTTGTAAGCCTTCATATCCGCCAGCTCGACACGCAGCAGATACTCAAACGTCCCGGTGACAGTGTGAAACTCAACCACATCCGGACAGGCGCAGATCGCTTTTTCAAAAGCCCGAAGGGTGTCCTTCGTGTGGTTGGAGAGGCCTACGGTCACGTAGGCCACAAACCCTGCTCCCAGGCGAGATCTATCGATGACTGCTCTATAGCCTGTGATGACCCCAGATCGCTCTAGTTCTTGAACCCTTCTCAGGCAGGCGGAGGGAGACAGCCCGACTCGTTCGGCCAGCTTCAAATTGGTCTGGCGAGCGTCTCGCGAAAGCTCGCGCAATATCCTCCTGTCAATTTGATCGAGTTCGGTCATTAGTTGTGTTTGTCCTGAATTTGTTCGTCATTATGCAACCATTGTGCGTGCGCGGCGCTATAAGATTTCCGCACTTCCCAACCAGGCTTACCCTTTTCATGACCGATCTCACGCTCCTCATTCCATTCATGATTTTTGCCATAGTAATGACCGGTACACCGGGCCCTAATAACGCCATGGTGCTGGTTTCAGGTGCGAAGGTTGGCGTGATGCGAACGATGCCCTTGGTCAGTGGTATCGCCCTTGGAGTCAGCTTGCAGTTCGTGCTGCTTGGACTGGGGCTAGGTACCCTATTTGACGCGGCGCCAGGTTTTCATACAGCGCTTGGCGTTGTCGGCGCAGGCTATATTCTTTGGCTGGCCTGGAAAATTGCAACCAGCGGCCCGCTGGAAATCGGTCAAGACAGCCGGCCTCCAATGGGGCTATTAGCGGGTGCGGCATTTCAGTGGATAAATCCGAAAGCGTGGGCGCTTTCAATTAGCGCATCTGCAACGTATATACCCGTCGAAAACCATGTCCTGAACCTATGCATAGCAGGTGCTCTATTGGCGGCTCTGTCGATGCTATGCGTGGGAATCTGGGCAGTGGGTGGGGCTGCATTACGCCAGGTGCTAACGCGCCCCAGCTATTCGTTAGCCTTCAACGTCTCTATGTCCATCATTTTGATACTGACTACGATGCCTGCGATTCTGCGGTTGGCCCTTTCATAACCGTAGCGGATGGGCTTGTGCGCAATGTGTAGGCATGCGTTCAGATACCACGCCTCCCACCCAGGTGTCGTAGCCGATGTGACCTTGTGTATCGCTCAGCTGGTGAAATCCTTCCATGGCCGCGCGAAGCGGGCACGTTGAGACTATGCTCATTGCCACTGCAGGCAATGTACTGGTTTCACTTGTCGCCCACCAAGGAAAGGAGTCTGTATGTGTCTGGTTCTTAATGTCCGGTTCCATTATTTGAATGGTCGAATACGCAGTCTGGTAGCGCGTGTCCATCGGCGTATTTCGATCACCCAAAAAATCTTCTGGCGCTTGGCCGGCTGCGCGACCGGGCTGGCGCTGGTTGCTGTCAATCCAGCCCACGCTGTCGACGGCGGCATCGCCAGCGGCCCTACCGCAAGCTATAGCATTGCCTTCAGCAACTCCTACGCGGGCAGCGATTTTCGCAAGGTAATGGTGCGCAACTGGCAGGAGATTGCGGTCCAGGCGCAAAGGGATGGCTTGATCCGCGAGGCGCCGGTGGTCAGCGCCAATAACTCGGCGTCGGAACAAGCGGCCCATATCCAGCAGATGATCGTTCAGGGCGTCAACGCCCTCGTCATCCTGGCCGCGTCCGACACGGCCCTCAACGGGGTGATCCGCGATGCTTGCAACGCCGGCATCGTGGTGGTCGTCATGGCCAGCCTGGTCACCGAACCCTGCGTCTATACCGTCGACTACAACTGGTCCGCTATGGGCCGCGTGGAAATGGACTATATCGCCGAACGCCTCAAGGGGAACGGGACGCTGCTGGAGATCCGCGGCATTGCCGGTGATGCCACCGATAAGAACATCAGCGACGGCATTCGCAAGGCCGCCAGCGACTATCCGGACCTGAAGTTCGCCAAGACGGTATACGGGAGCTGGACGGCTTCTGTCGCACGCAAGGAGGTGGCCCTGGCGCTGCCGTCGCTGCCCAGCATTGATGCCGTCGCGACTCAGGGCGGCGACGGTTATGGCGCGGCCATGGCCTTCAAGGCGGCGGGACGCCCTTTGCCAATCATCGTGATGGGGAACCGTCAGGACGAACTCGCCCTGTGGAAACAGGAGCGCGATGCCAATGGCTACGAGACGGTCTCTGTCTCCGCTTCCCCGAGCGTCTCCCAGGTGGGTTTCTGGGTGGCCCAGCAGATTCTGGCGGGCAAGCAGGTGCCGACGTTCGTCGAAGTGCCGCTGGTGCGTATCGATTCGAAAGACCTGGACACCTGGCTCGCCACGATGCCGGTGGGCGGCGCTGCCAATCCTCTCTACAGCCAGGCTTCCGTTGCGGCGATGATCGACGCGGCCGCCAGCAATACGGCGTCGCCGACGCCTTTGCCGGAGGTGACGAAGCCGTAGTGGCAGGCGTGGAGCGAGGAGGCGAGGCACCATGTTGACATTCAAACCCTCCACGGACAGGCCCATTGCCGTCAGGATTGGCCTGGCGGTCGCCGCACTCGTGTTCCTGATGCTGGTGGTATCGCTGGTGAACCTCTATGGCCTGCGAGGCATGGTGCGTGCGGTGGATTCCGCCAGCCATTCCGCGGAAATTCTGGCCTCGGTCAACGGCGCCACGGGGCGGGTGGAAAACTTCATCGCCACCCGCGACCAGGAAAGTCTGTCCCAGGCCGAAGGCATGGTGGCGACGGCTATCGCCGGCCTCACCACCATTGCGGTGGCAGAAGCGCAATCGCTCAAGGGCAGCCTGGAAAGGCTCGCCGCGGCGATCGCTGCCTTGCGGGTGGCGACCCTGACCATGGATGGTGAAACGGAGAACATGACATCCCATTACAGCCGGATGCGAGAGGCGACGATCCTCGTCGAACAGGGCATCGCCGATGGGCTGAAGGGGGTTGATGTCCGCGCCGCTGAGCACGAGGCGCGGGAGAGCAACATCGAAAGTGCTCATCGCATTCTGGATATCCTGCGCAACGGCGAACGGATCATCATCGCCAATGTGGCCAAGATGCTGGTGACCGGTAATGGGGCGGCCGCCATCGCGGCGCGGAACGCCAGCGCGGCACTCCCGCCCGTGGTCGAGCAATTGCGCGAGTTGATGACGGCGCCGCAGGAGCGAGAGAACGTGGGCCAGTTGGCGACGGCGGTCGCGGCGGTCAGCCTGGCGGTCGAGCACCTTGGCGAGGCGCCCAAGCTCCGGGGAGACGAGGCTTTGCGGCAGCTCGTCACCGTCGGGGATGTGGTCGAGCGCCTCGAGGCAATGCTGGCTGAAGTGGACGGGCAGGTTGTCCATGACGCAAGCGACATTCAGGCTGCAACCGGTTTGCTGCACAATGCCGCCGCGTTGTCCAAGCGTTTTGCCGAGCGTGTTGCCACCCTGGAGGCGCAGACCCTGTTGTTTCGCCTGTCACCCTCGGCCGAGGTCGCCGGCTCGGTCGGCGGCATCCTGGACGAGCTTACCCGTCTCTCTCGTGTTCTCCCGTCGTCCGTGGGGTTGCAAGCCAAGGTCACACCCCTGACTGTCACCGATCAGGTTGCCGGCTACCGGGCGGCATTCGCCAGGTTCCATCAGGCGAGCAGCGCCTTGATCGGCGCGCGCGACCAGGTTCGCAACGAGGCACGGAGCGCCGGTCTGTTGGTGGCGCGTTTCGCTGGCCAGGCGCGCGCCGACGCCTTGGTCCACAATGATCGCGGCATGCTTGCGACGATACTTGCGGGTAGCGTCGCAATCCTGTTGGCCGGCGCCATCGCCTGGAGCACGTCGCGATTCATCGCCCAGCCCATCGTGGCGCTGGCCTCGGCCATGCGCCGGCTTGCGGCCGGCGACCTGAACGCCGAGATCGCCAGCGCCGAACGCGGCGACGAGATTGGCATCATGACCCGCGCCGTACGGGTGTTCCAGGAGAATGCCCAGCGCCTCCGGGTGCTGGAGGCCGAGGCCGAAGCCGAACGACAGCAAGTCCAGGCCTCTTTGGAGAGAATGGTCGCCGAGCGGACCGACACGCTGCATCACCAGACCGAAGTGCTGGAGGCGCAGGCCGTCGAACTCATTCAGGCGCGCAACCAGGCCGAGACTGCTAACCAGGCAAAGAGCGATTTCGTGGCCACGGTCAGCCACGAACTGCGCACCCCCCTGACCCTGATTCTCGCTCCCCTGGAGCAACTCTCGGCGGCGACCATCCCGCCTGCGGACTGGCATGTGCAAGTCGATCGGGCTCAACGCAACGCGCTGCGCCTGATGAACCGGGTGAACGACATCCTCGATTTCTCCAAGGCCGAAGCGGGCAAGTTCGAGTTGTGTCCGATGCCAGTTGACTTGAACAAGACGGTGGGTGTGTTGGCCGAGGATGCCGCCATGGTCGCCGAGGGCAAAGGCTGCACCTTGACCTGCAGCATCGATCCCACGCTTGGTACGGTGTTCCTGGACCCCCGACATTTCGAGAAGATTCTCCTCAACCTAGTGAGCAATGCCATCAAGTTCACGCCCGCTGGCGGCACCGTGCACCTGGCAGTGACCGCGATTGATGGCGAGCGATTCGAGCTCGCGGTGCAAGACTCGGGGATTGGCATTGCGCCTGACAAACTGCCGCTGCTGTTCCAGCGATTTTCCCAGATCGATAATTCCGCCACGCGCCATTACAGCGGCACCGGCATCGGCCTTGCCCTGGTCAAGGATCTGGTCGAACTGATGGAGGGCGAAGTCGGCGTCAACAGCGAGCCCGGACGGGGTTCGTGCTTCTTTGTTCGACTTGCGCTGGGGACTGAGCAAAACACTGTACCGACCGAAGTCAGCAATATGCACGAGCGATCGTCACCGAGCACAGCAAGCACAACCGAGCAGCGCCACCTGCGTTTCGACGACGGTCGCCTTGGCAGTCGCAATGACCGGGCGCCGATGGACGACGCGGACGAGCAGCACTCGGAACACGCTTTGCGATCCAAAGTGCTCGTGGTAGATGACAGCCCGGAAATGCTTGGCTATCTCCGCGAGCTGTTGCGCGACGACTACAGCGTCGCCACCGCAACTGATGGAGAGCAGGCCTGGGCACTCCTGCAGCGTCGGCCCATCGATGTTGTCGTCTCGGATGTGATGATGCCGAAGCTCGACGGCTTCGGCCTGACCGCCAGAATCAAAGCCAGCGCCGGTTTTGCCCATTTGCCCGTGATCCTGGTGACCGCCCGCGGCGGTAGCGAGGCCTGCGTCTCCGGGCTGGAGAGTGGCGCCGACGACTATATCGCCAAACCCTTCTCGCCGCTGGAACTCAAGGCACGCGTACGCGCGGCGCTGCGCATGAGCCGGGTGCAAACTGAACTGAATGTAAAATCCCGTCAAGCGGGTATGGCCGAAATCGCCACGACTGTGTTGCATAACGTCGGCAACGTCCTCAACAGCGTGAACGTATCGGCAGAACTGGTCAGCAGCCAGATGCGCACCTCCAAAGCCCAGGGGCTGGGCAAGGTGGCGCAAATGATGAACGATCACGTCCATGACCTGAGCGATTTTCTCACCAAAGACTACAAGGGAAAGATGCTGCCCGACTACCTGCTTAAGCTGGCGAAAGTGGTGGCGCAAGAGCAGCAGGGCATCATCGAAGAACTCGAACAGCTCACCAAGGGCATTGACCACATCAAAACCATTGTCGCTGCCCAGCAGTCCTATGCCGTCGCCGTCAGTATTGTTGAGACAGTGCCGGTCGCAGAGTTGATCGACGATGCCTTGCGCATGAGTGCTGGATTACTGGCGCGCGAGGAGGTGACGGTGGTCAAGGACATTGCCGATTTGCCCCTGCTGCCGCTGGACCGGCACCGGATGCTGCTGATTCTGGTGAACCTGATCAACAATGCCAAGCAGGCGTTGGACGGCGTGATCGATCGCAGCCGATGCGTGACGTTCGGCGCGTCTCTCGCTGACGGGTCAATATTGCGTATCACGGTGGCCGACAACGGCAATGGGATTGCGCCTGAGCACATGGGGCGCGTCTTTTCCCATGGCTTCACGACGCGCAAAGACGGTCACGGTTTCGGCCTGCACAGTTGCGCGCTGGCCGCACAGGAAATGGAGGGCAGCTTGAGCGTGCGCAGCGACGGGGCAGGACAGGGCGCAACCTTTATCCTCGATATTCCCCTTGATGCTCCGCTGAGTAAATGATGAACAGTGGACCTCGGATGCTACTGGTCGACGGACGATAGGTTGCGATGGGCGTTGGCCGCCTCGGCCGGCATAACGCCCGCCCTTGGCCACAGCAGCGCGGCCAGGCCAATAGCATAGACAACCGCAAACAGCACGTAGGCGATACGGGTGGAAAACAGCTGGGGCGTTTCTGTGGGCAACGGTGATACACCAAGCCCGAACAGAATAAGGAAGGTCATGAGCCCCCCGCCGAATACTTTGCCAGCGGTGTTGCCGATGGCGGCTTTGCCGGCAAACAGCAGGCTTACCAGCAGCAGGATCAGCGCCACCAGCCACAAGGTCGGCCGCAGTTCGAACAGGGTAAAGGCCAGGGAAGCCACCACCCCGCCCAGTAGGTTGATCATCACCAGGCCAAGGGCGGTGCGGCTGCTCATGCCTAGCGAAAACTGGCTAAGCAACGAGGCCACCGTGATGGGGACGACCATCGCCGTGGCCAGCCGCGGGTCGCTCAGGCACAGGGCAACCATGGCCAGCAGAATCGCCGCGCTGGACATGGCCTGGTGAATCACCAGAGTCAGCTCGCGCGGCTGTGCGATTTGCTGGTCGGTGTATTCACCAGCAGGGTCGGGCAGCAGCGCATGGGCGCCCCAAGTCAGCAGCAAACCCAGGCTGACCGCCTTGACCAGCACTAGCACGATGGACTCGCCCAGATCGCGCTGCACGATATCGAGCATCGGTACCACAATGGCAATGACCAGCATCAGCGCCGGCCCCGCGCCGCCCAGCTGTTGGCCTTGCGCGGTAAAACAGGCGAAATAAAACAGCCACAGCACTGTCAGGAGCACCCACGGCCGCTCACCGAGCATGCCGGTCATACACACCAGCAGTGCGCCGGTCAGCATACTCACCAGCAACGTTATCAATCCCTGAGACAACGCTGGTGCGCGGCGGCTGGCCAAGAGGAACTGGATGGCGAACAAGGGCGCGAGAAAAGGCAGGATGTTGCCCAGGGCCAGACCCGTGCACAAGCCCACGGTCGCTGCCAGGGCGACGCGCAATCCCTGGCGTTTTATTCGCAGCAGCTCCAGCGCAGCTTGCCCATCAATTGACATAATTCAGCCAGGCGCCCAGGCGTGTCATAAATGCCCCCAGCGCGTTCGTCATGCGGTTGTCATCGGTGTAGATCACCACGGTCACTTGCGAGCCGTAGCGCGGGCCGATCGGGTGCGGTTCCTCCACGAGCAGGCGCACCGGAAAGCGCTGCGGATCGCGCACCCAACCACTCTCGTTGCGCACCGAGGGCAGGGCGGCGTTGCTGCTATCCTGTTGCGCGACACCCCAGCCGACGCTTTCAACGCGGCCCTTGAACACGCGACCTGGCAATACATCGAACACCAGTTCCGCCGGGTCGTCAGCCTGCACATGCTCCAGGCTGTTTTCCTTGAAGGCGGCAGACACCCATACGGTGCCACTGTCGATGAAGGTCAGTGCCGGTTGGCCAGCGCTGACGACCTGACCCACGGCGAGCTGGAGATGGGTGATCACGCCATCGGCGGGGGCAATGACTTCGGTACGCACCAGGTCGAGCCGGGCTTTTTCCAGTGCGGCCAGGGCTTGCTTGAATTGCGGGTTGTCGTTGCCTTTGGGCCCTAACTGCTGACGCGCCCGTTCCAGGTCGGCTTGGGCTTTGCTCACGGCCGCCTCGGCGGAGCTCAGCGAGGCCTTGGCTTCATCCTGGCGCGCCGGGGCGAATACACCGCGCTCGACCAATTGGTTCACCCGCCGGGCTTGCTCGCGTATGTTGTCACGCTGCGCGCGCGCCGACACCAACTGTGCCTGGGCGGCATCCACCGAGGCGGTGCTGGCACCTAATGCCTGTCCGGTTTCTTCCAGCCGCGCTTCGGCCTCGCTGACGACAAGCTTGTAGGGTTGCGGGTCGATACGAAACAGCACCTGGCCAGTCTTCACCCGGGCATTGTCGAGCACCGCAACTTCTGTCACACGACCACCCACCTCGGCAGCCATTTGCACGACATAGGCTTGCACCACGGCTTGCGACGTCGAGGGCGTGCGTCGTTCCATAAAAATGGAGAGGGTGAACAGCACGGCGATCAAAACCGCCACACCTAGTGCAATGCGCCGCAGCGGATTGGCTGGCGCAGGCTTCTCAAGAGGCGGTTCAGTTTGGCGCTCAGGCTCGACGGAAACGGGAGAGTTCTGTGTTTCGGGCATATCGGCACCTGTAAGTCATGGCGCTTCAAGAACAACTGACAGCGCGCCGGGGGGAGGCGATCCGGGCGTTGGCTCAGACCGGGTCGGAGGCAGTGACCCGTGCGGTTCGGATAAAAAGCGCGCGCAATTTCTCCCAGAAATTGCCACCCAGTACAAAGAAGCTACCAACCAACAGTGCATCGCCCAGCAGTTGCAATGCCCAGCTATTGGGGCGCAGACCGGGCGCAAGGGTGTCGACATAGGGTTCGAGAAAGGAACACACCAACGGTAAGCAGAACATCACCAGGCCAATACGGTGGCGGGTGACGCTTACCTCTTGCTCAGCGCTGGGCACAAGGCCCGACACATAGCTGAACACATGCTGCTTGAGCTCTTGGAAACCCGCCTTGCCCATCACGGCGATCACCAGCAGCAACAACACCTTGTTGACGATGAACAGGGCGCCGGTGATAGCGGCGATGGTGGAGCGGGGCACATCCGCGGCCGCTGCCAGCGGCACCAACAACCACAACGTGAGCATTAGACAAAGAATGGCGATGCCTAATTTGAAGCGCCATTGCGCGGACGTTGCCGGAGACTGTGTCGTGGCCATGCTGTCTTACCTTTCTTTTACGTTGGTATTGGTTAGAGGCTGGAGCGAAATTGAGCTTAGCAGCTGGATTGCCAACGCACTCAGTCCTGTCAGGCTTTCTGCGCATGCCCCCCGATGCCTGCTCGCTCTGAGTGGAGCCTCAAAGGGGGATGTGGGGTGTCGACAAGACCTGGCGCAAACCCATGAACGAGCGAATCTGACGAACCCCGGGCAGGTCAAGCAATTGCTCGGCGTGGAGCCGGTTGAAACTGTTGCTGTCCTTGGTGTGTTGGCGCTGATTGAAAACTGACCTTTCGTATTGTCGCTTGACTGTGCCTGGGGTTTTTTAAATACTAGACTAAGTAGTCGGTCTAATGAAGGGGCGAACATCAACACCTGCCTCTACGGAGAAAAAATGAGAAAAGTTGATCCTGAGAAGCACCAGGCCAAGCTGCACCAAATCCTCGAAGCAGCGATCATGTGCTTTGCCGAAAAAGGCTTTCGCGGCACATCGACCAACGAAATCTGTGCGGCAGCGGGCATGAGCCCTGGCAACCTGTTTCACTATTTCCCCAATAAGCAGGCGGTGATTGAGGCCATTGCGGAGGAGGACCGGCGCGAAATGAGTGAGCGCTTTGCTCAACTGGCCGATGAACCCGATGCCATTGTGGCGGTTGAGCGGTTGGTAAAAGACCTCTTGAAGCAGTGCGCCGATCCTATCTACGCCAAGATCGGCGTTGAAGTGGTTGCCGAGTCCATGCGCAACCCTGAAATGGCAGCCTTGTTTGCTGTCAGCGAGGCTTCGATCAAGGGTGATCTGGTCGCGCTTCTCCAGCGTGGGGTCACCCAAGGTCAGATCGATGCGACCTTGGATCCGAAAGTCGCGGCAACCTGGCTAATCGCGCTGATCGACGGCGCGGTCTCTCGTTCTGTGCTGGACCGGGATTTCAAGCTCAAAGCTTATACGCCGACGCTGATGCGCATGATCCGGCGATTTCTTGAATAGATCGCTTCACTCAGCCCATTGCCTATGGGTCGTCCCTTCTCCAGTAAAAGCTGGGGCCGTGGGGGGGCAGGCTCACGGTTCTCCTGTGTTCCGACACGCTTTTTCGGACGACCTCAATGAACTCTCCGATGAACCCGAACCTCGCCTTTGCGGGGGCGCAACGATCTCACCGCCTGTGGCTTGGGGCGGGTGTATGCCTGCTGCTGGTCAGCTTGGGAGCATTGCTGCTTTGGCCTTCCGACGAGCCCGCAGCCTCCGTTGTACCCCCGCTGCGTGTCAGCACAGCCACGGCAGGTCCAGCGATGCTCAATCGTTCTGTACAGGTGAATGGAACACTGGTTGCCCGCGAGGAAATCGCGATCAGTTCATCTGTGCCGGAACAGCGTGTGGCAGAGGTAAAAGTGGAGGAGGGCGACAGCGTCGAGTCTGGACAGTTGCTGGCGCGACTGGAAACTCAAGGGCTGGACGCGCAGATTCGCCAGGCGCAAGCGGCATTGGCACGTGCGCGTGCTGCAGTCGGCCAACAGGAAGCTGTCACTGTTGAAGCCCAAGCCACCTTCAAACGCATCGAGTGGCTGGGGGGAAGTGGGGCGGTCAGTGAGCAGCAGGTCGATGAACGTCGTGCTCAGGCGGACTCGGCAGCTGCCAGCCTGCGTGCTGCGCTTGCAGAAGTTGAGCAGGCGCTCGCGCAATTTGCCGAAGCTCGCCACCAGCGCAGCAAAGCTGATATCCGGGCACCTTTTGCAGGTGTCATTGTGGAGCGTATGGCACGTACCGGCGCGTTGAGCGGTGGCGAGCCCATGTTCCGGCTGATTCGAGAGGGGGCCATCGAGTTTGAAGGGGAGGTGGCGGAAACCGACTTGGTCGACATCACACCCGGGCAAACGCTCAGGGTCCGGATTGCCGGGATCTCTTCTCCCATGAAGGGCACGATTCGACGGGTGGGCCCCAAGGTTGATGCACGATCCCGACTCGGTCGTGTGCGCATTGAGTTGGACTATTCGCCTCTGCTTCGCGTTGGCACCTATGCCCACGGGACGTTGGTCCTTGCGTCGCGCAAGCTCGACGTGACGCTGCCAGCTCGGGCGTTTTCTATCATCGACGCCCATCGGGCCTGGGTGATGCGTATCAATGATCAGGGAGTCATCGCTCGTCAAACAGTGGCAACCGGTCGGCGTAGTGGCGATTTATTGGAGATTACCTCGGGCTTGCAGGCCGGCGAGCGTGTAGTCGCTAATGCATCTGCGTTTGTGCGCGAAGGCGACGTGGTGGCCGTCTCCGCCGCTCCTGCGCCGCTGATTGAGGAGGCGCCATGAGTTTCCAGATATCATCGTGGGCGATTCGACGGCCCATTCCTACGCTGGTTCTGTTCTTCCTGTTGGCTGTTGTCGGTATCAGTGCATTCGTGCGCCTGCCCATCAACGCGAACCCGCGCGTGGACTTTCCGGTCGTCACGGTTGCCGTCACCCTACCGGGAGCCGCGTCGAGCGAGTTGGAAAGCTCCGTCACCCGTCGCGTGGAAAACGCCATTGCCGGGCTTGCCGGTATCCGGCACATGAGTTCAACACTGAGCGACGGCACGTCTCTGACCACAGTTGAATTTCAGCTCGGCGTCGATCCCGACCGCGCAACCAATGACGTACGGGAGGCCGTCACCGAGGTGCGCGTCGAATTGCCGCCAGCCGTGCTGGAACCGCGCATTTCACGGGTAGATGTAGAAGGGGGCGCGATCGTCTATTACGCAGTCGACTCCGCTGAACGCAGTACCGTGGAACTTTCGTGGTTCGTGGACGATGCCGTCAACCGAGCCTTACTCGCGACACCTGGCGTACAGCACGTTCAGCGCATGGGGGGAGTGAATCGTGAAATCCGGATTGAACTCAAACCTGATCGGCTTGCTGCATTGGGCATCAGTGCCGAACAGGTCAACACACAATTGGTGCAGAGCAATGTGGATGTGCCTGGCGGGCGTATTGTCCTCTATGGCCGCGAACAAGCCATCCGAACCCTGGGGAGCGCCGCAAGCGTAGAAGCGCTCGCGGCTCGTCCGATTGCCCTTCCGGGGGGGCGGTGGGCCACGTTGGCCGACTTGGCGACCGTGCGCGATGCCAGTAGCGAGAGTCGGGAGCTTGCCCGGTTGAATGATCGGGACGTTGTTGGTTTTGCCGTTTATCGCGCCAGGGGCTCCAGTGACACTGTGGTAGCTCAGGGTGTTGAAGACACCATCGCCGGTCTCCAACGGAGCTATGGCGATCTCAAGATCCAACAATTCGCCTCCACGGTGGACTACACCCGTTCCAGCTACAAAATGTCGATGATGACGTTGTTGGAAGGCGCAGGCTTGACCGTCATCGTCGTGTTCTTCTTCTTGCGCAACTGGCGCGCCACCCTGGTCGCGGCCATTGCGCTCCCGTTGTCGATTCTCCCGACATTCGCCGCCATGGTATTGCTGGGCTACACCCTGAACAGCATCACCTTACTGGCCTTGACCTTGGTTATCGGTATTCTGGTCGATGATGCGATTGTCGAAATCGAGAACATTGAGCGTCATCTGGACATGGGCAAACGCCCGTTCCGTGCCGCGATCGATGCCTGCGATGCGATCGGCTTCGCAGTCGTTGCCATCACCGCGACCATAGTGGCCGTGTTTCTTCCGGTCAGTTTTATTGGTGGCTACATTGGACGTTACTTCACACAGTTCGGCATCACGGTTTCCGTGGCCGTGCTGGCCTCTATGTTGGTTGCAAGGCTGGCAACACCGCTTCTCGCCGCCTATCTGATGCAGCCGAAGGCAGGTGTGGGTTCAGTCGGTCATGGCCCGCACGCCCAACCAGGCAAGTTGATGGCGCGCTATCTAAGATGGTTGGACTGGTCACTTCGGCATCGCCACATAGCATTAGGGAGTGGGGTGGCGTTCCTTATCAGCTCGTTTCTTTTGATTCCTTTGCTCCCCACGGGGTTCCTGCCCGTTAGCGATCTGAGCCTTACGCAAGTCAACGTCGAGCTGACCCCGGGTACACCACTGGCTCAGACCGACCAGAAGCTGCGAGAAGCCGGCAACCAGATCGCCCTGCGCCAGGAAGTGAATGCGGTATTCACGCTGGCCGGAGGACAAGATGCTGCGGGCGCGAACGATGTCACCAAAGGCATGCTTCTGGTCCGCCTCAAGCCCCCGGGCGAACGGGAACTGGATCAAAAAGGGTTCGAGCAATTGTTGCAGCAAGATCTGAATCAGTTAGATGACATACGATTCACATTCCAGGGGGAAAACGATGTACGTGATGTTTCCATCATCCTTCTCGGCGCGGATCCCGCAAAACTATCAGAGACAGCGAACGAACTTCAGCGACAAATGCGTGGAGTCGCAGGCATTGCCAACGTTCAGGTCAACGAGCCGCTTGCTCGCCCGGAATTGTTGATCCAGCCGCGTCTCCACGAAGCAGCACTGGCGGGAGTCTCTGCGTCCAGCATCGGCAACGTCATGCGCATCGCCACACTCGGCGAAGTCGATGCGAGTTCTGCTCGATTCGACCTGACGGATCGACAGGTACCTATTCGCGTCATGCTGGATGAGCGCTCACGCAGTGACCTGGAGACGCTTCGAAATCTGAGCATTCCAACCGATGACGGCAATAGCGTTCCGCTCCATGCCGTCGCCACTCTCGGATTCGCGGATGGGCCTGCTCGCATCGAACGCTTCGACCGTCTTCGACGGGTGTCGGTGGACGCGGACCTGCGTTCTGGCTCCACCCTCGGCGATGCCCTCGACAACATCAATACCTTGTCTGTACTGCAGACGTTGCCTGAAGGCGTGCGTCGCGTTGAATATGGTGACGCCGAGTACATGAACGAGATGTTCGACAAGTTCGGTGTGGCTATGGGGTTTGGCATCCTGATGGTGTACGCCGTCCTGGTGCTGTTGTTCAAAGATTTTCTGCAGCCCATCACGATCCTCGTCGCGCTCCCTCTGTCCATCGGCGGCGCCATTGCAGGCCTGCTGCTCTATGGCGCAGCACTCGATCTTCCCGCGATGATCGGCATCTTGATGCTGATGGGCATCGTCACGAAGAACTCTATTCTTCTGGTCGAGTTCGCCAATGAAAAGCGCCGGGAAGGGGTTTCGCGTCGGGACGCATTGCTGCGGTCGGGAGCAGAGCGTGCCCGCCCGATCATCATGACCACCATCGCCATGGTCGCCGGCATGGTGCCCGCGGTTCTCAGCAGCGGTGCCGACAGTGGTTTTCGGGCGCCCATGGCGATCGCTGTGATCGGGGGATTGCTAACGTCGACCGTCCTGAGTCTGGTTTTCGTGCCGGTCGTATTCACTTATATGGACGACTTGCGAAGGTATCTCGCCCAAAGATTAATGCGATTGACCTCGGTCACCGAGATGGATAGGAAGGAAAGCGATTCCCTGGTGTGATGTCAGAGCATTTCCACAATGATCGGCACCATGCCACTAGAGGAAACTTCCATAGCGTTCTTGCGGCGCATGTCAGCCTGGGATGTGGTCAGCCGCATGAACATCATGCTGCCAGGACAACGCCCCTTGATTCACTGAACAACTGATCGGCACCACGCTCGATCATTCTTTGACGCTGCTCGATCGTGGCTTTAACTCCTTGGGATTGCTGCATCAATGGCAGCAGGCAGGCACTGAGCGTCATTTGCCGCAACAGCGCCTTGAGGTGATGGCATAAGACCCGATACACGCTCGTCGCAGTCCTGAACCCCAGGCGGCAGAGCATGTTGGCAATAGCTTGCGGTGGGATGGAGTTAGCGGTTCATTTATGAAGTGTCTTTTGCTGACCAGCGATTGTTTCTACGCCCGGCTCGGCAATATTCGTTTCTTTAAGTGGAACCTCACCTACCGAAAGTGCTCGTTCGATGAGTAACTCGCTGCCCTTATCTTTCAATAAGGCCTGCAGCCGCTGGAATTCGCCGCACCAGATGGTCTCAATGTCGCGATCGCGCGCCTTGTCGCGATCGCTGCTGAGGGCTATGGCGCGAACCTGCAGACGGCCATTGTCGGCTTTGCCACCCACCTCCACGCCATAGCCGGGGGTGGCGGTTTTGCGTAGCACGACCTTGCCGGTTTCTGCCCAGGCGGTCACCATGCCTTCGCGCACTTCGTAGCCGAGGCTGGCCAAGCCGCCGAGCACGGCTTCGCGGCGGGCGAGGGCGGCCTGCTCTTGCAAGTGGGCAGTGATAAGCGTTTTACACTGTTCGATCAGTCCGGTGGTTACCGAGAGCTCGGTGTCGGTTGTACAAGCGCCAATATGATCGAGCAAGGTCGCGTGTTCGATGCCTGTGTAGGTTTTGACTTCGCTGGCCAGGTCCTGCAATTGTTCGAGACATTCGCGCTGTCTCTGGAAGTTTCGGGTGGACGTGGCGAGGTCGAGTACAAGGCTGTCGAGCAGCAAGTTGCGTCGCTTGGCATCGGTTTCCGTTTCCGCTCTTTGCAGTGCGAGGAGGAACGGTGCGGCGTGCTCTTCGCCTTGCAGCAACTGCAGCTCCACGATGTGGCGATCGATGCGTAGCAGACGTACGTCCCGCATCGAATCGGGCTCCCGGGCCGCTATCCATTCGCGCAGGGAAACCTCGGGTTCGTCGACCTTGAGTTGCTGCGCCAGGGCGCGCTGGGTATCGCTCAGGGTTGGCTTCTCGTTTGCCTCGCTCAAGTGGGCGAAACCCTTGGCCAGCAGACGTTCGGCATCTTCCCGACGGGCACCGCAGGCCAATCGTGAGAGCGACTTCAGCAAAGCTTGATCGACGCTTGCTGGGGTGGCTTGCAAAGCGTCAAGCAGGGTTTGTGCGTTGTCCTGGATGCGTCGGTCGCGTTGGCGCCGCTCGGCGGCACGGATGATCGCGCGTTCTTCGCGGTCTTCCAAGTCACGGCGCAAGTGCTCGATCTCCACGGGCACGGCCTTCTGCAGTTCCGCCAATCGGTCTTCTGCCAGCAGAGTGCGAAGGCGAGCGTGTCGCTCCAGGGAGGCAGAGCGCTCTTGTTCACTGAGCTCACCAAGCCTTGTGGCCTGTGTTTGCCAGCGCTGCGCGGCACGCTCCAGGCGTTGCAGGTGGCCTTCACACAGGGCGATGATTTCTTCGCGGGTAACAATGCGAACGACCTTGGGACCACTCATTGGCAGATTTCCGTATCAACTGAAGTAGGGGTGGGTGGCAGCGGCTGCTGGACTTGCATGGCCTGTTCGATTGCTTCACGCAGCCGCGTGCGCTCGCTGTCGCGGTTGTGATACCAGGCTTGTGACGACACACGGTGGATGTGCGGGATGGCGCGGTGCAGCACGGACGGGCGCCAAATTTCCCGGGCGCGGGCACGTTCCAGCAGATTGTGGCAAGGCGCATCGCACTCGATGCCGATTGCGTAGAGGCCCGTGCCTGGATTCTCGATGGCGAAGTCGAGACCGAAAGCGTCGCCTTCACTGGCGGGAGCGGCCTGCCATCCCAGGGAATGAATGAATTCACCGACCAGCCTGACAAAGCCATCACGTTGCTGACCTTGCTCACGATGCTGGCTGCTGCGGTCGGTCTGCAGGCGTTCCAGCAACTTGGTGCTGTTGCTGAACTCGCCCGAGGACAGCGCGCGAGCATATTCCAGATAGCCTTGCAGATAGTCTCGCGGGCTGTTGGGGGCACGGTGTGTGTTGAGCATGTCGGAAATATCGGCGATCGGCATCGACGTGATCATCACCACCTTGCGCCGCGCGCGGGTCACCGCCACGTTCAGGCGTCGTTCGCCCCCCGTCTGTCCCAGCACGCCGAAGCTACGGCGGAATGTGCCTTGGCTGTTGCGGCCGAAGGTGGAGGAGAAGACGATGATGTCGCGTTCATCCCCCTGCACGTTCTCCACGTTCTTGACGAACACCGACATGTCCTCGCCGTCTTCGCTGCGCTCGCGCTCTTGGGCGTAGGCGGCGCGGAACAGCTCATCCTGCTCTGCACGCTGCTCCAAATGCTCCTCGATGAGGTCGGCCTGCTTGCGGTTGAAGGTGACGACACCCACCGAGGGGCGCTGCTCGTAGGGCTTCTGCCACAATTCGCTGAGGTACTCGACGACCCGCTCGGCTTCCTGGGCGTTACTCTGGTTCTGATACAGCCCGCCGACCTGGATCAGCTCCAGCGGCTTAATGCGCTGGATGCTCGCCTGCGGGTGACGGACCGGAACGTTCAGGCGATTGCCATAGAACGAGGCGTTGGAAAAACCGATCAGTTCACGGTAGGCCGAACGGTAGTGGATCTGCAATGTGGTGCTGGGCAGGGCGTTGCGCGCCAGTTGCAGCAGGTCGGGGCAGTCCTTGATCTCACGACGGTTCCAAGTGTCTTCGAACGCTTCGCGCTGTTCCTCATCCGCGTCTTCATCCGGTTCGTCGCCGTCGAACACTTCGGCTTCGTCGCTTTCGATACGACTGGAAAAGAATGCCGTCGGCGGCATTTGCTTCTCATCGCCGCTGACAACCGTGACCTGGCCGCGGAACAGGGTCGGCAGGGCGAACTCAACCGGCATCTGTGAGGCTTCGTCGTAGATGACGGTATCGAATAGGCCGGCCTTGAGCGGCAGCACGCGGCTGGCCACGTCCGGGTTCATCAGCCATACCGGGCGTAGGTTCATCAGTCCGAGGTTATTGCCCAGATCGATGAATTCGCGCAGACGTCGAGAGCGTTTGCCAGTCAGGCGGGTGACATCTTCCCATTGCTTGCGACTACCCAGCTGAGCAAGGTTGATGTCGTTGCCCAGTAGCTCGCGATTGAGCAGCCGCATCTGCGCATCGGCTTGCGCGAGGCTGGCGACTTTGGCGCGGGCTTCGTCCTGGCTGAACAGCAGTTCAGGATTGGTTTGCTCGACGCGGTGTTTCCAACCCAGTCGAGCTTCGCGGTTGAGCAGGCGCCGCACCGCGGCTTCAAGGTGTTCGGGCGCAATGCTGTCCAGCTGCTCCTGGCGTTGGCGCAGCAGTGCGAGCAACTCCAGGTCGGCTGTCGTCAACTGACCGGCGCGCCCGCGGAATGTCTGGTAGGCGGCCAGGAAGGGCAGCGCTTCATGCAGCCGATCAAGAGGCAGTTGATTGCTCAGATTGTGCTCGATGGCGTGCTGCAGTTGCTGCACCAGTTCTTCGCCCAGCCAGTCGCCAAGTACCTTGAGTTGCTCGAGGCTGGATTGGCGAACGCCATGGCGCATCAGCGAAGCATCGAGATCGCCGAGCAGCGCCTCGAGATGCTGTTTATCGCCGGCGAGAGCGGCCTCGTCTGCCTGCCGGGCGCGGGGTGATTGCGCCAAGGCCAGGGCCAGTGCCTGGATCTCCAGGAGGTGGCGGATGTCGCTCTTCACGAAGCTGATCAACTCCAGGCAGGCTTGTCTACCCACCGTTTCCAGCTCCAACGCCTGATGCTGGGTACTCAGCTCGGCGCGCAATGGTCGCCACTGGCTTTCAAGGCGGATGGCTGCCTGCAGGGTCGGCAGCGCTTCAATAACACGGCTTTCCCCCTGACCTTGAAGGAAGTTGCGCAGTCGCTTGCGCCGCAACAGATGCAGCGGGTTGATGTTCGCCAACCAGGACCGGGCGGCCATGACCTTGGTGCAGTCTTGATCCAGATGCCTGAGGGCCTTGTTTTCGAGCAGGCAGAGGGCCGGTGACAAGGCGGGGGCGTAGTGGTCCTGATCCAGTTGGTCGAACTGCTGATCCAGTTGCTGTAGTTCGCCGAGAATCGACTCTCCCCGTGGGGATTGGCCCGCTTCGCGGCTGCGGAAAAGCGGTAGCCACCGCGCAAGGCGCAGACGTTGCTCTTGCTTCAGGTCGAGCAGGGCAGCGACATGGGCCGCTATCCAGTTACGGTACGGCACCGGGTCTTCGATTTCGAAGCTGGCAGGGTGTGCTTGCAGCGTGGCCTGACGGTTGTGTTCGGCTTGGGTGAAACTGTGCAGATTGTCGGTGAAAACCTGCAAAGTCGCCCGGTCGGCGGCGAACGACTGCAACTGGGCCAATGGACTGCCTTCGTAGCGTGCGGGCAACCACAGGCGAATCAGAGGGGCGCAGCTTTCCTCCAAACGGGTCAGGCTAGCGAGGTCCAGGGAGGCCAGGCGTTGGCGCAGGGCCGGAAACTCAAGCGGGGCCGGGCCGGATTCCAATTCAATCAACTCGCCGAGCAGCCTGCGATAACTGAGGCCGGTATTTTCATCCAGGCGATGCAGGCTCTGGTGAAAGCGGTCGAGTTCGCCCTCCAAGGTTTCGATGCGGGCCGCGACCTGTTCGCGCTGGCGCTGCCAGCCCTGCGCCTGGCTGCCGTTCGTGAACAGGCTTTCCAGTTGTTCGCGAATGCCGCGGATGACGGGCTCCCGGTCGCGGTTGACGTCGTTGAGCATGACGATGCGCTGGCCAAGGCCTTCGGCGACCAGGCGTTTGTACACCACCTCCAGCGCCGCATGTTTCTGGCAGACGATAAGCAAGCTGCGCTGGCGGCCGATGGCGTCGGCGACCATATTGACGATGGTCTGGCTCTTGCCGGTTCCGGGCGGTCCCTCGACCAGTAATCCCGGACTTTGTCGGGCCTGGATCACGGCCGCTTCCTGGGAGGGGTCGCTGGCTACAGTGAAGTAGCGTTGCAGTTCGCCTGGCGGGGCCTCGTGCTTGGTTTCGTCGGCGGTCTTAAGACGCAGCGCCGTTTCCAAGCCGGTGCCGGCGGGCGAGAGGGTCTTCAGTTGGCGCAGGTCTTCACCGATGGCTTGCCCCATGAAGGTCACGTGAAACAGCACCGCCGCGCAGTCCAGCTCGTCTTGGTAGGGCGCGATCTCCACGGTGCTGGCGGGCAGGTTGCCAAGGGCGCGTGAGCGAATGGTGGCGAGCATGCCGAAGGCGTCCATCACATCCGCCGCACGAATTGACGAGCGGCCCAGCAGTTCATCGGCGGTCTTGCGCCAGCGTTTGCAGGTTTCGGCGCCGAGCACGCTTTCCAGCGCGGGGTTGAGCCGCACTTCCTCACGCTCACTGTCAAACGCCAAGGCGGCGTGACCACGAGAACCCAGCTCCAGCAGTAGCTTCACTGGCCACAGTAGGAGCGGGATGATCCGTGTACGCGTGGTGCCGCGAGGGTCGCGATTGAGCAGGAAAGGGAAGCCCAGGTACAGGCCGTCGATGCCGGTGTCGCGTTTGTACAGCGCGCTTTGCCGGTACAGGGCATGCAGGCGCGATTCCAGCTGGCCGTTGAGCTGAAAACACTCTGGGTCGAGGCTCACTGCCCGGGCATTACGTTGCAGCAGGTGATCGAGCAAAGCCGCGGCCGGACTGCGCTCGCTGTTCAGTTCACTGATGTCGACGCGTGCGGTGGTCTTGCCGATGCTCATACGCACCAGTGGCCCGCGCATCACTGCGGTCACCACCTTCTTCTCGAAGAAGTCGAGGATCTGTGAGACGTACTGTTGTTTTTGTGGTTCCAGCCAGTGACTGGACGGGATGGCCAGCAACACCAGTGCCTGGGCCAGCGGCATTCGTCGCTCCAGACGGAACTGCTCGGCCCACTCGTCCACTACCGGCACGCCACAACGGGCAAAGCCTTGGATGCGCTCATCGACACTGCGGTACAGCTCAAGTCGTGAATGCAACAGCAGTTGAGTCGCTTCTTCGGCGTCGAACCAACCGACATCGGCAGCCCTGGCCAGCTCGGCGGCGGTCTCTACAATCGAGGCCGCCGAACGGAACTGACTGAATGCCGCGCTGAGCAGCACGATCAGATCTTCTTCGGCGATCACCCGGCGCTCCGACAGTGAGGTCAGTCCCGGATGGTCGGTGTCTGGAAACAGGCGTTGGCGCTCTTGCCATTGCGTGGACAGCTTGGCTCGCGAGGTCGATAGCAGGAAGATCCGCAGTTGCTCTTCGACCAACTCGATGTGTTGGTGCAGGGCACGCTGACGTACGTTTTCGGCGCGGGATTTGAGACGCGACAGCCAGTTGTCGGTCTGCAATTGCTCAAGCAGGTCCGGGACCGACCCGCTGATCAGGCGATAGCCTTCCAGTGGGTGCTCCAGTAGCCATCCTGGTGTGACGATGTCGCCACGGTGAATCAACGGGATTTCCGGATTGAGGATTCTCAGTGCCAGCATGAGACGGAAGTCGTCCTCAATCCCTTCGTGCTGAACGACCTGACGCAGGCCGGCGACCAGAGCAGGGGCGAGGCCGACCTGCTCGGCCCACGTCACGATCACACCGCGCAGCAAATGGTCCAGGGCCTGTTGCCAGTTATCCGCCTGGGCTGCCGCCAGGGCGAATACCCCGGGCTTGTGGAAGCAGCGCTCGCCCAGCAGTAGGGTGGCGCCTTCACCTTCGTCCGTTTGCTGGACGGAAGAGGCTGGAGCCTCGACCGTAATACCGTTGAGCCAGTCTTCGACCTGCGACCATTGCCAGCGCTGATGACGGTCGCGTGCCAGCAGACCTCGCAGCAGCAGGTTCAGACGCGGGTCGAGGTCGTCGGGAATCGGTACCCCGTTGGCCAGCACGTGAATAAGAAATGCATTGGCATTGATGCCGTCGAAGCAGGCGCCTTGGGTCAGTTGCTCGAGCAGGATCATGCCCAGGCTCCACCAGTCCGAGGCCGCCGCAACGCCGCCGGCGATGGCTTCGGGTGCCATGTAGCGGCTGGTTTCCAGTGGCGACACGATGTCCAGGTCGAACTCGGACAGGCGTGCCGAGCCGAAGCCGCTGATGACCAGGTCCAGTGGCTCGCGGGAGCGTACCAGCAGGCTGGCTGGGCGCAGGTCACGATGGCGCAGGCCGGCCTCGTTGAAAGCATGCAGCGCCAGGCCCAGTTCGTTGACCACATAGTGCACGCTGTCACTGTCGCGGATCACGCTGCCCAGTTCTGCCAGGGTCCCGCCGGTGAGTTCTTCAATGACCTCATAGGCACGGTCATCCCAGCGGCCGGTGGCAATGATTTCGGGTACGTGCTCGCGTGGCAGTCGGCGGATCACATCATAGATCGCCGGGTCCGGTTCGGCGCCGGGTCGATACAGGGTCAGGACCGCCTGTTGCGCGGTTTCCTCGTGCTCGGCGAGGTAGCGTTCTCGCACACCGTCGGTGCTGCTGATCTGACGGATCAGGCGCCAACCATCGATCAGGGTCTGGGGGATACCCTCTGGTTCGCTGCTGTCTGGCCGGGCGTCGCCGGACGTTGCTCGCGCAGGTGAGCTGCCACATTCAAGGCACATCAGGTCGCCATCGACCATCGGGTGCCCATTTTCGCAGAGCAGCTCGGGGGCATTCCCCTGAGTCGTACTGACCGGCGGGAGGGTTTGCTCAGTGACGACGGCTTGCGGCCGCCAGCCGTCGGCATGAATGGGTTCGCCAGCGAGGTCCCAGCCGCAGGGTTGTTCCTGAACGAGCCCTTCGCAGAACATTTCCTGGAGGGTGCGCTCGGTTTTGCAGTTGGGGCAGAAACGTATCATGGGGTGTGCTCCACTCAGCGGCGTCGCGACGCGTGTGCGCTGATCTGTAAATGATGGCCTTGTTCATGCAGCAGATCGCGTAAGCGCAATAGGTCGTCACGTCGTGGGATGCCGGCCATCCAGACGCTGCCACTTTCGTCAAACATCAGGTCGAGCGCCTTGTCGGCGGGTTCGAGCAAGCGTTCGTAACGACCCAGGCGTGCCCGGCCCAGTGGCGTGAGCAGGCTCAGGCGTTGATTGTCACTGCCGCGCAAGGCCTTGGTCTGGCTGAGTGCTTCGACATAGGGGTCGCTGATCAAGGCATCTATCAAGCCCTTGGTCTGGAGCAGCGGCTCGTCGAGTTGCTCCAGGGAGTAGCCGCTGTAGACCAGGATGTCGAGCTCGCTGAGACCACGCAGGCCTTCGAGCAGCGATCGCAGGGCGTCGAACTGGTCGAACGGTTCCCCTCCGGAAATGGTGATTCCGTCGGCCTCGTGCAGCCAGGGGGTTATCTGTTCAAGCAGTTGCTCCAGTGACAAGCGCCGGTGCCCCGGCCCCCAGGTATCGGCAGAGATGCAGCCTGGACAGCGGATGCTGCAGCCCTGGAACCAGATACCAATACGCCGCCCCGGGCCGAGTGTGGTGACCGGAAAATGCATGCGCGACAGGCTAAGGTCCATGTTCAGCGACGTTCCATCTTCAGTCCGGTGATGTCCAACTCGGTGATCGTGAAGTGCTCGCCCGGTTGCGCGTCCTGATCGAACAGTGCCCGCGACAGGGGATTGAGCAGGCGTGCCTCCAACTGGTTACGAATGCCCCGGCCACCGTTGGACAGATCCTGCAGGCAGAGGTTGTGCAGTGTCTGGCGTGCCTGAGGGGCCAATTCGATAAACAGGTTCTGTCCCAGCAGGTCGTCGAAGGTGGCGTTGACCATCTGCTCGAAGATCTGCACTGCAACGCCTTCGCGAATGAAGTCGAAGACGATGATGTTCTCGCCGATTCGATTGAGGATTTCCGGCCGATTGAGCACGAGCTTGAAATACCGGTCAATCTCGCTGTGCACCTTGTTTTGGACTTGCTCGAAGGCTTCGCCTGGCAGGACGTTGGCAACGCGTTCGCCATTGTCGCCCTGGCGATAGATCCCCAGGTTGGACGTGAACACGATCAGGGCTTCCGAAAAGTACACCCGATCACCGCGGCCTGAAGTCAGCACTCCGTCGTCGAGGATCTGGAGGAACTTGTCGAGAATCCGTGGGTGGGCTTTTTCGATTTCATCGAATAACACCACGCTGAACGGTTTCTCGCGGATAGCATTGGTCAGCTCACCGCCGACGTCGTAGCCGACGTAGCCGGGCGGTGCGCCGATAAGGCGTTGATCGGCATGCTCGGCGCTGAACTCCGACATGTCGAAGCGGATGTATGCACTTTCGTCGCCGAACAACAGGCTGGTAATGGTTTTGGCAAGTTCGGTCTTGCCCACCCCGGTCGGCCCCGCGAGAAAGGCTACGCCCCGTGGACGGTTGCCCTTGCGACTGGCGCCGACGCCTGTCATCGCACGCTTGACGATGTCGAGCATGTGCGTCACCGCATGCTCCTGGCCTTTGACCCGCTGGTGGACGAGCGCGTCGGCATGCCGGATACGCTGACGGTCGATCTTCAGCCACGGGTCCTCGGTGACACCGATCTTGTAGCGGCGCACCGCATCGGCAATCTGCTCCATGGCTACACCCTCGACCCGCGCCAGTTGCGCAATGGCACTGAGATCGAGCAGCAGCAATCCCTCGGTGTTCTGGACAAAAGCTTCCACAGCCTGATGCATCGCCACTTCGCTGGCGCCCTGGTTGCCACTGAGCCCTTTGAGCAGCGCCGGTGCTAATGCTCGGCGGGACAATTGATCGGGTTTGGATACGGGAATGTGGCGCAGGCGCGGATTGTCGACCAGCAACCAGTCGGGTAAATCGCCTTCTTTTTCCACCAGCCATAGCAGGGTATTGAAGAACGGTTTGCGCAGCTCTGTGGCCGGACGGCTGCGAGCCTGATGGGATTGCACCAGGGCCTGGGTGAAGAGCTGGTGTTCAGCCGCGCTGAGGGAGTCGTTGCGAACCACCAGGCGTGAGGCGAAATCGATGATCAGCGCGATAGGTTCGCCAGCACGACCCACCAGCCGTGGCAGGGTGGCGCCCAACAGGTCGATACCTGCGGGTGCTACGCCATTTACCGGAGTCAGGCCAAGCTCCTGAAGTAACGTCTGGCCGGCTTCAGGGGCGGAGCCGGGTTTGTCGACTACCCGGAAACCGGACACGGGATCCCAGGCGATGACCTGGGTGTAGCCGGCATCGAGCAGGGCATTGCAGAGGGTTTGGTTGAAGCTCTGCGCCGTCACCGTGCCGGGTGCCACTTCACTGGCCTGCAGGTCGCGGATGTTGCCTGACAGGACGAATTGGCTCTTCAGCGGCAAGAAGCGCAGAAGATCTCGTAGCCAACGTGGGCTTTCAAATATGGCAATCCCTGACATGTTTCAGCTCGTAACGTTGGGTCGGGACGGGCAGGGTATTGCTCAATGCGTCCATTTGCCAGTGCGCGGCTACGAAAAGTTGTGTTGAGAGAGTGCTTCTGAGGGCGCTCGTTTCACAGGAGGGGTTATGCAACTTGATCGAGGATTCGAGTGCATTTGACACGGTACTAGCTATGGCAGACCGGATTGGGGTCGCTATTTTTGCAGGAAAAAGCTGAGTCAAATGACCGCACAGTGCCTCTGGGTTGAGTGTTTTCCAAGATGATCAGCGATCAGACGATGCTAATTCTCTGCTTCGAGCGGGGCGTGACGACCTAAACGGTATCAGCCACGCGCTCTCAATTAATGTGCTCAGTTTTCGCCAGCAGTCCCTATTGCGCTGACCGATTTGCAATATACTGTTAGGCAACTACTGAAAAGAGATCTCTCATGTCCAAACTCGCAGAATTCCGTCAGCTCGAAAAGCACTTGGCCGAACAGCTCCAAGCACTTGAAGCCCTGAAAGACGATGCTGGCCTCAAGAAAGAAATTGAATTCGAGACCAAGCTGCGTGCACTGCTGGGTGAGTACAGCTACAGCCTCAAAGACGTGATCAACCTGCTTGATCCACAAGCCAACCGTCGAGCACCCGTTACCGAGTCCAAAGCCGGCAGCCGTAAACCGCGCCAAGTGAAGATTTACAAGAATCCTCACAGCGGGGAGGTTGTCGAAACCAAAGGTGGAAATCACAAAACGCTTAAGGAATGGAAAGCCGAATACGGCTCCGATACTGTCGAGTCTTGGCTGGCCAAGTGATTTTGTTTTGAGTGCAAACGGAGGGCCCGCAGAGGGCCCTTTTTGTTGAGGCATGCTCAATGGTGCTTTGGAGCAACGCCAATTCTTGCACAATGCGCTCGAGAGCGAAGTCTGAATAGGCTAAGCCCTGCGCTGATCGCACTATGAGCAGCTAACCTTCGACGGAGTGGGGCAACAGTTTTTTACCAGACCACAACGGATTTCCGCCGCCCTGGTGAGCTGTCTGATGAGTGCTACGGAGGCTTTTCTGACCTCTGGTGAAAGAGCCGCGATCATCGCGCTCTCTTCGGCTACCAGGTCGATTCGGATTTTCTGATAAAGCGCTTCACCCGCCTCTGTAGCCCGTATCTGAATGGCCCGTTTATCTTCCTGATCAACAGATCGCTCGACGTAGCCTTTGCGTTCAAGCGTATCGATAACCCGACTCGCCGTGCTTTTATCAAGAAACATTTCCTCGGCCAGTGCCTGCATTCGCAATGGCCCCTGCTTGATCAGCGTCTCTACCGCGTAGCACTGAGTGACGGAAACGTCATAGCAACAGATTCGGTCTCTGTCTCTAAATTGATAGACGCGTACGAGCTGATTCACTGCTTCAAATAGATTTTCAGCATCACTGATGAGGTCGGTATCGGTGCACTGGGTCATAAATGCCTCTTCTGTTGTCAGTACCAACAGTAGCTTTCAAAGGTTCCAGCTGCAACCACCCCCTACAGGGGGTTGACATCCCTAAAATTGGATTCTTATATTGGTTGCAGGTACCAACAAATGTGCTCGCCAGCTCGACTGGTCGCCAATTGATCCAGGCTTAGGGGCGATGAGGTGTGGAGATGTCTACCCGAATCCTCCTCAAAAATTACAGAACGAATGCTGGAAAACCCATTGAGTACGGGCCGGTGGAATCGTCGAAAAAACATGTCACTTCCTGCAGTCTGCCGATTTTCGACCTCATGCTGAGTTGTATTTTTAATACGCAGAAAACGTGCCCCTGGCGTAAACCGCTGGGTAAATCATCGAATCGTGCAAGGAAGCGACCATGTCCGAATTGGAACTCAGTTCCCCGTCAGCACCCACCTCAATGCGTAGCTCGATAGTCAAGGCTTTCTCCCTTCCGTTCCCTGTTTTTATGATCGTGTTGACTGTCGCTCTAGGGCTCGTGGGCGGGCTGGGGAACAGCGAAATAGTCTCCGTGTTGATCACAGGGTATGGGAATAACCTCGGTTACTTTTGCATTGTACTTCTCAGCGCGTTCTACCTTGCTGCCTGGTTAAGTCATGGACAGGATATTTACCTCGGTAAGGCAGGGGTCGTAATGTCTCCGTTGATGGGGGCAGGGATGGTATGCCCTGACACCGCATATGCGGCGCTATCTCCGCTGGCTGGTCGTTATAGAACTGCGATTGCGGTCGGCAGCTACAGTGGCTTCAAGTTGTTGATACCTGCCGGGCCGCTGATAATCGGCCTCGGTGTGGGGGCAAACGTCGAAGATCACCGATTGATTGTGCTGGGTCTAATTTTGATGGTGACGACTTTTGTGGCTGGCATGATTTGGCTCCGCTTGGTAGGCGACCATTCAGATGCCGTAGAAGCCTCGCCGAGCGAGGGTAGGGGCTTTCAGTGGGCCAGTTCGTCTAGGCTGCTGTTTCCTCTCGCACTGCTATTTGCGCTTTTGTTCATTGGGTACTTCGGTAAACTCTCCGCTGTTCCGGTCATAGGCTTTTTTACCGCTCCAGCCGGTGCGCTTCTGACCTCGGCTATTGTGGCTTATCTGCTGACCAAGCAAGAACACCGTAAGCCGATGTTAGATTCCACAATCAGGAGAACAGCGAATCTTCTATTTATAATTGGTTGCGCGTCCGCGCTAGGGCACATGCTTGCGCGTGTTGTACCTGCTGGATATGCCGTCGAGATCGTTACAGGTGCAAAGTCAGCATCGCTAATGTTGATCGGATTGTTTTCAGTTGCGGCTATTTTCAAGGTGATCAATGGATCATCCTTGGCAACATTTTCAGCCCTTCCTCCCATCCTCGCTCCTGTGTTGGCTAACACAGGAATAGATTTGATACCTGTTGTGTATGCGATCTGCCTGGGATCGTTTGTAGCCATTTTGCCGAATGACAGTTTTTACTGGTTAGTGCGAAATGATGCATTTGCGAATGGCAGTACTATAAATTATGTAAAAACAATAACAGGCGCATCGATCTTCCAGGCTTTTATAGGTCTCTGTGCCTTGTGTGTGATAACTGCCCTGTCTTTCTAGTGAATGAATAAGTACTGCTTCCTGATCTTGTTAGGAAGCACGTACGCCTGTGCCGAAAATTACTTGCAATGCATGAGCTGTATGGATATTCACCTCTATTGAGCGGGGGCATGGAAATGAAAGTAGCAGAGGCGACAACATTTGAAGGTGGTTGTCAGCCACTTACCGAGATATCTGCGGTCACAGCACTAATCGATGCAGGATTTGATGCGCCGTTGGTTGATCGAGCGAGCCGTATGCGTTGTGCTCAACTCACAGACAGATGGCTGGCAGATGCCTGCCTACGGGCCTGGGCCGCGTGCTGCAACTGGCTGGCGATCAGGGTGTTCTTCAGCAGATAAGCAATGGTCATCGGTCCGACACCTCCGGGTACCGGCGTGATTGCGCGGGCGACGGTACGCGCGCAGGCATAGTCGACATCGCCCACCAGATGGCTGCCAGATTCGTCGGTAATACGATTGATCCCGACATCGATCACCACCGCCCCAGGCTTGAGCCAACTGGCATCGATCAGCCCTGGACGGCCTACCGCCGCGACAACGATATCGGCCAGTCGACACAAGGCCGGGGCATCGATGCTGCGTGAGTGCACCACGCTGACCGAGCAGTGAGCTTGCAACAGCAGAGTCGCCATGGGTTTGCCGACGATGTTCGAACGCCCAACGACCACGGCGTGCAGGCCGCTCACATCACCACAGGTTTCCTGCAGCAGACGCATGCAGCCACTGGGCGTGCAGGGGGTAAGAACTTCTATGCCTTGCACCAGACCGCCGACGTTTTCGCGATGGAAGCCGTCTACGTCCTTGATCGGGTCGATGGCATGAATGACGGCCGCCTCGTCGATATGCCCCGGCAATGGCAATTGCACCAGAATGCCGTTCACCGTGGCATCGGCGTTCAGTTGGGCAATCAGTTCCAGCACCTGGTGCTGGCGGGTGTTTTCTGCCATACGGTACTCCAGTGAACGGATGCCGACGTCCTTGGCTCGCAGCAGCTTATTGCGCACGTAAACCTCGCTGGCCGGGTCTTCACCCACCAACAGGACCGCCAGAGCAGGGTAAATGTGCTGCTGCGCCAGGGTCAGAACCTCTTCTCGAACCTCGTCGAGAACCCGGGCGGAGATGGCCTTGCCGTCGATGTCGCGGGCAAGTGCGGGGATGGTGCTGATCAAAAGAGTCACCGTTGTCTTGATGGATAGAGGGCCGAAATAATCACCGAGGCGTCGTTGCGCCTCGATGATTTATCCGCGTTCTGCAGGCAAGGGGGCTCAGACTACCAATTGATGGCAGCCGTACACCACAAGAACACCGGCGATCAGGGTTCCTGTGCCCCAGATATCGGCACATCAGCAACACCTGAGCAGCAGGGTGTTGGCGACCCGTTTGCCGCCGCCGATCCTGTTCGCCATCACTTGGCCGACGCCCTTGGGGCTGTAGTTCGCTGGCGATAACAGGCCACTGTAGAGCGCTGATGAAACCCCTGCACCGCTGACGTCCAGTACGGCCGGTGTCGCCCGTTGACCGGGCCCCAGGCTGCCTTGGAACGCCAGGGTGAATGCCAGGATGCACAGTAGGCCCGCCTAAAAAATCGCCTTGAACGTGTCGCGCTTGGGTCTTTGAATTCCCGGGTATAGCACACCGCCGTTTCGAAGCCTAGGTGGACCACGTCGCCATGAACAGACCGCCGGCCATCAGCGACCAACCGGACAGCCCCAGGGATCGGCGATCACTTCTCCGGACGTATCATGGGCCGGGGGGTATAACGGCAGGAAAACGGAGTCGCCGCTGACCCCAGGCCGGGATCGCGGCGAAGTGTCGAGCGTGTCGCTACTTGTAATGTTGTTCAAACACCGCCAATTGCTCAGGCTTGATCAACTGAAAGGGCACCCAGACGTCCGCTTCCACGGGCTCTCCCTTGATCATCTTGAGCGCTGCCTGTACCGCGCTGGTCGCCTGGGCCTTGGGGTCCTGGAACACCGAGGCGACCAGCATCCCACGCTTGATCGCCGCCAGGCCGTCAGGCAAGCCGTCGATGCCAACAATCGCGATCTCACCCTTGGCTTTGCCGGCCTGCTGCAAGGCCATGGCCGCACCGATGGCCATCTCATCGTTGTTGGCGACGATGGCATCGAAACGGCTGCCCGCCAGTAGCCAGTTACTGGTCAGGTCCATCCCTTTGTTGCGCTGCCACTCGGCGCTTTGCTGCTCGACAATCTTGATCCCGGGATAATCCTTGAGCACCTGTTTGACGCCTTCGGTGCGGTCGTGGGTAGCGTTTTGCGCCAGGTCACCCATGATGATCGCGAGGTTGCCCTTGCCGCCGAGCTTTTCGGCCAGGTAACGCATTTGCAGTTGTCCGGCCTCAATGTCATTGGACGCCACGGTGACGACGCCTTTGGGCAAGTTGCGCTGGTCCGGGTGGCGGTTGACGTAGACCAGCGGGGTCTTCGCTTCGACCGCGGCGCGTGTGATGTTGGGCGTGGCGGAGGTGTCCACCGGCAGGACAATGACCGCGTCCACTTGCTGGTTGATAAAGCCCTGGACCTGGTTGAGTTGGCGCACCACATCGCCTTGGGCGTCCTCGAACTGAATCTGCACGTTTTCCTTTTTCGCGGCCTCGTCCAGGCCGTTACGTACGTAGGTCATGAAGTTGTCGTCGACCCTGGCGATGCTGACGCCGATGCGATAGTCGGCGGCGGCCCATTGGCTGAAGAGCAATAGCAGGGTGGCGAAAAGCAGTGTGCAACGACGCATGATGGTTTTCCTTTTGTTGTTATGAGTTGTACGTCACCAATAGATGAAAATCTGCCGCATGTTGTGAATTCGACGCGAGCTTTATCCATCAAGCGTGAAGGCCTGCCTGAAACGCTCAAGCGCGACCTCGCTGTCACCGCTGGCCCAGCCTTCTAGGCCGATGACACCGCTGTATCCCATGCCGAACAGGGCTCTGGCAATGGCGGGATAATGGATCTCACCGGTGCCGGGCTCCATGCGCCCCGGGACGTCGGCGACCTGGATTTCGCCGATGGCGCTGCCAGCGCGCTGGATCAGTTCGATCAGGTTGCCTGCGCCGATCTGTGCGTGATAGAGGTCCAGGTTCATCTTCAGGTGCGGGCTGCCCACGGCCTCGATCAACGCCAGGGTGTCGTCAGAGCGGGCGAACGGCGTGCCCGGGTGGTCGACTTCGGTGTTGAGGTTTTCCAGCAGGAAAACCCGACCCGCGTCCTCGCCCAGGCGGGCGATTTTTTCCAGCGTCTTGCAGGCGCTCAACCACATGCGGCCGGTGGTCTGGGCAACAGGTTTGACCGGCAATCCCAGGTCACTCAGGCCGGTGCCATGCAGGTTCAGGCTGGGGCAGCCCAATTGAGCGGCGACCGCCAGGGATTCCTGGGCGCTGTCGAGCAGTTGCTGGATGCCCTCGGGATCGGTCAGGTTGCCCGAGATGTAGCCTGTCATGGAGGTGAAGTCCGCGCCAGTCGCCACGAGGGCCTGAATGTCTTTGGTCGTCCAGTTCCATATCTCGACGCCGAAGCCCAGCGCATGGATGCGTTTGACCCGCTCGGTGAAGGACAGGTCGAGAAAGACCATCTCGGCACTGATCGCCAGTTTGAACGGTGTAACACTCATGAAAGAGCTCCTTGCACATGCACCGCTTTGCCCTGTTGGAAGGACTCGATGCAGGCGCGGGCAATGGCCAGTGCCGCCCGGGCATCTTCACCGCTGGCCAGAGGTTTTTCGCCGCTGCGCACGCAACTGACGAAGTGGTTGAGCTCGGCCACATAGGCATCACGCAGCAAGTCGGTGTCCATGCGTTGGGTGTCGGCCTGGACCCCATTGGCCAGGTAGCGCAGCAAGTCAGAGTCGTTGACGTTGCCCATGGTCAGCATGCCAGCGCTGCCGAACACTTCGCCGCGGACATCGTAGCCATACACGGCTTGGAAATTGGCCTCGGCCGTGGCGATGGCGCCGTTCTCGAAACGGAGGGTGACCACCGCTGTGTCGAGAAACCCTTTGTCCTTGTAGGCCGGTGCGATCAGGGCATCGGCCATCACAAAAACCTCAACCGCTTCGGCGCCCGGATTCAGGTAGCGCAGGGTATCGAAGTCATGGATCAGCGTTTCCAGGAAGATCACCCATTGTGGCGATGCGGCCGGGTTGTTCAGCGCCGGGTCGCGGGTCAGCGAGCGCAGCAGTTGTGGCGTACCGATCCGGCCAGCAACCACGTCCAGATGAGCGGTGCGCAAGCTTTTGGCAAAGCGACGGTTGAAGCCGACTTGTAGCGTCACCCGTGCATCGGCAGCGGCGGCGATGGCGCGGTCAGCTTCGTCCAGGGTGATGGCCATCGGTTTTTCACAGAACACCCCTTTGCCGGCCCGGGCCGCACTGATCACCAGTTCGGCATGGCTGCGTGCCGGGGCGGCAATCAGCACGGCGTCGATGTCCGGGTCATCGAGCAATTGCTGTGGGTCGGTATAGACCTTCTGCACGTCCAGTTCTGCCGCCAAGCGTGCGGCTTGGCCGGGGGTCGGGTCGGCGATGGCGGCTAGGCAGGCGCCGGGGATGTGTCGGGCGGCGGTCAGACCGTGAAAACTGCCCATGCGGCCGGCGCCGATGAGGCCAAGGCGAAGGGTCTTGGATGTGCTCATGAACTTGAACTCCCTTTATTGTTTTTACGACTCGGCGGTAAGAATGTCCTCGTCTGTCCAGGCAGGAGCAAGCGCTGTGCCAATAATTAAACAATTGATATTAAAGGGTTTTATTCGCTGCTATTTAAAGTCATGTTCATTTAGGCGACATGTCTATACTGACATGTCGAAAATATGAACATGGCCGGATAATGAATCAGCAACCTGCACCGTTGAGTGCCGAAGACCGCGATTACCTCACCACGCTTGGCCCCGCGTCGTTGAATGAAGGGCCAGGCACTGCGCTGGATGAGGCCTGGCAAGCGTGCTTGCAGGGGGCTATCGATCGGCCTGTCGGGATCCGCCGAGTGATTTGGGAGTCCTGGTTGCGCAGCGTCAGTGCCGGCCTCGATCCGAAAGATGGCGAGTACCGTTTTGTCGCGCCTACTGACCTGGCCGCGAGACTGGCAGCCAACCGGGTGCTGATCGCCGCTGCGGCGCAAGTCATGCGCGGTTTGCTCGCCTATAACCCCCGGGGCCATATCAACCTGACCGATGCCGAAGGCACGACGTTGTATTTCTGTGGCCTGGACCTCACCCCCATAGGCAGTCGACTGCTGGAGTCGGTACAGGGCACCAATTGCACTGGGCTGGCGATCGTCGAAGACCGTTTGGTGTATGTGCTGGCCGAAGAGAACTTCGGGCTTGGCCTGCGCCAGCGCCGCATGCATTGCGCCGCCGCGCCCATCCGCGATGCTCAAGGCCGGACGCTGGGCATGTTGACCTTGACGGCGGAGCCGGGCTGGTTTCACTTCCATACGCTGGGCACTGTCCAGGCCGCGGCCGAGGCGGTCTCGAGGCAGATGGCGCTGCAAGCCTTGCTGGAAGAACAACAAACAGTGCTTGAGGTGCTCAATGAGGGCTTGGTGGTCTTGGATCAGCAGGGCTGCATCAAAGCGCTCAACCATTACGCACGGCAGTTGTTCCGCGTCGGCCGTGACCTGCTCGGCAGTCCGTTCAAGAGCCTGGGCCAGAGCGAATTAACCGATGCAGTCCTGCTCGCGGGTGGGGGTGGCGTGCGTGACCTGGACTGCACCTTTGAACTGCACGACCGCAGCCATTTGGCCTGCCTGGTGTCGGTCTGCCCGCTGGAACAAGGCGGGCGGATTGTGTCGTTGCGCGAGAACCGACGCATCCGGGAAATTACCCGGCGAATCATTGGCACCCAGGCCAGCTACACCTTCGAAACCATCCTCGGTCGTTCGCAGGCGATTGAGGATGTAATGCACTTGGCGCGGATTGCCAGTCGCAGTGATTCGACCACGCTGATCCTCGGTGAGAGCGGCACTGGCAAGGAGTTGTTCGCCCAGGCCATCCATAATGGCAGCGACCGATGTGGCGGGCCTTTCGTGGCGGTTAATTGCGGCGCCATTCCCCGTGACTTGGTGCAGAGCGAACTGTTTGGACATGTCGAAGGCGCTTTCACCGGATCGGTGCGCGGTGGGTCGGCAGGCAAGTTCGAATTGGCCGATGGTGGGACGATCTTTCTCGACGAAATCGGTGACATGTCCTTTGATGCGCAGGTCAGCCTGCTGCGTGTCCTGCAGGAAGGCGAGGTGACACGAGTGGGGGCGAAAAAATCGCTGCGGGTCAACGTGCGCATCATCGCCGCCACCCACCGCAACCTGAGCCAGGCGGTGGCCGAGGGCGCCTTTCGTGAGGACCTTTACTACCGTCTCAACGTGCTGAACCTGACGGTGCCGCCGCTGCGGATGCGCCGCGAAGATGTGCCGTTGCTGGCACGGCATTTTCTCGCGCGTTGTGCCCGGTCGCTACGCAAGTCGATGCAGGACCTTTCGCCAGGGGCGCTAGAGATGCTCGGCGCCTATCACTGGCCAGGCAATGTCCGTGAGCTGGAAAATGTCATTGAGCGGGCCACCAACCTGGCGATGACTGAACTGATCGAGCCGAGCGATCTTGCCCTGGAGGTCAGGCAGCGAGGGCGACCATCGACGTGGGACAGCACCCCTGAGCCGCGGATGGCGCCGGACCTTGGCACCCACGAAATGAATGCCATCATTGCCGCCCTCAAAGACACGCGCGGAAATATCCGTCTGGCTGCTCAACGGCTGAATGTGTCGCGTGGTGGGCTGTACAACAAAATGAGCCGGTTTGGACTCAAGGTTGATGCGTTCCGTTCTTAGCGGGTGACGCAGGGTCAGGGGCGAGGTCAGACAGCGGCTTTGTTGGAGAGGCGAGTGGGCACGCCCCGATAGAACGACAACATGGCGAGCCCCTGCACGACGACCGCTGCTGTCACGACGGCGACGATGGCGTGATTCGGATCGGTGAAGAGGGCGCGCACCAGGCCGAAAAAGGCCGGGGCAAAGGCGTAGCTGGCCTGACTGATCGCGACCATCAGGGCGATCACCCTGGCGGTTTGTTCTCGGCTGAACTCATTCTGGGCTATCAATGGCGGCAAGGAGGTGGGATTGCCAATGCCCGAACCGATCAGCACCACGGCCATCCAGGCCATCGTCGGGTGAAGGTCCAGGCCCAGAAGCGTCAGCGTGCCCAGCATCTGGATGGCATAACCGAGACAGGCCAGTTGTCGGCGGTTCATGCCTTGGATCATCAAGCGTGCGGCGACATATCGCCCGCCCATCGCACTGGCAGTGGCCAGCCCCATGGCGAAGGAGGCGTCATGCGCCCCCATGCGTCCCACCAGGATCGAGTACAGGTGCGCGATCAAGCCGATCTGGGCGAAGAGCCCCAAGGACATGCCGGCTGTCAGGGTGCGGAAATTTGCCGACCTGAGTGTCTGCATCGCGGTCCACTGCATGGCGCTGATCGGCAAGGGTTCCGGCTGGCCTGCATTGTCGGGATGTTGTCCCAGGCTTTGTGGGGTTTTGTTGAAGACCAGGAAAGCCAAAACGCCTATGAGCAACACGGCGACGACGCTGATCACCAGCGCCGCCGTGGCAAAGCCGAAACGCTCGATCAGCAACACCCACAGCGGCGCAAAGATCACGCCACCCAGACTGGCGCCGTTGTAGGCTTTGCCCAGGGCCTTGGGTCTTTCCTTGATGTACCACGGCGCGATCAGGGTATTAACGGCCGCCGCCCCCAATGTCACCCAGCCGATCCCCGAGCAGACGGCGCCGGCATACAGCCCCCCTAGCTGGTTGGCTTGAGCCCAGATGTTTACGCCGATGCCCAGGACGATGCTGCCCAGCAGGGTGATGGTGGGTATCCCGAAGCGTGCGTAAAGGCGTGGCAGGTTGGCGATGACAAGTGTGCCGCTGAGAAAGTGCAAGGTCACGGCAGCCGAGACCTGGGCGATCGGCCAACCCGTGCGTTCCATCACCGCTTGCATATAAATCGGCGGCCCATAGAAGCCGATCCCCCAACCAATAATCGCCAGGATGAATGTGCAGGCCAGTACGGTTTTTCCAAAAAAACGGGTGTGTGTCATCGCCATCTCCTCCCTGTTGGCGCCTAGACTATGGGATCGACAGGTTCCTCACTTCGAGGTGTGTCGAACTATGGATGTCGACACGATTGCTTCTTGGATTTGGTTTTCGGGTAGCTCCGTGACGCGGCGCCAGCGGGGACGATGCACAGATCGTTGAAACTTGCAGCCCTGGAGCATCCGCGACGTTGAATGGCGCTGAGCTTCGATCGCTTCCTTGTCGATAATCGACCAGACCTCGCGGATCCTGCCGTCCTCGAAGGCGTAGAAGACGTTTTCCGTGAAGGCGATCCGTGCTCCATTCACCGCAAGCCCCAGGAGCTCCCCAGCTGGCGTGCAATTGAATGCCAGGCGAGCTGCCACTTGGGTGGATCGATCACCAGAAACTCGACTTTAAAGCGCAAGTCGGGAATGTCCCGATAGTTCGCTTCCAGCATGTTTTGATAGCCATGCAACCCTTCGAAAAATAATCGCATCGATCTGTCGATTTCGGCCATTGCCATTCGATTAAGCCATAGAGCCGCCACACGAACGGCCTAATCCATCCACTCTCAGGAGATAAGCGCATGCGATTTATGGTGATCGTCAAAGCCAGCCCGGAATCGGAAGCCGGAGAAATGCCCAGCACGCAACTGCTGGCCGCCATGGGTGCCTACAACGAAGAACTGGTCAAGGCCGGGGTGATGCTCGCCGGTGAAGGCCTGCACCCCAGTGCCGAGGGCGTGCGCGTGCAGTTTTCCGGCAAGGACCGGACGGTGATCGATGGGCCGTTTGCTGAAACCAAGGAGTTGATCGCCGGTTTCTGGATCTTCAAGGTCCAGTCATTGCAGGAGGCCATCGATTGGGTCAAGCGCTGCCCGAACCCGATGGTCAGTGACAGTGAAATCGAGATCCGCCAGATCTTCGAACTCGAGGCGTTCGGCGAGTCCTTTACCCCCGAACTGCGCGAGCAGGAAGAACGCCTGCGGGCGCAGATGTCCGGTCAATCGTGAAGCCGACTACAGGAGACCCCACCATGAGAATCATTCCTTACCTGACCTTCAACGGTCACTGCAAGCAAGCCTTCGCCTTGTACAAGGAGGTACTGGGCGGCGAGCTGTTTTCCATGTCTTTTGCCGAGGCCCCCGAGGAAACCGGGATGCCCAAGGATCCCAACCTGGTCATGCACACTTGCCTGACCGTCGGCGCTTTCAGCCTGATGGCCTCCGACTGCCCACCCGGCGAGCCGTTTCGCAAGCCGCAAGGCGTGTCGGTCTCCCTCAATGTCGACAGCGTGGAGGAGGCCGAGCGGTTATTTAAAGGCTTGAGTGCAGGTGGCAGCGTGTACATGCCCTTGGAGCAGACCTTTTGGGCGGAACGCTTTGCCATGTTTGAAGACCGCTTCGGGATTGCCTGGATGGTTAATTGCGAGGGGGGAAAATAAGTCGAGCGCAGCCCATGGGTGGACGCCTCGGGTGAACACGCTCCAGGGTTTGTCGCTGTCAGGTGAACCTTGCGCCAATACTGCGTTCACTTATTGAGTTGCCGTTTTAAGTGGTCCTGTGGGAGGTGGCGAGCAAGCTCGCTCCCACAGGGGATCAGTCTGAATTTGGCCGCTGCCTCAGTGCCGATAAGGAATTCGCATGCACCCCATCTCGTCCACATTCCCCTTGAACGCCACCGTCGAACGCGAGCTCAGTCCGCGTGCGGTCAGTACGGGCATCGTCCTCGGTATCCTGCTGACACCTTCCAATGTCTATGCCGGGTTGAAGATCGGTTGGTCGTTCAATATGTCGATCATTGCCTTGCTGGTGGGGTATGGCATCTGGCAAGGCCTGGCGAGTCGGTCGGTGGGTCGATTGCCCTGGACGCTGCACGAAAGCAACATCAACCAGACCGTGGCCTCTGCCGCTGCGTCGATCATTTCCGGAGGGCTGGTCGCGCCCATTCCGGCCTACACGTTGCTGACCGGCCAGCAGTTGGACGCCATTCCCATGGTGGCCTGGGTCTTTTCGGTGAGTTTCCTGGGGATTTGGATTGCCTGGTACCTGCGCCCCTCACTGCTCAATGACAAGGCGCTGAAATTTCCCGAAGGCATGGCGACCCTGGAAACCCTGCTGCATATCTATAACCACGGCCACGAGGCCGCGAAGCGCTTGAAGGTGCTGCTCAGCGCCGCGTTGTTGTCCGGGCTGGTCAAGGCGCTCGACACTTTCATGTGGGCCGTCCCGCGCTGGTCTCCGAGCGCCCAACTGGAGCGCCTGACCTTTACCGCCGATCCTTCGCTGTTGTTAGTGGGGTTCGGCGGAATCATTGGCATTCGCGTGGGCCTGACCCTGCTGCTCGGTGCCTTGCTGGCGTGGGGTGGCTTGGCGCCGTGGCTGCTGGCGCAAGGCCTGGTGCAGTTGCCGCACGGCAGCAGCGGCCCGCAGTTCGCGGCGCTGGTGGAGTGGTTGCTTTGGCCGGGGGTGAGCCTGATGGTCTGCTCGACCCTGGCCTCGTTGGCGATTCGCTTGTGGGCATTGCACCAGTCCACCCAGGTGGGCAGCGGGGCGATCTGGACGATACCCAAGCCTGGGCCTGCCGCCGGTTTCGTAGTGTCGATTATCCTGGTGGTGAGCCTGCAAGTGCTGTTGTTCGGTATCAACCCGTGGATGGCCTTGTTGACCATTCCCTTGGCGGTCTGCCTGGCGGCGGTGGCCGCCCGGGTGGTTGGTGCCACGGGCATTCCGCCGATCGGGGCCATCGGACAATTGTCCCAGTTGAGCTTTGGCATCGTCGCGCCGGGGCAGGTGCCGATCAACCTGATGAGCGCCAACACCGCCGGCGGTTCGGCCGGGCAGTGCACCGACTTGATGAACGACTTCAAGGTAGGCCGGGCGATTGGCGCCACGCCGCGCAAGCAGTTGTTCGCCCAGGCCCTGGGGGTTTTCGTCGGTAGCATCGTCGGGGTGTTGGCTTACCTGACCCTGATCCCGGACCCGCAAACCATGCTGCTCACCGAAGAGTGGCCGGCCCCGGCGGTCGCCACCTGGAAGGCCGTCGCGCAAACCCTGACCCTGGGCCTGGATTCATTGTCAGCGAGCATTCGCTGGGCGATTTTCATCGGCGGCGTGGTCGGTTTGTTGCTGGGGATCCTCGACAGCCTGCTGCCGGGGTATCGGGCCCGGTACCTGCCAAGCGCGGCGGCCTTGGGTCTGGCCTTCGTCTTGCCGGCCTCGGTGTCCTTGATGATGGCCCTCGGTGCGGTGCTGACGTGGCTGGTGAGCTGTCGCTGGCCGAGCCTCACGGAACGCTTCGCCATCACCGCAGCGGCGGGGTTGATCGCCGGGGAGAGCATTACCGGAGTGGGGGCGTCGTTGTGGCAGATGCTTGGGACTGGGTGAGGGCGCAACGATCGAAGTTCGAATGCTGCACGCGCCCTCACGTTCAGGGAACGATTTTCGCGACCAGGGCTGTTTAGCAATTGCTTCGATTGCCCTGTTTCGCAAATTGCTAAGGCTGGCCTGCGGCCTCGGTAGAGACAATTTCGTCGTAACCGTCTACTGGCGCTGTCTCGACCACCCACGTACGTTCGCTGCGACACTTGAACTTCACGCCTTTGTGCGGCGCCATGCCTCTGGCTGTCTCCATGCATATTGCCTTGGAAGCAAAGGTTGGCCCAGGTCTTCGTTCCTCGATACAGCCTTCGGGGCCACTGCAGATCGTCATCACAACAAAATAAACAGTCATCATCTCGGTGTTGCTCCATTGAGTGATGCGATTGAATATTTCCTGTCGTCCAGGTCGGCGGACTAAACGTTTTGCGGGGTTGCCTACGGATGATGGGCTCCGATTTAAACCCCCAGCAATGGCACATGGGTACCGTGCGTCGGGAAAACGTCGCTGCATTAATTTATTTTTATTTCATCGGTTTTTGTGCCAATAAGTTGGCGTCATCCGGGGTGAATGTGGACGTGCATGAGGTGGGCCGTCACCGGGCGGTGAAATGGCGCAGAGAAATGAAACCTGTGGGAGCAACTGTCTTCACCATGCCACTCGTCACCGCCTTCGCGAGCAAGCTTGCTCCCACAGGGTTTTTCTTAACTGGCTGGTATTGTGGCGCTGGCCTGTTTTACGAGGACCTGGCAGTGCCCGTTTGGACAAGCTTGCCCTCGAGCCATTCCTTCAGCGCTAACGTGGCGGAGGAGGCGAATTTCGCCGAGGGCCGGATAAGGTAGATCCCTCCTTTTGCCCCCAACTCCCAGTCCGGTAATACCCTGACCAGTTCATTGTTTGCCAGCGCACGACTGAACAGCCACTCTCCCGCACCGAGAATGCCGGTACCCGCAATGGCTGCGCTCAAAAGCGCTTCACTGTCGTTGGAGACGAGGGAGCCTTGGGGGCGTACGGTCACTTGCTCACTGGCACTGATAAGCGTCCATTCAGGATAAGACGCCAGCCCCGTGAACCTCAGGCAGTTATGCTTGGTCAGCTCCGTGGGTGATGCTGGCCAACCATATCGTTCGATATAGCCAGCAGACGCGCAAAGAAAGCGCCGATGATCGCCGAGGCGCTTGGCAATCAGGCGGCTATCGTTGAGTTCCCCAGGCGTATCGCCACATCACGTGCCCACAGTCTCCAGGCTTGTCAAGGACATCTCAGGGAACGAGCAGGAGAGTACCTGAAGCGCGGCCGCTTTCCAGATCCGCGTGGGCTTGTGCGGCGTTCTCCAGCGTGTAGGTTTTCCAGACGGCGGGTTCGATGATCCCGGCCTGGAGTGCCGCCAGGACGTCATTGGCGCGCGCCTGATATTCCTCGACGCTGCAGGTATGCGCGGCAATCGAAGGGCGGGTGAGGAACAGCGAACCCTTGGCGTTCAGCAGGCCCACTTCGACCGCTTGTGGCGCACCTGACGATGCGCCGAAAGAGACCATCAGCCCACGCGGGCGCAGGCAATCGAGCGATGCAGCGAACGAGGCACGCCCGATCGGGTCGTAAACCACATCGGCCTTCTTGCCATCGGTGATTCGAGCCACCTCCTGCGCCAGTGTCTGTGCATTGAAAACCAGGACCTCATCACAGCCCGGTGCACGTGCCTTCTCGACGCTTTGCGCACGAGAGACGACACTGATCACGAAAGCGCCCAGGTGCTTGGCCCACTTGGCCATGATGGCGCCCACACCGCCGGCGACGCCATACAACACCATGACCATTCCCGACCCCACTGCATAAGTGCTCTTGAGCAGGTATTGGGCCGTGATGCCCTTGAACAGGACGGCGGCGGCATCCTGGAAACGGATCGAATCGGGAAGTGGCACCAGTTCCCCGGCCGGAACCAATCGGCCACTTGCGTAGGCACCCACCGAGCCGGTGGCATAGGCCACCCGATCGCCTACTTTGAGGTGGGTGACACCGGCCCCCACGGCAGCGACCAACCCGGTCCCCTCCAGGCCCAACCCCGAAGGCAGGGCGACGGGAACCGCGCCGTTGCGCTGGGTGACGTCGAGGTAGTTGACGCCAATGGCATGTTGCTCGATCCACACCTCATCGAGGCCGGGCGCAGCAGGATCGTCTTGTCGGACCTCTAGAACGTCCGGCCCACCCGTGGAAGAAAAACCAACGACAGTGACCATTTCAGCGACTCCTCAGGATGTGAAACAGGTGTCACTGGAGAGTGATTGCAGATCAGTGCATGGGCAATACCTTGGATATGCAGGGCATAGCTGCACCTTGTGCAGCCATTCGGTTGATTGAATCAGTGGGTGGGTTGCCCCTGTGGCTGATCGGATCCCTGTGGTTTTTATCACCTGCGTCGCACTTTTAACCACAAAGGACCTGATGGCAGCAGAACCGACTATTCTTTCGGAACACTGCATTCTTGGCAAAAAGGGACGTCATGCCAGACTTTGATCGCGCCACCGGCTCCAGACACACCATCACATACGGCGATCGAACCTGTTCGGTTGAGCCCAGGTTACTAAGGTCCTGGCGATTGCGAATGGCTTCAGTAACGGTTTTCTGTCTTTTCACCGTGAACTTCGGATACGGTCAGGACCTGCCAACCGCAGCGGGTGTTGAAAACCCCACGGTCACGGTGATTCAAGCGCAGGAAATCGTTTCCAAGGCCTCCCTCGGCGCCGTTCGTTGGAGCGGCCCTGAATCCGGCCCGCAAGCCCAGCGGGGCAAGAGCATCGCCCTTGTTGCAGAAGATTTGCGTAACGGAGGCATTGTCGGTGTGGCGCAGGGCGCCCGGGAGGCCGCCAACGCGTTGGGCTGGACGCTGAAGATATTCGATGGTGCCGGCTCATCGGCCGGGCGCGCAAAGGCCTTTTCCGATGCCTTGGCAGCGAACCCCGATGGTCTGATCCTGTGCGGCTCCGATGCCCTTGAGAACAAGGCGGCACTGCTGCGCTTCGCTCGCAAGGAGGTACCGGTGGTTGGCTGGCACGCCGGGGCTAGCCCGGGGCCGATTGACGGCACACCGGTGGCCATGAACGTCACGACCGACCCGCTTGAAGTGGCGCGCCTCACGGCCATGGCGGCAGTGGCGCAGTCAAACGGACGGGCCGGTGTGGTCATCCTGACCGACTCCAAGTACAGCATTGCCATGGCGAAAGCCAAGGCCATGGAAGACGTCATTCGGGCCTGTCGTGAATGTACGTTGCTAGAGGTGCGCGATGTGGCGATCTCCGAAAGTGGCGAGAAGATGCCGGCGATCACCAAAGAATTGCTTCAGCGCTATGGCAAACGCTGGACCCATACGCTGGCCATCAACGATATTTATTTCGACTACTCGATTGCCTCGCTGACCAGCGCCGGTATACCCAGTGACGGCATCAGTCTGTTGTCTGCCGGTGACGGCAGTGCCTCGGCGTTTTTGCGCATACAGGCAAATACCTACCAGACCGTTACCGTGGCCGAGCCGCTCAACCAGCATGGCTGGCAAGTGATGGATGAGTTGAACCGGCTGCTTGCAGGCCAGCCAGTGAGCGGCTTCGTCGCGCCGATTCACTTGGTCAATGCCGACAATATCGCCTTCGATGGCGGGAAAAAATTCCAGTACGATCCAGACAATGGCTATCGAGACATCTATCGCCACCAATGGAACCCCTGACGTTGGACATGACTTCGCGGTTTGGACGCCAGCTATTGCCACAATCGCTGCGCGCACAATTCACTCTGGCGTTTCTGACGCTGGCGCTGCTGATCCTGGCAGGCGCCGCCACAGCGGTCTACGCGTTGCGCACCTCTAACAGCGCCACTCGCCTACTGACGGATGAACGACTGGTGCGCATGCAAAATGGGCAAGACATGGTGCAGCACACCTTGCTGATCGAACGCCAGACCGACCAGCTTCTGACAACCCGCTCCCCCGACATTCTGCGTTCAAGCTACGCGGCGACCGTCGAACAGCTTGAAGCCCTCGATCAACGGGTGCAGCAACTGACTGCCGCGAACAGTGGCGTGGCGATACTCGACATGCATCAGTCGAGTCAGATGTTCCGCAATACCGCCAACATCGTTGCGCAGCTGCGAGAAAGCCTGCTGCAAACCGAGGTCACCTTCGAGCAAGCGCTGGAGGATCACACCGCCCGATTAACGGCGACTCAGACCCGGGTCAGCCTGGAAATGGCGGTGCTTCTTTTCGATCTGCCGCAGGCGGTTGACGGTGAGGCCGTGCAACGGCTGCGGGCCCGATATGAGCGCCTGTCACGCACCGCAGACACGTTGTCCGACGCTGATGTGCAGACGCCGGATCTCTTCTCCCTGCGCCAGACGCTCATCAACCAGCACAACGCCCTGCAGCGCTTCAATGAACAACTCAATCATGAGGCCGGGGTGCTGGTCGCGGTGGCCCGCGCGCAATCGAGTGCCTACACCGAAGACTATCGCGAAGCGGTGCAGCGTCTGGTCGAGGCCTCGAATCGCAGCCAGCAATGGGTGCTGATCATGTTGGGCACCAGCCTGGTATTCGCCTGGTTTGTGACCCGGGTCTTCATGGGCCGCCATGTACTCGTGCGCCTGAATGAAATAAGCCGGCAATTGCGCCAGGAACACACGGACAAAACGCATGTGATGATGGCTGACCATGGGAATGACGAGATTGGCAACATGGCGCGGGCGGTGAATCAATTCCTCGAAGACCGGCTTCAGTTGGAGAAAAGAACGGCCCAACTGAGTATCGCCACCGAACGGCTCGCCGTGCAAAACGATCGATTGGAGCAAGAAGCGATCGTTCGTGCCGGGCAAGGTCATGTCTTGGAACTGATCGCCAGGAGCACCGAGCTTGCAGAGGTCCTCGACAGCCTGGCGCACCTGGTCGAATCCCAACTGGAGGGCATGAAGGTCTCCATCCTGCTGCTGGACGAGGAGGGCAAGCACCTGCTGCACGGGGCTGCACCCAGTTTGCCGAAAGCCTATAGCCAGCTCATCGACGGAATTGAAATCGGTCCGAACGTCGGTTCATGTGGTACCTCGGCGTATCGACGAGAGCCAGTCATCGTCACGGACATCGAGCAGGATCCACTGTGGGAAGCGTACTGTTCACTCGTGGCGCCCTATGGGTTTCGCGCTTGCTGGTCGACGCCGATTCTGTCCCATGAGCGAAAGGTCCTGGGTACGTTTGCCTTGTACGCCAACACCGTGCGCAGCCCCAGCCCGGCCGAGACGCAACTGATCGACATGGCGACACCCCTCGCCGGCATTGCAATAGAACGCCAACTGACCGAAAAGCGCATTCGCTATATGGGCGACCATGACGCACTGACCGGGCTACCGAATCGCACACTGCTCGAAGACCGTCTCAAGCAGGCGATTCTTTATGCCCAGCGCTACGACCGGCTGGTGACGGTGGTGTTTCTCGACCTGGACAAATTCAAATTGGTGAATGACAGCCTTGGGCACAGTGCCGGGGACGAGCTGCTGAAAACCGTTGCCCAGCGCATGCTGGGGTGTGTACGGCGTACCGACACCGTCGTGCGACTGGGCGGCGACGAGTTTGTGATCATCCTGTTCGACCAGCCCTCGGACCTGGACGGCGTGACGCCCGTCCTGCACAAAATCCAGGAAGCCATCCTGCGGCCGATTCAACTCAGCGGCCATACGCTCCACGTCACCTGCAGCATGGGGTTGGCCACTTACCCGGCCGACGGCAGCGACACCGACACGTTGCTCAGCAATGCGGACGCCGCCATGTACCGGGCCAAGGAGCTGGGGCGCAACAGTTTCCAGTTCTATACCAGCGAGATGAATAACAAGGTCCAGGGCAAGCTCGCCATGCAAGACGGGCTGCGAAGCGCACTCAACAACGACGAGTTCCTGCTGTTGTACCAGCCACAGGTGGATTTGCAGTCAGGCCAGATCATCGGCGTTGAGGCATTGATCCGCTGGCAGCATCCCGAGCTCGGCATGGTCTCTCCCATCAAATTCATACCCCAGGCCGAAGAGACCGGGTTGATCGTGCCCATCGGCGACTGGGTGATCCATACCGCCTGCAGGCAGAACAAAGCATGGCAGGATGCCGGCTGGCCACCGATCACCGTGTCGGTGAACATTTCAGCCCGCCAGTTCATCGAAAGGGACCTGATCGACCGGGTGCTGCATGCTTTGCAGGAAACCGGACTGGACCCGATGTACCTTGAGCTGGAGCTGACCGAAAGCCTGATCATGCAAGACCTTCAGCAAGCCATCAGCAAAATGAAGGCCCTGCAAGCCATGGGGATCAGCCTCTCGATCGACGACTTCGGCACCGGCTATTCCAGCCTCGCCGCATTGAAAAGCTTCCCGATCGCGAGGCTCAAGATCGACCAGTCTTTCGTGCGCGATCTGCCCGACAACGAGAACGACAAGGCCATCGCCACCGCCGTGATTTCGTTGGGGCACAAGCTGAACCTCAAGGTCATTGCCGAAGGTGTCGAAACCCAGGAGCAGCAAACCTTCCTGCGTGACAACGGCTGCGATGAAATCCAGGGACACTTTTTCAGCAAAGCGGTCAGCGCGCAGGAGATCGGTCTGTTATTGCGTACGCCCCGGGTGCCTCAAGCGAGCCGCATGGCGAGCCCGGATTCGGTAAGGCAAAAGCGCGATGTAAAACGCCAAAATCGTCCAATGCCTGGGCATTGATGACTCGGCCTTCCGGTATTTCCGGGCTCGGGCCGGGGCGGGCAAATTCAACCATGAGCGAGCCGGCGCGTCGTCATTCACTGCCAGGCCTCAGCAAGTATCCCGTTCATAGCTGCAACCCACATAGAGATCGTTGTCCTTGTTTTCCGTGGAGAGCACTCGCAGGGCGCGCCGTTGCCGAGGCGGCGCTGGTAGTCAACGTAGCCGTCGGTATCCAGGGGCTTTTGCAGTTTCAGGGTGCTGGCGAGCTTCTCTGCATCAGGCACGGGGTATGGTTGCCCGGCTGTACATGGGCCTGCGCTGCAGGTCGCAAGCTTGCCATGGCTGATTTGAATATGCTGTCAGGTTATTCCTAAGGATGGACTGTCCTGGAGACCACGTCTGTGCTCATTTTTGGCACCGGTAAGTCGGCGAGATAAGGGTTGGCATGACCAGCCCACAGGCCACCGCGGCACTGACGGCCTGCTGGCGGCTTACCGAGCCCAGCTTGCGTCGGGCATTGAGCAGGTGGAAGTCGATGGTGCGTTCGGAACAGGTCAGGATGTGGCTGATCTCCCAGGTGGTCTTGCCTTCGCTGGCCCAGTACAGGCAGTCCATTTCCTTGGGCGTCAGGTCCTGGCGCGGTTGGGCAGGTCGTTGTAACTGATGCCGCATTCCGGCGAGCAGGTAGGGGATGAGCATGAACAATTGATAAACAGCGGGGTTGGAAAAACCCTTCTGTTCGGTGATCTGTGTGTCGTCGAAGGCCACACTCAGTGTTCCCCTGAGCATTTCGTAGCGCAGCGGGATACTTACGCCGCTGCGCAGACCGTGTTGCTCGCGTTGCTCCCAGAAGTGCCGGGAGCGTCCCCGGGCGCGCCGTCGCTCGCTGTCCCAGAAAAGCGGCACCAGTTCGCGTCGACAGTGCCTGAGTATCGGGTCGATCTCGATCAGCCCGTCACAGCGATAGTGCTCCAGCCAGTGTTTGGGAAAGGTGGTGATGAGGCCGGCGAGAGGGTCGGTATCCCTCGTTGCTGTCGGCCCCAGGCTGATGAGGTAGCTGCCGAAGCCGAGTTGGCGCAGCACTTTGTTCAGCAGGCGCTCCCAATCGCAACGGTTGGCATCCTTGGCGAGGTTCGTGAAGGCGGTCAGCGTAACGGCACGCTCGGCCTGGGTTCGGGCGCAGGCGGGGGAGTGGTGTTTGTCCATAAACGGATCGCTCTAGTTGTAGCAGGAATGAAACAGTCGGAGCACGGAAAAGAAGGGGCGTGTGCCCCTTCCGGGTGGATCACTTGTGCACGTAACACCGGATGAAACTGCGGAACAGGTCCAGGCCGTTTTCGGTGAGGATGCTTTCAGGGTGGAACTGCACGCCCTCCACCGGCAGGTGGCGATGGCGCACACCCATGACATAGCCGTCGTCCGCGGATCTGGACGTGATCTCCAGGCAGTCGGGTAACGGTTGGTCGCTGATCATCAACGAGTGGTAGCGGGTCGCCCGTATCGCACGTGCCTGCGTGTGGTCATAGACGCCCTTGCCATCGTTCTCAATCGTGCTCACCTTGCCGTGCATCACGTGTGGGGCTCGACAAACCTGGGCACCGAAGGCCAGGCCGATGGCCTGGTGACCCAGGCACACACCCAACAGCGGCAGGCGCCCCTGAAAGTGCTTGATCACTTCGATGTAGCCCACATCGGCCGGATGCCCAGGCCCAGGGCCCAACACGCAGAAATCCGGCGAGAACGCTTCAATGCGCTGGATGAGGTCCGGTGCGTCGTGACGCTCGACGTGGGTTTCCAGCCCCAGTTGTTCCAGGTACTGGCTGATGATGAAGACGAAGCTGTCATAGGCGTCGATCAAGAATACTTTCACAGTGCGATCTCCTGGCCGGTGACTGCCCGGTAGACGGACCCCATCTTGTACAGCGTCTCTTTCCACTCGAGCGCGGGCACCGAATCGGCCACCACGCCGGCGGATGCACGCAAGTGGTACGTACCCTCGTCGAACACCGTCGAGCGAATGCACAACGCGGTGTTGACGCTGCCATCGAAGCCGACCAGGCCAAGGGCCCCGGCATAAATACCTCGGCGGTTGCTCTCCATTCCCTCGATCAGCTCCATCGCCCTGACCTTGGGCGCGCCGGACATGGTGCCCGCGGGGAACGATGCCTTGATCACGTCGTAGGCATCCAGGCCCGGGCGCAGCAAGCCGCGAACGTTCGACACCATGTGGTAGAGGTGTGAGTACTCTTCCACTAGCATGAACTCATCGACCTCCAGCGAGCCGGCCTGGCACACGCGACCGATATCGTTGCGACACAGGTCGATGAGCATCAGGTGTTCGGCGCGTTCCTTCTCGGAGCGGGTCAGCTCCAGGACCAACTCAGTTGGATCGACGCCAGGCTTCTTGCCCACGGTGCCGGCGATCGGGCGCATCTCGATCAAGTCGTCCTTGATCCTGACGAACAGCTCGGGACTGGCGCCGATCAGGTCGATGCCGCCTACGTGGGCCAGGTACATGTAGGGGGAAGGGTTGCGCAGGCGCAGGTTCTGGTACACATCGAACGGCGAAACCTGCGAGCGGATGCGAATCTCATGGCCGAGCTGGATCTGGTAGACGTCGCCGGCGCGGATGTGCTCCATCGCCACTTCGACACGCTCGACGAATTGCTCCGGGGTCACCGTGCGTTCCTCCTCGAAACCCTCGGGGTACGGGCGCGGCGCCAGCGCCTCGGGTGCCGGGGTTGTGCTCAGGAAGGGGTAGTCCTCCAATGTACGGGGCGCCCAGAGATCGTGGTTGTTGATCAGGGTTTCGACAATGCCATTGCTGTGGAAATAAACCAGCGTCTGGTAGACCGACAGGGCAATGAGCGGGTAGTCGTAGGTCTGTTTGGCCAGATCGGGAAGTCGCTCGATCAGGCGAACGCAGTCGTAGGAGAAATAGCCGAAGAAGGCCAGGCTGGCCGGGGCATTGGACGCAGGCTGGAACGTTGCCTGGATAGCCCGGAGCAGGTTCCACGCGGCCTCGCGGTCAGGTAGATGGATCTTGTGTTCCTGATCGACCTGCATGCCCACTTGCCGCAGGCTCGCGGACAGATGTTCGCACAGGGCGGCGCAGCCGCGCAGCTGGGCCTGGCCCTCGTTGATACACACTTCGAAAAGCGGTTCGAGCCCGATGATCGTCGCCCGACGATCACGGCTTGGGCCGGACAGTGATTCAAGAATGAAAACAGATTCTCGACCCAGTTGTTCCAGTGCATTTGCATATATGCCAAGTGCATCCGTAGGTCGACGTTCTTCGCGGCGAAGAACATTCACGCCAATTAAATTTGTATTCACGGTTAATACCATATTCAAGGTGTAACGATTCAGGCGCTCGATTAAGAGAGCGCCACGGGAATATAAAGCGCGCAGGCACTTTAAATACGTGTTGACGGATATTCTGAATAGACGGGGCGGACGCTGTTCATGTCGCGCGCACTAAAAGGCTTGCAATGGATTGCAGCCAATTGTTGCGCAGGGCACAAGGCGTGAGCGCCTTCGATTTCAGAGGGGAAAGATCAGGACGTTGCTGGCAGGCAGCAGACAGGCTCCGGTCTTCGCTAGATTAGCGACGCCAGATATTGCTTTTGAAGATGGCCAGAATGGCCCGGGAACAGCTGTCGGGATAGCTGTGGGAGGAACTGATAGCAGAAAGGTGATAGTACATTTTTAGACATCCCAGTCTTGGCTAAGCACTGCGGGAATAATTGGCAGTGCGGCGAAATTACCAGCGTGCCCTGGGGCTGTCAACTGCTGAGGGAATATTAATCTTTCATTCGTTTCTGAATGTCGATGGGACGAAGAGCTATCCCTACGCGTATGTAACCGCGTGTGCCTTTAACAAGAAACTCGTGCGCGCACAACTGTGAGATAGCACAGCTGGGTATTTGTAAGTTCTGTTACTAACGTAGCGGCCGTTGAGTTCCAGTAACCCATCAATCCTGAGCGGCTGAAATGAAAGAGCATTTAGATACATTCAAGAAGCGGTACGATCCGATTCATCATGCCTATTGGACCGACGTCCTCAGCGACACCGCGCTGGCGGCCTGGCACCAGGAACAGTTGCGAGAAGTGATCGGCCACGTGAAGCGGTCTTCGCCGTTCTATTCCAGGCACCTTGCCCAGGTCGACGAGCGCTCGCTGACCTTGGATGATCTCGCCACCTTGCCATTCACGACCAAGGATGACTTGCGCGAGGCAGGCTTCGACATCTTGTCCGGCCCGCTGGAAGACAGCATCTTCTATTACGAGACCACGGGGACCACCGGGCCCGCTACGCCATGCCCACGGGACCGCAAGGAAAGCTACGCGAGCAATCGCCAACTGGCCATGGCCTACCAGGCCGTGATCGAAAAGCATTTCCCGGGCGAAAAGACTGTGGTCGGCATCATGGGGCCCACCGAGGTCCATTCCTTCGGTGACACGTTGGGCGATGTCTGCACCCAGCTTGACCTGTGCAATGCCAAGATCTGGCCGCACTCACCGGTGATCGGTTGGCCCAAGGCACTGCAACTGCTCAAGGACCTGCGGATCGGCGTGCTCGCCTCGGCGCCGGGGCTATTGCTGGCCATGGCCAAGGAAGCTGAACGCCAAGGCTTGAACCCACGCGAGGACTTCGCTCTGCGCGCGTTCATGATGAGCGGCGAGCTGTGCACGCCTGCGTTGAAGAACAACCTCTACAGTCTGTGGGGCGCGCAGGCCTACAACAGCCTCTATGGTTCCCAGGAAGCGATGATCATCGCGGCCTGCAACGCCAACGACCAGTTGGTGCCTCATCGCCTCAACTACATCATCGAGGTGCTCGATCCCAAGTCCGGGGAAAGCCTGGGCTGCACCGGCGACGGCGAGTTGTGCGTGACCATGCTGATCCCTGGCAGCAAGCCGTTGATCCGCTACCGCACCGGTGACCTAGTCTCGATCCAGTCGCGTCCCGGCTATGCGCAATCGATGCGCCACACCGTCAAGGTCGTTGGTCGGGTGAAGGATGCCGTGCAACTGAACGATCGCGCCTTCTCGGCCGCACAGATCGAGCAGGCGCTGCTTGAAGGTGTCGAACAATGCCTTGGTTACCAGATCATCCTCAGTCGCGCCAATGATCGCGACACCGTCATCGCCAAGCTGGAAATGTCGCGCTTCTTCGAGGGCGATCGTGGACGTCTGGTGCTGTTGATCAAGGAGCGCCTGCGCGAACGGCTGGGGGTCGATGCCACGGTCATGGTGGTGGGCGATCTGGCCGAGCATGTGAACCTTGGCAGTTGGTTCAGCTGGAAAGAAGCGCGCATCGTCGATCAGCGCCAAGGCCAGTGAGGTCACCGATGAGCCTGTCTGTTCGCGTGATCGATCACGCCAATGAACTGTTCGAGTCCGTCCGGCAGCTCAGGAGCCGCTACCTGGGGACCAACCCGGCACGGGAGGATGACTTCGATCGTAGGGAGCAGGTACGCGACGCCTTGTCCTATCACCTGGTCTACCTGGACAAGGACGAAGTGGTCGGGACGTTGCGTGTCACTCCGCTGGGTCATGGCCTGAGCTTCGTCGAGCGGGCGGTCGACGTGCAGGCCTATTTCGAACAATCGACGGACACCTTCGATGCCAACCGTCTGGTACTGGACGAGCGATACCGCGGCGGGCGGCACCTGCGCCTGTTTCTCCTGCAAGCGGCCATCTGGCTGAAAGCCAACACCCACCTGCGATTCATCTCGGCACTGTGCCGCGACCAGTTGGCTGCGCTCTATGTCGGGCTGGGCGGGCGCGTGCTGGTGGATGACGTTACCTGGACCGGGGAACAGGTCGAGCGGCGCTACAGCCTCGTCTACCTGGAACTCGAAAGTGTTTACCTCAATGTTAAAGGAGCCAATTGAAATGCAAGCATTCTTCAAGGAACTCGACGCTATCGTCGAAGCGGGTTGGACCCAGATCAAGCAGGGCGCCTACTGGAAATTCAGCCTGGACAACCCAACGCCACCAGCCCTCTACCAACAGCTCATGCTCCAGGTCTACCACTACACCCGCTATAACTCGGTGAACCAGGCCGCTTGCGCTTTCAGTGCCGATCCAGAGGAGACGACGCTGTTGCGCTTCGTCTACAAGCACGCTTTGGAAGAGTTGGGCCACGAGCGCATGGTGCTGCGTGACCTGGAGTCGGTCGGGCTGCTGCCGCAAGCCATGCCGGCGCCCCTGGCGCCGACCCAGGCACTGATCGCCTTTCTCAACGATGTGGCTATCCGCAAGGGGCCGATCGCCCGCCTGGGCTACAGCTACTGGGCCGAGGACGTCTACGAGCACATCCAACCGATCCTGGAACGCTTCCGCGTCGACCTGGGCTTGAAGGATGAGCAGATGACCTTCTTCGTCGCCCACTCGACCATCGACGAGAAGCACGCCGAGGAAGTGCGTATGGCGATGCAGCGTGCGGTGAAGACCGAAGAAGATCGTCGTCAGATCAAGGAGGTGGCGCGCGTCACGTTGTGGCTGACCGGGCAGTTGATGGAAGAGGCTTTGCGCGCCTACCTGGCTGGCGAAGAAGGGTTGCGGGAGGCGTCCTGAATCATGAATCTGACCATCATTGTCGGGTCAAGCCGACCTTGTGGTGTCAGTGCACGGGTGGTGGCGCTGGTGCGCCGCCACCTGGGCGAGGAGGTCGCGGTCGATGACATCTGGCTCAAGGATTACCGGATCGACTACTGCGACGCCGACAACGCTTGCTCCGACCAGGACTGCCAGGTGCAGGACGACGTCGGGCAGTTGGTGGCGCGGCTGGACCGCGCCGATGCGGTGCTCTATCTCCCCGTCATGCATGCCTACGGCACCAACAGTCGCTTCCAGGCGTTTCTGGAACGAGTCGGCTATGGTTTTCTGCGGCCACGGGAGCGCCCGCTACGCGACAAGCTCGCGGCGATTGCGGTCGTCGGCCGACGCTATGGACACACGGCGGTTTTCTCCCAGGTCGCGTTGAACGTCCTGCTCAACAAAATGATTCTGGTCGGCTCGGGATTTCCGCCGTGCTTCCAGACCCAATTGGCCCACGATCCCGAAGCGGAACAGGCTCTGCGCGAGACATTGGACCGGCTCTGTGAGCATCACTGTCGGCTTAACCCCCCAGCACTTGCGACAGGCAAGCCGGAAAGAATCCTGCGGCCCATTCAATTTCAGAAGGGATAACTGTCATGCCATTGAAAGATTCATTGCTCGCGTTACTGGTCGCGTTTCTCTGGGGTGCGCAAGTCACCGCGGTGAAAATCGGCGGCGCCGAGTTGCCGCCTATCCTTATGGTCGCCATGCGCTACGCAATCATGGCGTTGTTTCTCCTGCCGCTGCTCAAACGCGTCAAGCGTGAACAGTTGGCGTCCGTGGCCCTGATCGCCACGATTACCGGGACCGTGCATTTCGGTTTGCTGTATTGCGGTATCGCTCGGGTAGACGCCTCTACCTCGGCGATCATCTATCAACTGGCGGCACCGTTTACCCTCGTCCTGGCATTCGCGTTATTGGGGGAAGTCCTGAAACTGCGGCTCCTGGCGGGCATCCTGCTGGCGTTCGCCGGTGTCCTGGTGCTACTGGCCACGCCATCGGCGGGCGGGACGTTTATCGGTATGTTGCTGGTGGCGCTGGCAGCCTTGGCATTCGCTGCCGGGTCCGTGTTGACCAAGCGTCTCGGGCCCCTCGATCCGCTGGCCTTGAGTGCCTGGACGGCGATCATCGCCGCACCGCAACTGTTGCTGTGGTCCTTCGTCCAGGAAGGCGAGCAATGGGCACGCGTCTACACGGCCAGCGCCCAGGCGTGGTGGGCGGTGCTTTACACCGCGCTCAGTGGTGGTCTGTTGGGGTTCGGCCTGTGGTTCTGGTTGCTTGGCCGCAACTCGATGCAGCAACTGAGCCCGTACCTGCTTCTGGTGCCGGTGTTCGCGATCGCTGTCAGTCAGGTCATGCTTGCCGAAGGTTTCAGCCAGCGCCTGGTGATCGGCGCCGTGTTGACGCTGTCAGGTGTGGCGCTATGCCAACTGCGCCTGCCGGCAAGATTCTTCCTCAAGGCACGTAGCAAAGGACAAGGAGTGGCGGATGAACCGCGTTGATCGACTGCTGCTAGGCACCTTGCGCCTGGTCCACCGCTGGCAGTTCGGTTTGAAGCTGCGCTGGCACACCGGTACACATGGACGCCTGGCTTATCTGCAAAGCCCTGCACGGCACCCGCGGACGACGCTGGTCATGCTCCATGGCTTGGGTGCCAGCAAGGACCAGTGGGGCCCTGCGATGCTGGGCATGGCGCGCCATCACCCTTGCGTTTTCGTCGACTTGCCGGGGCATGGCCAATCCGTGTACGAGTCGGGTGCAGACTTTGGCCCCCAGGCGATGCTGGCGGAGCTCGAAGGCATGCTGGAAGCGCTCGTCGAGGGCCCCTTCGTGCTGGTCGGCAGCTCTTTGGGTGGGTGTGTGGCCGGGCTGTATGCGGCGAAACACCCGCAGCGTGTCAGTCACTTGGTCTTGCTGGCGCCTGCCGGTCTGGGTGCGCAAGCGCTAGGCCCTACATTGAAAGCCAGTCTGCAAGGGGCGGGGGCGGTGTTTGGCTATCGTACGGTCGAGGAGATGAGGCGCTTCTGGAGCCTGGTGTTCAAGGCGCCGCCTGAGGTAGGAGGGCGCTTGGCCCAGGCCATGGCGGCCAGCGGCAGGTCGAGGTTCGCCGCGGTGCAGCGGGTCGTCGAGGATTTCCGTCGTGAAGGCCTGGACGTGCTGCTCGAACGGTTGCCACAGATTGCTTCAAGGACACTGGTAATCTGGGGGCGGCATGACCAGGTATTCCTGCCGGCGACCCTGGAGACCTTGCTCCAGCAACTGCCCGATGCGCGCGGCGAGTTCATCGAGGATTGCGGGCATGTGCCCTATCTTGAACGGGGCGCCGATGTAGTGGCAGCGATTACACGGTTCATTGCAACGTCCGAGTGATCGGGGCAGCCCTTACGACGAATACTTCCGCGCGCTGAACCAGGCGCTGAAAATCCATGGGCCGATGTGCCCCGTGATGCTGATTGACCTCGACCGGCTCGATCACAATATCAATGTGGTCAAGCAATCCGTCACGCCCTATGGTCGCAGCCCCAATCAGGAAATGGTCAACGGCTCACCCACCGTAGGGCTGAATGTTGAAGACCAGGTGTTTTTACGACCGATCCAGACGGAATCCGTGCTGCTGCAATTTGGCGATTTGCTGGCCGTGCGCGGCGGGAAGATTGTTGAAACCTGGCCGGTGTACTGAATCGGATCTGCCCCCCATGCCTGAGCGTCTACCGAATTTGAACGGATGAACAGAGCTGGCGGTCTACGCTTTTCAAGCGTCGTGACAGGAAAAGAACCGATGCCTTCAATGGACATTCAGCCCTTGCTCGAAGAATTGCTCCTGGCCCGCGGCCCTGGCGGGCAGGAAGATGAGGTTCGGGAAGTATGCCTCAGGGAATTGGGTAAACACTGCGATGAGATCTCGGTCGACGAGGCAGGCAATGTCAGGGGCCTGATCAAGGCCATGGGTGATTCTTCGCAAGCACCGCCCATCAGGGTCATGGCTCACCTTGATGAAATTGCCATGATCGTAAAGAAAGTAAGGCACGACGGTAATCTGGAGGTCGTGGCCCTGGGCGGTGCCCAGCCCATTTGCTTCGGCGTTTGTCCGGTAGACATACTCGGTGATAGCACATGCCTGCCCGGCGTACTGTCTTATGGTTCCATGCACAACAGTGGTGGTTCAGCGCAGGGGCGCGATGTCCTTTCGGGGGCTGTGAAGTGGAGCGATGTCCATGTCATCACCCGGTGTTCGCTGCAAGAACTGGCCGACGCCGGTGTCCGACCTGGGGTACGCGTGGTGCTTAGCCGGCACTGGCGTCAGCCGTTCCAAGTGAAAGATTCAGTCGCCGCCCACTTCCTGGATGACAGGGCGCCCTTGGCGGCAGTGATCACAACAGCACAGCACCTGAAAAACCGCAGGCATGAGCTCAAGCAAGACGTCTGGTTCGTCTGTACGACGCTTGAGGAGGAGTCCAACGCCGGTGCGCTCTATGCCGCTGCCCGCGTGCCGGGGGACACGACCATCGCGGTCGAGGTGGGCCCGGTACTTGAGGAATACGGGACGGTTTTATCGGCAGATCCGATCATCAACACCGGGGATCAGAAGGGCTATTACACCCGCTCTGTCGTGGACGCCCTGATCAAGGCAGCACAACGCTGCGGATATGACCCACAAGTTGCCCTTCTGGTGGATTTCGCCTCCGACGCCAGTGCCATCATGAGCGCTGGAGTGGCGGCGCGAGTGGGGTGCATCGCCATTCCAACGGAAAATACCCATGGGTTTGAAATGGTGCTCCATGAAGGAATCATTGCGTGCGCGGCGACACTCACCGAATACCTGGTACGGGCTACGTGAAAGCAATTCCTAAGCGGCGGGCCGACGCATCGCCAGAATGGCCGTACCGAAGCCGATGAACGTCGAGCCGACGAGCCTGCTGATCCACACGGAAAACGCAGGCCGTTTCAGCACGCCTTTGGCCTGGGCCGCAATGGCCGCATACAGGCTCAAGGACACCAGTGACAAACCGGCGAATATCGAGGTGAGAAGCAGGAACTGCGGCAGCAGTGCGGCGCTCTGGTCGATGAACTGCGGGAACAGGGCGGTGAAGAACATCGTCGCCTTGGGGTTGGTGATGGCTGTCAGGAAGGCCGACTTGTACAGCTTTGAACGCGATGGCTTTCTGGTTTTGCCATCGGCTTGCACATCCTGCGCAAGTATCGGGCTTTTCTTGAACAGCTGCTTGGCGCCCAGGTAGAACAGATAACCCGCCCCTAGGACTTTCACGGCGTTGAACAGCCATTCGGAGCTGGCGAGCAATGCGCCGAGACCCAGCATCGCGGCGGCCGACAAGCAGAACAGCCCGCTGGCGTTGCCCACCGACGACCACACCGCGTAGCGCGGCCCGTAGGCCAGGCTGTTATTGATCGCCATCAAGGTGGCAGGTCCAGGACTGGCGATGGCGATGGCCGCGACCAGGGTAAAGGCGAGAATTGAGTGCAGTTCCATTGTTCACATTCGCGGCTGATTGAGAGGGTGTGCATCCTACCGGAAACCTGGGGTTGTCTGAATACAGCCGCCACAACGTCTCTATCGGTGCAGCCGCGCTCGGGGTGTTCATCGAGTGGTTCGCGACCCTGCTGGGGCCTTGCCTTGAGCGCCGAGCCGTTGGGGCGGCTTCGATGCTACAGCCCGGCCTTTCCTGGGGGAGGGCGCGTCATGCGGATCGTAGTATTGGCTTTGGCGATGGCGTTGCTGGGCGGATGCGCCACGGCCAACGAACCCTTTGACATGGGACAGCTCTGTGGCCGCCATCCTTACTGCGGTGCGGCGACCGATATCGAGATCATCAAGGCTTCGACGAACGACAACGACGTATATGCGCGTGCTCTGGCACCTTTTGCAATCGTTGATCTTCCTTTCAGTATCGTCGCCGATACGCTGATCCTGCCCTATACGATTTTTCATATGAGGCCTGCCGAGGAGTAGTGGTATTGCCTCGACGGGTTGAATCCAAAACTCAAGGCGGCCGGCCGCATTAATCGCCTGCTTTCTGCCGTTTCATCCTCGTCCAATCAACACGTACGATGGCGCAACGCAGCACCTGTAATTGTCCTGTGCTCAAGGCAATCGCCAGTAGAATCAGTAAGATCAGTCCCCAATCAGAGGGGCTTGGGTATTGGCCGAGGATCGCCATTGAACTGAAGATGCCAAACACCGGGATCAACAGTGACAACGGCGCTACGCGTGACAGTGGGTATTCACGCAATAGCAGGTTCCATCCCCAGTAGCTGAAATGCGTCGCGGCGTAGACCTGGAACGCGAGCGAAAGCAACGTCGTTGCATTGAGCTGCGAAGGGAGTGCGTTGAAGGGCGCTGAGCCATGCAACAGCCACGTCAACAGCAAGAGCGGGATGGGTGCAAACAAGCTGGCCCACACCACGAAAGCGAAGACCTCACGCACCTTCGATACCTTGATGACCACGTTGCCGATGCTCCACGCCATTGCGCTGCCAATGACGAGTGCGAAACCGGCCTTCGACGAGTCGCCAGGGCTGCACAGTACGATCCCTCCCAGCCCTATGGCTGCCAGCAAGCTGCCAATCCTTTGAGGTTGTCCCAGGCGTTCGCCAAAGAAAAGTACACCCCAGCCCAGAGTGAAGAATGCACTGCACTGGATCAGCAGCGACGCTGTACCGGGTGGCACCCCCATGGCAATTCCCTGGTTGATCAACGCCCACATGGCCACGCCAAAAATCAGCCCGTAGGCGGCCAGCCATCGGAAGGCAACGCGTGGACGCTCCACGAAAAATACCCAAGGCAAGGCGGCCAGCGCGAAACGCAATGCAGTCAACAGCAGCGGATCAATGCCGGCAAGTCCGAGTTTTGTCACGGGGAAATTCACCCCCCAGACGGCCGTCACCAGAATGGCGAGTAATAGATGCTTCTTTTGCATTGTCAGTCTTTCTCCAGCGCAGAACGGAAGTGTTCGTGCGTGAAGAATATGCAAGCAATCGAGCTGGCCTGCTTTCAGTCACAGGCCAATATTCATTAGAATCGGGCCATGCGAGAAACCATCCTACATACCTACCAGAACACACCGCGCGATGCCGTCGTGACCGAACGTGGCTACGCAGACGCAACGCTGTTCCCAATGCATCACCATCCACGTGGTCAGTTCGCTTATGCCGCAAGCGGGGTCATCACCGTGTTTACCGATGACGGCAACTGGGTTGTTCCGCCCCAACGCGGTATATGGGTTCCGGCACAACTCGCCCACTCCATGCAGATGCGTGGCCCCGTTACCCTGCACAACACCTATATCCGCAAACAAGCGGCTCAGCGGTTGGGGTTGCCGGGGCAGTGTCAGGTATTGGACGTGTCGCCGTTGTTGCGGCAATTGCTGGTCAAAGCGATCGATGTCCCCGCGCGATATGCCATCCAGGGACGTGATGGGCATTTGATGGGGCTGCTGCTCCATGAGATCGCCAGCATGCCCGCGCTTTCGCTCAATGCCCCGTTGCCGGCAGAACCACGCCTTGCGATGGTCTGTCGCGAGTTTCTGACCCAGCCTTCGCTGGAGGTTGGTATCGACGATATGGCCCGCCGTTCGGGGATGAGTCGTCGGACGTTTACCCGCCATTTTCGATTGCACACCGGAATCAGTTATCTCCAATGGCGACAGCAAGCCTGCCTGCTCGAAGCGATGGTTCGTCTGGGGAAAGGTCAGCCGGTCACCGAGGTCGCCATGGCGTTGGGTTATAGCAGTTCAAGTGCGTTCACAACGGTTTTCAAACAGTTGCTGGGGGAAGTACCCAGTCGCTACTTCCCGGTGCGACAGGCTTAGGGCTCCAACGCTTTGAATCTCCCGAGTGTGTAAAAAGCCCCGAATCTGGAGGTGTTGTGTAAAACTCTCGTTTTGGTGACGATCACCGCCTACAGATCTCGCGAGGGACGCACATGATCGACGGTTCCGCTGTCTTGACAGTTTTTTTGGTCTACCTGGCTGGTGTCGTGATTCCTGGACCGAATTTCGTCGCGGTGGTCCATAAGGCGGTGGCTGCTACGCGCTCTGAAGCGCTGGCCTTGGTGGCGGGAATCGTGCTGGTCAACCTGTTCTGGTCCACCTGTGCGATTGCAGGTCTCGGGGTTGTATTTGCTGCGCTCCCTTGGGCTGCGCTGGTTGTAAAGGTTCTGGGTGCAGCCTACCTGATGTGGTTCGGACTCCGACTGCTGATCAATGCGGGGAGGAATGCGCCTGGCCCGCTGAATGATGCCGTCGCCGGTAGTTGCCGCCAGTCCTTTTTTCAGGGGCTGGTCACCAACATTGGCAACCCCAAGTCCATGGCTTTCTATGCCGCTGTTTTTTCAGCCGCGGCTCCCGCCCACGTTTCGCCAGGCACGTTTTTGTCGATGTTGGCAGTTGTGGTGGTGGTTTCAATGGCTTGGTATGCAATGGTCGCAATTGCGCTTTCGCAACCGAGGATTGCTTGCGGCTATCAAGGTAGGAAAAAAGCAATTGATAGACTGTGCGGTGGTTTGATTTTGTCTCTGGGGGTTCGCCAACTGGTTTAGCGAGTAGCCGTTGCTGGCGCAAGCCTTCGTTGCTGCACGCCAGGTTGCTGATCGAGCATCCATCGCTCTCGCGACCCAGGGCGGCACTCCAGATTTTCGCCACGGCGGCACCGGTCAGTGCTTGAGGCCGACCAACTCCAGCGTTACACGGTCCAGGGTCGAAGGTGCCCTGCCGCGTCGCAATTGGTCTTGCAGGGATAAAAGTGCTCACGTCAGGTTGTCGGTAATGAGCCTGACCCTGTGACAATCGGCCGGCCCGAGTTTCTGACCGCTTGAGGAACGAACATCCATCGGCATGAGGGCCTGCCCGGACGTGTTGTCCAACAGCACGGAACGCGATTCTCCCGGCTCGAACAGGAAGCGTTCGCCCCACTGTCGCAGGCTGACCACGACCGGAAAAATCTCCCGGCCTTTGTCCGTCAGGACGTACTCCTTGTAGGCGCTTCCATCTGACGCGGGTCGAACGTCGAACACGCCGACCTCGACCAACGCTTTGAGTCGCGAAGCCAGAATGTTTTTGGCCACGCCCAGGCTCTTTTGAAATTCACTGAAGCGGCGAATGTCGTCGAAGGCGTCGCGGATGATCATGAGCGACCAGCGATCGCCAATCACGTCCAGTGTCCTGGCTACCGGGCATTCGCTGTTTTGTGGTGAAGCGTTTTCCATTTTATTGACCTTCTGAAAAAGGATCGCAAGTCCAGTTGATGTCTGTGGTTGCAAATTGAAACCTGATCGGGCAACAATTCACTCAGGTTTTAAATTGAAACCAGTTTAGCGCCAAGGAGACGTGCATGACAGCAGATGTCGATTGTTTCACCCAGCAGCCTTCGGGAAATCACCCTGGTGGGAGCGCGTGCTCCCCTGTAGGAGCTGTCGAGCGAAGCGAGGCGGCGATCTTTCCCCAGGCACATGAGTCCCAAGAGAAAGATCAAAAGATCGCAGCCTTCGGCAGCTCCTACGCGGGGTCACCGTGTTCCTTGAGTGACGACCAATGCGCGGGGCTTTCACCGGCGCTCACGTTATTGTTTTCCGTGACCTGCGCACTGGCCGTCGCCAACGTTTACTTTGCCCAGCCTTTGCTTGCCTCGATGGCCGAAAGCCTGGGCGTTGCTTCAGGATTGATCGGGGTTGTGGTCACGGCCACCCAGGTGGGGTACGCGCTGGGGTTGCTGTTCATCGTCCCGCTGGGGGACAAGGTCAACCGTAAACGGCTGGTTTTCGCGCAATTGGTGTTGTCCGCGATTGCGCTCGCGGCCGTCGGCGCAGCCCGGCACTGGTTGGCTTTGCTGGGCGCGATGATCGTGATGGGCTTGCTGGCGGTGGTCGTCCAGGTGCTGGTGGCCTATGCCGCCGTGTTGTCCACGCCTTCCCAACGGGGACAGGCCGTGGGAACCGTCACCAGCGGCGTTGTCCTGGGTATTCTCCTGGCGCGGTTTACCTCCGGGTTGATTGCTGATCTGGCGGGCTGGCGTGGGGTCTATTTCGTTTCCTCGGGCTTGATGTTGACCATCGCGGCAGTGTTCTGGGCAGTGGTGCCGATCGCGGTGTCGCCGCCTGACCGGCAGCCTTATCGGGTGCTTATCCGGTCGCTGTTCAAGTTGTTCATGACCGAGCCGGTGCTACGGATCAGGGGGCTGCTGGCCTTGCTGATCTTTGCCGCGTTTTCGGTGTTATGGACCGCCATGGTGCTGCCGTTGAGCGCCGCGCCGCTGTCGCTTTCACACACGGCCATCGGCCTGTTTGGCCTGGCTGGCGTCGCCGGGGCCCTGGCAGCCAGAAGGGCCGGTCGTTGGGCCGATCAGGGCTTTGGACAACGCGTTACCGGCTGGTCGCTGGGACTCCTCACGCTCTCCTGGCTGCCCATCACGTTTACCGAGACCTCCCTGGTCGCACTGGTGTGCGGCGTGGTGTTGCTCGACTTCGCGGTGCAGGCCGTGCATGTCACCAACCAGAGCTTGATCTTCGCTGCACGGCCCGACGCCCAAAGTCGCATGGTCGGCGCGTACATGTGCTTCTACTCGGTGGGCAGCGCACTGGGCGCAACGGCCGCGACCCAGGTCTACGCGCTGTGGGGCTGGATGGCGGTCAGCCTGCTAGGCGCCTTGATCAGCGCCGCCGCGTTGGCGGTGTGGAGACTCTCGCTTCATTGTGGCCACTGTTCAAGCAGGATCGAGACGAACTTCTCCGTGGCCGGGGAGAGCGATGCGCCCCGGCGGTAGACCAGGCCCAGCGAGCGGTTTACCACCGGCTCGATCAGCGGCACGCTAACCAGGGTTGGATGATCCCCGGCCGGCATCGCCAGGCTGGGCATCGCCGACACGCCGAGGCCAGCCTCGACCAATCCCAGCGACGTCGACAAGTGCTGGACTTCGTAAAACCACTGCGGGCGCCAACTCAGGCCCGACAGCGCGTGGTCCAGCAGCATGCGGTTGCCGCTCAGGCGACCGACGCCGATCAACCGATAATCACTGAGTTCCGACCAGGTTGATCGCGCCGGCAAGCCAGCACGAAGGGCTCGTTGACCAGGGGCACAAACTCGATGTCCGGGTGCTGGCCGCTCATCATGATGATGCCGAAGTCGGCTTCGCCGCGCAGTACCGCCTCGAGCCCTTCGTTGGCGCTGAGGTCGAGCAGACGGATGCGGATTTTCGGGTAGCGCTCGTTGTAGAGACGGATCACCGAAGGGTGGCCAAGACCACGATCAAATACGGAACCTTGCTGCCCAAGAGCCCGGTGCTGGTCTACAACGATTCGCGGCTGTTGCCCCAGACTTACCAAGGCACCAGATCAGCAGCAATGATGTCGATAACCTCACCGTCACCGGCGGGTATCTGGAGCGTTTGAAGCTGCGCGATTCGAGCGACAGCATGCCCATCGTGCCCGATGGCTACGGCGGCGATAAGTCTGGTGACTTCAGCTATGCCGGCGCCGACTACAAGCTGGGCAAGCACATCCGTCTGAGTTACTTCTACGGCGAGCTGGAGAATTTCTATCGACAGAACTTTGTTGGCATCCAGCATGATTTGCCCTTGGGCGCAGGGGTATTGACCAGCGACCTGCGTTACTTCAACAGCGTCGATTCGGGTTCGGCCTACAGCGGTAAGATCGACAACGACATGCTCAGCGGGTCGCTGTCCTACGCCGTTGTCGGCCACACACTACGTCTATCGCTCGGAATTTTTCCCGTGGCCGCGACAGCAACCGGATCTATTTCACCTACGATATCGCCCTTCGGTAGGTCATGCAGTTCACCTAAGAAACAACGATGGACCTGTGGCCAGGGATTGCTCCGCTCGGCTCTGTAGGAGTTGGCGAAGCCTGCGATCTTTTGATTTTTGGCTTGAGACTCAAGTGTCTTTGGAAAGATCGCAGCCTCGTTGCACTTGGCAGCTTATGCAGGCGCAGCCCTGCGCTAGCAAGGTTCGGTGGTGCGCGATGTGAGTCGGGTTCTCAACCTCAACCGCATGGCGCAAGAGATCAGCAGGGGCATGCAGGAAATCGGCAATGCCACGGCGCAAGTGGCAATTGTAATGCTTCAGTCAACATAGCCCGGGCCTTTAACGAAATGGCCCGGATTTATTCCATACGTTTGGGGATCAGAACTTTTTCGGCACGGGCAAGGGCCGGTCGATACAACCATGCTCAGGCGCGCGTCGTGCGGGTAGGGGAACCAGCGAAACCAATTCCTCTTCGACGATTTGATTGCTCATGGCCAATTCCAGCTCGGGGCAGTCAATGCTGAGCCAGTCACCGTGCTGGAGCGGCACGTTCGCGGTGCGATGGCTCAAGCTGTGAAACACGTAGTGAACCAGCCCAGGCTCGAGAAACTGCTCATGTTTCTCCAGGAACTCTTGCGAATATCGGCGCAAACTCAGCCAGCGATGCAAACTCATCCGATGGTGACTTGCCGTCAACGGCTGGCCGTCGCGCTCTATCTGGACATTGATGGCCAAGTCCGCCTGCAATTCCCCCACGATCAATGCCGGGGCAATCGCACAGGTGCGCAAGTGCGCATGCGTTGCAGAAGTGGCATCACGGCTGTGCAATACATGATCGTGAATATCGTTGCCCAGGGTAAAACCAATGAAGCGCAGCGCGCCAAACGGGTCGACCCAATAGAGGCAGACAATGCACGGCTCGCTACTGATGCTTTGTGAATGATAAGGCACCTGCAAAGGGTCGCCGTCGGTCTTGAGCAACCGGCCGTTACCTTTGTAATACCAGGCTTGTTCTGTCTTGGCGGTACAGAGCGTGATTTCGCTGATCTGGACCAATAGATTGCTATCAGGCTTGAGCGGCGGCCGGTATTTCATCGCCGTGGGTGTAAGCGGGTAGGGCGTGGACGGCAGGTCCTTGAGATAGGACTCCCAGTCCATATTCCGATCAGCGCAATGGGCCAGGGCTTCATAAAGATTTCCCTGGGGTGGACGCACTTCACGGCTTTGGCCGGACTTGAAGTCAAATACACCAAGGCCTCCTCGCGGCACTGGAGAGTCCAGCAACATTACATAATGGGTCATCACTTATCCTCCAGGGTCAAGCTTACGGACAGGGGGGCGTAGTCCTTGAGTCGGCTGAAAGCCGGGTTTGTCTCTTTGAGCCATAAGGACAGCAAGCCCCCCGTGATACTTCCGGCCAGTGCCAGGAACAGTATTGCGGTGAGTCCCCACGTCATGGCGATGTAGCCGGCGAAAACAGGCGCGACGCCCCCTCCAAGGATCTCTCCACAGCCCACCACCAGGCCCGTCGCGGTGGCCAATAAACTGGGCGGCACTGATTCGCTGGTCAGTGGGCCGACCGTTATGCAGATCAGGCTGAAGTTGATAAAGGACAAGAAAAATAGTTGAAGGAACAGCAGCCAGGGCAGCGGTGGGCTGATGATCAATAAACCCACCAACAGCGCGCTGATCATGAAGCAGGTGGAAACCACGGGCTTGCGACCCAGTTGGTCGGACAGGCCGGGAATGACCAACTGGCCAAAAAAACCACCCAGGCCAATGGCAGAAATGATCATGGCCATGGAGAAGTTGCTCAGGTGCAGAATGTCTGTCAGGTAGCTGGGGAGCAGGGCACACAGAACGAACTGGCACGTCAGTATGCAAAGCATCAAGGCAATATTGAGCCGCACATTCCCGCTGGACAGGGCCGTCCTCCACTGGCTTTTGGAGGTATGCGCAATCGACGCCGTGCCGGGCATCTGGGTCGGTTGATAGGTTCTATACAGGTACCAGGCCACTAACAGGCCGGGTAACGAAATGATGGCGAATACGGCGCGCCAGGATCCGAACACTTCAAGCAGGACACCTGCCAGCAGCGGTCCGAGGCACAGGCCGATGATGGGGAACAAGGCCTGTTGAATACCTAGATTGAGTCCGCGCCGGCAAGGCTGCGAGACTTCATCGGTGACAATGATACTGACTGGCGTGAAGGCGCCTTCACAGACGCCCATCAAGGCACGCAAGAGCACCAGGCCCACCAGGCTGGTGATCAATGCAGACGCACCGGCCAGGAGGGATAACAGGGTGATCGACAGCACCAGTAACTTCTTGGGGCCCAGTACCTTGACGGCGGCGCCCATGAACAGGGCAGAGCCTCCCCATGCAAATGCCAGGATGGCCGACAACATGCTCAAGTCCTGATAGTCCAGGGCCAAGTCACGCATGATCACCGGGAACAGCGGCATGATAATGAACCTGTCCAGTCCTACCAGCCCGAAGCTCAGCGACAGAAGCGTGATCATGCGCCTTTCATAGCCGCCCCAAGGTCGCGCGACCAGATACTTCATCTCCATGTTCCTTCCCCTTCATTCCCTTGCGCTTTCGAAGCCCTCTCGAACGAGGTGAGCGCCTGCGATCCATACTCCGGCAGCCAGGGGCAGGTGTGCCCCTGGCTGGGTGCCGGTGTTTTATCGGGTTTGTCAGGCGACCCACTTGCCCACGGCCATTTCAGCGGTGAAACCGGGGCCGAAGGCCGCCAGCATGCCTGTCGCGCCATCGACAAGCCCGCTGTCAAACTGACGTTTGAGCACATCGAAGACCACCACGCTGGCGATGTTCCCGGCTTCACTCAAACTGTCGCGAGACTGCGCGACCCGGCCGGGTTCCAGGTCCAGTTGCAGGACCAGTTCATCAAGAATTTTCCGTCCGCCTGTATGGAAGATGAAAAAGTCATTTTGAGCGCAATGTTGATTGAAGGTGTCGTAGTTCAATTCCTCCATCATAGGAGCGACATCTTTAATGGAGTTCATGACGGCCTTATCCAGGGTAAAGTGAAAGCCACTGTCTTTGACGTCGTATTTAATGTAGTGCTCGCTGTCAGGCAGGAAGTAAGACCCGGTCTTGGCGATCTTGAAACCAGGCGCCTGGTCATCGGCGCGCATGACGCAGGCCGATACGGCGTCGCCGAATAACGCCGCGGATATGAACGCATGCAACTTGGTGTCCTGGGGTTGATAGCAGAGCGACGAGAACTCCAGGGAGACGATGAGGACATGGTTGTCCGGCGCCCGACTGGCGAAGTCATTGGCTCGATTGATCGCCGCAGCGCCTGCCACGCAGCCCAATTGAGCGATGGGCAGTTGTACGGTTGACGTTCGCAGGCCCAGGTCATTGATCAAGTGGGCCGTCAGCGAAGGCATCATGAAGCCCGTGCACGATGTCACTGCCACCATGCGAATGTCGTCGATGGTCAGCCCGGCATTTTCAATGGCTTGGCGTGCCGCGATAGATGACATGCGGCGAGCTTCGCGCTCATAAACGATGCTGCGGTGGGTGAAGCCGGTGTGCACCGCCAGTTCATCGATAGGCAGAACCAAGTGCCGTTCATTTACCTGTGTGTTTTGAATCATTCGTTTGGCAAGTGCCATTCGTGGGTGATCATCATGCAACTGCTCTAGATGCTCGATCATTTGTTGCTGGGTGATCTTGTATTGCGGAAATAACAAACTGGGTTTGCAAAGAGTAGACATGACAAGTCCTCGGCTAAAAGCCAATAAAGTTAGAAGCACATTTAAGGCAATGACTGCAACGCAGGACTCTGAAAGGCAGAATCAAAACAGCGGGCTGGAGAGCCAAAAAACTTGACTGTTGTTATCGAAAGAACGGGGTGTAGCGGACGCCTTGTTTGTTATTTCACCAATACAAATTTGTAGGCATATTGCCAAGCCAAGTTGCTTTCCCGGACATGTTTGCGAATAACCATGCGCACGGGCGCACCGCTGACGACTTGCCGGGGATCGATGACATCAACGATTTCCGAGGCAATCACCAGGCCATCATCCAGACGCACCATCGCCATGAAACGAGGCACGGTTTCGCCGTAGCCCATGGCCGCCAGTATCGGATTCTCGGCATGGGCGCTGACTTGGATCGTGCCGGTGCGTGCGCAGCGATACGGTTCCACATTTAATGAATTGCACGCGCCGCAGACGGTGCGCCGGGGGAAGAAGATCTCGTCGCAATCCTGGCAACGGCTGCCTTCGAGACGGTATTTGCCGCCGTGCTCGCGCCATTCGCGCAACATGCTGGCAGTGGTCATGCGGTGAATTTGTTCAGGGTAAAGGGACATGGTCGGCTCCTTAATCGTTGGAAAGCACAATGACACTGTTGTGCGCGGCGTAACCGCCCAGGTTTTGCGAGACACCAATACGGGCGCCTTTGACTTGGTTGTTGGACTCGCCGCGAAGCTGTCGGAACAACTCAGTAATGTGCAAAATCCCATCGCAACCGGAGGCGTGGCCGCGTCCGATGTTGCCGCCGTCAGTGTTCAGGGGAAGTTGCCCGTCAAGAGCTATGCCGCCTTCCAATACGAAGTCGCCGGCCTGGCCTGGACCACATACGCCCATGGACTCCATTTGAATCAACCCGGCGCCCAGCAAGTCGTAGACTTGCGCCACATCGATGTCCTTTGCTGTGATACCGGCTTTTTTGTAGGCGATTTCGGCGCAGGCCATCGAGTTGGCGGAAACCGCCATGCCTACATCTTTTGGCAGTCCCGGAAATTGCAACGTCGGGTTGTGATAGCGCGTGCCGAAATAGTGCGATACACCGGTGTAGGCACAGCCACGGATAAATACCGGTTGGGTCGTGTAACGGTGCGCAAGGTGTTCTGCCACCAGGATGGCGCAACCGCTGGCTTCACCCCAGGCCAGCATCGAGCCACAGGCTTCGCTACTCTTGAGTGCTTCGAGGGACGGAATAGGTACGCCATAGCGGGTAGCCGTGGGGGTGTTATGGGCATAGATACGCATCTGCCGCCCAAAAGTCGCCAATACATCCGCTTCGCGTCCTGCATAACCGAATTTTTCAAAATACTCGGCGGTCGCCAGGGCGAAGGCGTCTGTGTGTGAGATGCCGAGGAAATAATCGTATTCACATTCAGTGCTGGAGCCGATGTATTCGGCGTAGTTGATGTGGTCGGTCATTTTTTCAAAACCGCCACACAGGACGATGTCGTATTCACCTGAGGCGACCATTTGGTGAGCCATCTGGAAAGACACCGAGCTACTGGTGCAGTTGGCCGTACTCATGAACGTGGGGGCAGGGCTGATACCCAAGGCATCGGAGATGGTCGGGCCCAGGCCGCCGTATTCAGAAATACCTTCGCCGTGGTAGCCATAGGCAACTGCCTGGAGTTCGCGGGGGTGCATCTTGATGGCGTTGAGCGCTTGGTAGGCTGACTCGACGATCATCTCCTTGAAAGTCTGACGAACTCTGGAACTGCCCGGTTTAGGGGTATAGGCAGCCGAAACGATAGCAACGCGTCGTGCGCACATAAGAAGGTGCTCCTTGCTGGATGGATTGGAATCAGAGATAGGCCGTCAGGGCATAGTCAGGCCGCAAGTATTTGAACTCGTACTTGATCGACGTCCCGTAATCCACGTAGTACTTATCCTCCAGCAGTGTGCGCAGCGGAACGTTGGTCTTTTGATAGGCTTCGATGGCGTCGGTGACAGTCAAGGCAATGGCATCGCTGCCCGCACCAAACCCATAGGAAACCACCAGGATTCTTTCACCGGGACGCGCTTGATCGAGGACGTTGACCAAGCCCAGCAAAGGGCTCGCTGCCCCAGCATCACCGACACTCTGGGCATAGATGCCAGGTTCGATTTGCGCCGTCGTGAATCCCAGGTGCTTGCCGAGAGAGTAGGGGGTCGACACCAGGTTTTGCTGGAAGACGACATAGTCGAAATCAGCGGCCTGCGCATGGATTTTGGCCATCAATCCCGAGACGGCACGACGAGTCTGGTCTTCAAGGCCGATGCTGTTCTTGTCCGAGCCCAGTCCCATTCCCGACCGGATATAGCGATCCCCCTGAGGCCTGATGTTGTCAGCGACATCTGCTGCGCAAGAAAAACTTGCGTCAAAATGCGCGATCACATTTTCTGTACCCAACAGCAGGGCAGCGGCCCCCGCTCCGGCGTAGGATTCTGTCAAATCACCGGGGGCGGTGTTGCGGTTGATCGTATCGGCGCCCACCGCCAAAGCGTTGCCCACCATGCCCGACGCCACCAGGGCGTATGCAATCTGCAGGGCGCTGGTGCCTGATTTACCGGCAAACTGTACGTCTGCGCAAAAGGCGTCGTAGCCGCAGCCGAGCATTTCCAGGATGATCGCGGCCGAGGCCCGGGAGTCATAAGGATTGGTGCAGGTGCCAAGATATAGCGCTTCAAGGGGACGCGGCGGCGCTTTGTCCAGCGCGCGTTGGGCGGCGAGCACGCCCAAGGTGATGACGTCTTCGTCAGGTTGCAGCACAGCCCTTTCAAGAACGCCCAATTGACCCTTTACCAAGCTCAGATCGGTGTTTTTCCACACCTGGATCACGTCGTCCACCTTGAGCCGGCAGACCGGGATGCCCGCGCCGTAGCTCACAATTCCTACTTTATTCATGTGTACTTCCTCCAGATTCCGTTCTTTCACCCGCTGGCAGAAAGCCGTGACAGGTGCATGAAATATTTAGAAACTATCTATTGGTGCTCGCAAAGTGATACTGGCGGTCCTATGCCCCGTAAATCGGGGGGGTTCAGGAGACAGAACCTGTCGGTCAACCTGTGAACAATAGGTTTATTTCCGTCCAATCATTATGTATGATACGAAACGTGCCGTATCGTTAAGGTCGCGTTAAAAAATTATGAATTTTTTTCTCCGATTTCCCTACGTGGAGGCAATAAACGCTCAAGAGACCCGCTGCTAAGCAGAAGCTGAGATCAAATAAACATACAAAACGAAACGAAACGATCCGTTTCATTGCTTTTCGAGAGAATCCTATACCCTGAGTCTCTTTTGTCAAGCGCCATATTGGAGATTTTGATTTATGGCCCGTAAACCATCTCGGAGCTCCATTGGTTCATTGAGGAGCCCTCACACGCACAAAGCGATCATTGTTTCTGCCATAGAAACACTCAAGGAGTGCGGTTATTCGGGGTTGAGCATCGAGGCTGTGGCTCGCCGTGCTGGCGCCAGTAAACCGACAATCTACCGATGGTGGGGTAACAAGGCAGCCTTGATCGCCGAGGTCTACGAGAGTGAAAGCGAGCAGATTCGCAAAGAGCCTGATAAAGGCTCCTTCAAGGAGAACCTCAATTTCTTGCTGCTCAATCTCTGGAAGGTCTGGCGAGAAACGATTTGCGGGGAGGCTTTTCGGTGTGTCATTGCTGAGGCTCAGCTCGATCCCAGCACGCTGCCCAAACTGAAAGACGAATTCATGGAGCGACGTAGGGAGTTGCCTCGCAAGCTGGTGGAAAATGCCATTCAGCAGGGCGAGTTGCCCAAGGATACGTCGCGTGAATTGCTCCTGGACATGATCTTCGGGTTTTGCTGGTACCGGCTGTTGACCGAGCAGTTGGAGGTGGAAGCGGATATCAATGAATTCACGACACTTCTGATGAACGGGGTACTGCGCACGAATTCGGCAGCGGTTCAGGGCGCCGCCGAAGCCTGATTATCGGGTGGGGTTGTCCTTACTTTGTGCCACTGAATTGTGCATGAAGGCTCGGCAGGATGCTGGCCAGGTGGTTGAATTCACACAAGTCATGCACGGCAAATTCATAAGCCAGGGTTTCCAGCTCCACTTCCCCCAGACCGTTTTCTTCCAGTAGCTGAGCGGCTCGCTCGGCGCCTGGAAAACGCTGCATGGCAGGGTGGCTGCCGACCCAGTAACGGCTCGTCAGGTACAAACCTTCCGGGCATTCCTTGAACAAGTGCGCCATCAATGACACTGGCACTTGCGGTTCGTGGGCCAGGCTCATCAAGGCGCTGACGCTGCCGTCTATTTTGGATTCGCGGTACAGATCCGGACAGAAGCCCAGCTCGCAGGGGTCCCTGAAATCAATGTGCAGGTGCATGAGACGGTCACCGACGTACTCAGAGGCGCAAAAGGTATTGCCGTACAAGCGCTCCTCGAAGCTCAGAGAGTCGTCGAGGAGGCGCTCGTGATGAACGCAGGGGTTTTCCACATGGGCATAAGGAAACCACAGGGTGTAGCGTTCAGCCTCCAGTGGATGCCACATGAACCACCACTTGAGCATCTCAGCTGTGCAGTTGGGGAAAAACTTGCGACTTTGCACGTAGGCCATCGGCCCTGGCAGCAGGGCGTATCCGGCCTCTTCGCTAATGAAATCAGCAGCGAGCATGCGGTTAAGGTCTTCAACGCTCGGCGTCAAGGTATCAGCCAAGGCCATGGGGCCTTGCTGTATTTTTTCGACTGCACTGAGCGGCACGCTGATTTTCGAGCGGAAAAAGTCGGCGTAGGGTTTGCCTTGGATGGCCCGCTGATTGGCCAGGAACTGCTTCTGCATTGGCAATGAGAAGTAGGTGAAAGGTGTCATTACGCGCGCTTCCATGACGGTATTTCCTTGGTAGTGCGTGAAAAGCCCGCAGCATCGGCTGCGAAGTCCTCGCGCGGTGTTGTAAAGGGACAATGACGGGACCAAAATAGGTAGGCTGAAATAAAAAGTCAAATTTGAATTAGAACTATAAAGAGATGAGCTCATGGACAATGCCATTGGCAAGCCTTCCCTGCCTCGTGCTTCGCGACTCGATGGGCAGGCAACGCGGTTGCAGATTCTGGAAAAAGCGGGTGAGTTGTTTGCCGAACAGGGGTTGGCCAACACCACCAGCAAGCAGATTTGCGAACGTTCGCAAGCCAACAGTGCGGCGGTGAATTATCATTTCGTAAACAAAGAGGGCCTGTACCGCGCGGTATTGCTCGAAGCCCACGCTCGGTTGGTGCGCATGGAAACTCTGGTTTCGCTTAATGAGCGGCCCGGCTCACCGCAAGACAAATTACGTGCCCTCATCACCGTGCTGGTTGAACGCCTGCACGACCATCCGGATGGCTGGGCGCTGAAAGTGCTCACGCGCGAAATACTTTCGCCTTCTCCTGAGTTTGAGGTGGTGCTCAAGGAGCAGTCGTTTCCCAAGGCGCACATCCTGCGTGGCTTGCTGGGGCAAATCATGAACTTGCCTGCGATCATCCGACAACGTTGCGCAGCGCCATCAGCGTTTTCGCCCCTTGTCTTTTTTTGCTTATCGCCCATCAACCGTTAAAACAGCATGTGCTGCAAGGCTTGAGTCTCGAGCCGCAGGGTTTGATAGATCACATGATGAGTTATGCCCTTGGTGGGCTCCAGGCCGTGGCGGCGACTGCGCACGATGCTGCAAACTGACGCTCCATGGTTATTGGGGGCTACCGATGGCGACGGGTGCCGTCACAGTAGCCAACGGGGAGCGCGATGCATCGTTGATGCTCCACAGGCGCTATTGTCCTTTGGCAGGCAACCCCATCTTCGCCTGCGTCAGCGTTTCATCAGCGCGCCCCCATCCGCCGTCTGCCACCTCTTCGACCAGGACCATGGTGAACGGCCGAACCCCCTCGCCAAAGTACTCGACGAACATTTCCGTGGTGCGATGGATGATCTCTTCTTTGCGGGCGTGGTCCAGGATTCCTTCGGGGAATTTGTAGTTGGCAAATGGCATGGATCGACTCCGTGGGTGTGAGAAAGATGAGGCAGGGCGAAAGCCCCTGGCGCGCATGTTTCTCCTTTACGCCCTTGGAATAAATCCCTCTGGGTTGGCATCAGCATTCAACGTACGTGAACAATCGGCCGTCTGGACTCAGTGTGAATGACGCGGTTCACCACTGCGGGCGATCACGCGCAGCTGCAATGTCGCCGGCTCCAGGCAGCCCCCTGTGGAAAGCTGTCCCACCCGTTGCCGGTACAGTTCCTGCCAGGGCGTTTGCGAGGGTGGGGCATTCGGCGTCCATTCGCGTCGGCGCTGGGTCATCTCTTCGTCGTCGATCAGCAGGTTCACGGTGCGGGTATTGAGGTCCACTTCGATGCGCGCGTGGTAATCCTCCGGACCTTCGAGCACGATGGTCCGGGCTTCGAAACTGTTCTCGGCGCCGGGCTCGGACAGGTAGGTCTTGCGAAACGCTTCGTCCACCACCGGCACCTTCATGATCGCGCTGTCGAAGAAATTGCCGCTGAGCACGATGAAACCGGCGCGGTGCTTGAGCGGGGTGTCGAAGACGCCGCCTTCGCGAGCAGGCCCGCTCCCACAGAAGGACTCCGGATGCACGCGGATATTGTGTCCTCTGGAGATCCCATGTGGGAGCTTGCTCGCGATAGCGGTGCTCCGGCCTAGCCTCACTTGGGATCAACACGCCTGACACGCTTCATCACCACCACAAAAAACACCGGCACAAACACCACCGCCAGCGTGGCGCTGATCATCCCGCCGATCACTCCGGTACCGATGGCCTGCTGGCTTGCCGAGCTGGCACCCGTGGCAATCGCCAGCGGTACCACGCCAAGGATGAACGCCAGCGACGTCATGATGATCGGCCGCAGGCGCAGGCGGGCAGCCTGGAGCGTGGCGTCGATCAGGTCGTGGCCTTCGTCGTACAGGCTCTTGGCGAACTCGATGATCAGGATCGCGTTCTTCGCCGACAGGCCGATGATGGTGATCAGCCCGATTTTGAAGAACACGTCGTTGGGCATGCCGCGCAACGACACGGCCAATACCGCGCCGAGCACACCCAGCGGCACCACCAGCAACACCGAGGTCGGGATCGACCAGCTCTCATACAGCGCCGCCAGGCACAGGAACACCACCAGCAGCGACAGGCCCAACAGGATGGGTGCCTGGCTGCCGGACAAGCGTTCTTGCAAGGACAGCCCCGTCCACTCCTGGCCCAGGCCCGTCGGCCCCAGGGCCACCAGCCGTTCGATTTCGGTCATGGCTTGCCCGGTGCTGTAGCCCGGTGCCGGCTCACCGGAAATGCTCACCGCCGGATAACCGTTATAGCGGGTCAATTGCGCCGGCCCCTGGGTCCAGCGGGCCTGGACGAAGGCTGACAACGGGACCATTTTTCCGCTGTTGTTGCGCACATGAATCTTCAGCAAATCCTCGACTTGGCTGCGTTGGTCGCCCTCGGCCTGGACCACCACCCGTTGCATACGCCCCTGGTTGGGGAAGTCGTTGATGTAGGTCGAACCCACCGCCGTGGACAACACACTGCCAACGTCGGCAAAAGAAATACCCAGGGCATTGGCCTGCTTGCGATCGACCTCCAGTTGCACTTGCGGTGCCTCGGCCAGGGCGCTTTCACGCACATTCATCAGCATCGGGCTTTTGTCGGCGGCGGCGAGCAATTCGCTGCGGGCCTGCATCAAGGTGGCATGGCCGAGGCCACCACGGTCCTGCAAACGGAACTCGAAACCGCTGGAAGTGCCCAGACCGTCCACCGGCGGCGGTAGCACCGAGAACACCATGGCGTCCTTGATTTGACTTAACGCCAAGTTGGCACGGTCGGCAATCGACGCCGCCGAATCATCGGCGCCGCGTTGCGACCAGTCCTTGAGGGTGGTGAAGGCCAGGGCCGCGTTCTGCCCGCTGCCGGAAAAGCTGAAACCGAGGATGATCGTGCTGTCACCGACCCCCGGTTCGCCGGCGTTGTGAGCTTCGATCTGTTCCACCACCTGGACGGTACGGTGTTTGCTGGCACCCGGTGGCAGTTGGATGTCGGTGATGGTGTAGCCCTGGTCTTCCACCGGCAGGAACGAGGAGGGCAGGCGACTGAACAGCACGCCCATGCCCACCAGCAACAGGCCGTAGATCAGCAGATAACGGCCGCTACGTTTGACCGCATAGGCCACCCAACCTTGATAGCGCTCGCCGAATCGGTCGAAACCACGGTTGAACAGACCGAAGAAACCAGTCTTGGCGTGGTGATCACCTTGGGCGACCGGTTTGAGCAAGGTCGCACAAAGGGCCGGGGTCAAGGTCAGGGCGAGAAACGCCGAGAACAGGATCGAGGTCGCCATCGACAGCGAGAACTGCTGGTAGATCACCCCCACCGAGCCCTGCATGAAGGCCATCGGAATGAACACCGCCACCAGCACCAGGGTGATGCCGATGATCGCCCCGGTGATCTGTCCCATGGCCTTGCGTGTGGCCTCCTTGGGCGACAAGCCTTCCTGGGCCATGATCCGCTCGACGTTCTCCACCACCACGATGGCATCGTCCACCAGGATGCCGATGGCCAGCACCATGCCGAACATCGTCAGCACGTTGATCGAGAACCCCAGCGCGAGCATCGTCGCGAAGGTGCCCATCAGCGCCACCGGCACCACCAATGTCGGGATCAGGGTGTAGCGGATGTTCTGCAGGAACAGGAACATCACCGCGAACACCAGCAACATCGCCTCGCCGAGGGTGTAGATCACCTTGGTGATCGAGACCTTGACGAAGGGCGACGTGTCGTAGGGAATCTTGTATTCCACGCCGGCCGGGAAGTAGCGCGACAGCTCGTCCATCTTGTTCCGCACCAGGGTCGCGGTGTTCAAGGCATTGGCGCCCGGCGACAGTTGCACCCCCACGGCGGTGGACGGCTTGCCGTTCAGACGCGTGGAAAACTGGTATTCCTGGCTGCCGATTTCCACCCGTGCCACGTCGGCGATGCGCACCGTCGAGCCGTCGGGCTTGGCTTTGAGCACAATGTCGGCGAACTCCTGCGGCGTGTTGAGCTGGCCTTTGACGACGATGGTCGCGGTGATTTCCTGGGTGCTGCGGCTCGGTAAATCGCCCAGGCTGCCGGCCGACACCTGGGCGTTCTGCGCCACGATGGCGGCATTGACGTCGGCCGGGGTCAGGTTGAAGCCGACGAGTTTCTGCGGGTCGATCCAGATCCGCATGGCCCGTTCGGCCCCGTACAACTGGGCCTTGCCGACACCGTCCAGGCGCTTGATCTCGTTCATCACGTTGCGCGCCAGGTAGTCGCTGAGGGCCACGTCGTCGAGCTTGCCGTCGCTGGAGGTGAGGGTGATCAGCAACAGGAAGCCGGCAGACACTTTGTCCACTTGCAAGCCTTGCTGGGTCACCGCTTGCGGCAGGCGTGACTCCACGGCCTTGAGGCGGTTCTGCACGTCGACCTGGGCCAGTTCCGGGTTGGTGCCGGGTTGGAAGGTCGCGGTGATGGTGGCGCTGCCCAGGCTGCTTTGGGACTCGAAGTACAGCAGGTTATCGGTGCCATTGAGCTCCTCCTCGATCAGGCTGACCACGCTTTCGTCCACGGTTTGCGCCGAAGCACCCGGGTAGACGGTGTAGATCTCGATCTGTGGCGGGGCCACGACCGGGTATTGCGCCACCGGCAACTGCGGGATGGCCAGGATGCCGGCCAACAGGATGAACAGCGCGACGACCCAGGCGAACACCGGGCGGTCGATGAAGAATTGCGGCATGGCTTAGTGTCCTGCCTGTGGCCCGGGAACCTGGGCGAGGGGAAGTGGGGTGTCATCGACCCGGACGTGCTCACCGGGACGGGCGTGTTGCAGCCCTTCGATGACGATGCGGTCGCCGGGTTTCAAACCTTGCGTGACGATCCAGCGATCGCTTTGCACTGCGCCCAGTTGCACCGGTTGCTGGCTGACCTTCTGTTCGGCGTCCAGCAGCAGCACCTGGGCAACCCCGGCGCTGTCTCGCAGGATCGCTCGTTGCGGCACGGTGATGCCCTGGCTGTTGATCGCCTGTTCCAGGCGCACGCGGACGAAACTGCCCGGCAGCAGGTCCAGGTCGGGGTTGGGGAATTCGCTGCGCAGGGTGATCTGACCGGTGCTTGGGTCGACGCTGAGGTCGGTGAACAGCAACTTGCCGGGCAGCGGATAGGGGCTTCCATCGTCCTGAATCAACGTGGCCTTGGCCTGGCCCTGGCCGACCGCTTGCAAAAGCCCTGCGCGAAAGGCCCGGCGCAGGTCGTTGAGTTCGCGGGTCGATTGCGTGAGGTCGGCGTGGATCGGGTCCAGTTGCTGGATCAACGCCAACGGCGTGCTTTCGTTCTGCCCCACCAAGGCGCCTTCGGTCACCAGGGCGCGACCGATGCGTCCGGAAATCGGCGCGGTGACCGTGGCGTACCCCAAGTTCAGTTTCGCCCGTGCCACTGCAGCCTTGCTGGCAGCGACATCGGCGGCGGTCTGGCGCACGCTGGCCCGGGCGTTGTCGTAATCCTGGCCACTGATCGCCTTGTCATCGATCAACTGGGCATAACGCTGGGCCTGCAAGCGAGCCTGGAACGCATTGGCCTCGGCCTTGCGCAACGCCGCCTCGGCACTGTCCAGGTCGGCCTTGAACGGCGCCGGATCGATGCGAAACAGCACCTCGCCCTGTTTGACGTCGCGGCCTTCACGAAACACCCGCTGCAAGACCACGCCGGCCACCCGCGCCCGGACTTCGGCGACCCGTGGCGCGGCGATCCGGCCGCTCAGCTCGTTGCTGATCGACAGCGGCCGGGCCTGGACGGTTTCGACACGCACGCTTGCCAGCGGGTCGGATGCTTGCGGGGTCGAGGCGCTATCACAGCCACTGAGCAGTAGTGGGCCGACCAACAGGCTCAGTGTGACGACAGGAATCTTGGACATGGTGCTTCCCCACTATTGAACCGCCCATGGTAGGGATCAAGGCCAACGACAGGGGTGAAGCTTTGTAGGCGCTCTGTGAAATTGTGTAAGCATCCTTAAACTCGAAAGTGCCCCACCAACTGCTGTTGACGGTTGGCCATGGCATGCAGCGAGTGGCTCGCCTGCGAGGCTTCTTCCATCCGGCTGGTCAAGGTCTCGCTGATCCCGCGAATGTCGCTGACGCGATGGCTGATGTCTTCCACAACAGCGCTTTGCTCCAGGGCGGCGCTGGCGATCTGCTGGTTCATGTGCTCGATCACTTCCACCGCGTCGCTGATGTGTTGCAGCGCCGTTTGGGTCTTTTCGACTTGAACGACGCTGTCCCTGGCCTGTTCGCGGCTCAATTGGGTGCTGTGCACGACTGCCTGGCTCAACTGTTGTAATGCTTCGATCACCGTGCGTATCTGCTCGACCGAGTTCTGGGTGTTGCTGGCCAAATGGCGAACTTCGTCGGCCACCACGGCGAAGCCGCGTCCCTGTTCACCGGCCCTGGCCGCTTCGATGGCGGCATTCAAGGCCAGCAGGTTGGTCTGCTGGGCAATGGCACAAATCACATCCAGCACCTGGCCGATGTGTTGACTGTTGCCGGCCAGCGCCTGCACTTGCTCAAGCGTGGTCTCCAGGCGCTGGTCCAGGCTGTCGATGCTGGTGACTGCATTGGCAAATAATTCGCGCCCTGATCGGCTGGCGTTTTCGGCGACGGTGGCGGCATCGGCTGCCTGGTGGGAATGGCGGGCCACTTCCTGGGCGCTGGTGCTCATTTCATGTAGGGCGGTCGCCGCCAACTCGACTTCCCGGTACTGCGTGTGCATGCCCGCGCTGACTTCCCGGGCCACCTGCGCCGAGGTATCGGCGGTGTTGCGGGTGTCCAGGGAGGCTTGCTGGATATCGCGGATGATGGGTTGCAACTTGTCGAGAAAGCGGTTGAAGCCCTGGGCCAGATGGCCCAATTCATCGTGGCGGTCGTTGGGCAGGCGCTGGGTGAGATCGCCGTCGCCGTCGACAATCGCATCGAGCATGTGCGCCACCCGCAGCAGCGGCCGGGTCACGCCGTAAGCGGTGAGCCAGATGAGCAACAATCCCAGGCCGGCCGCCAGCAAGCCGAGGCTGAGGTTGAACCAGTTGGCCTGGCGATACTTGTCGTCCAACTGCGCCTGCATGTGCTGGGCCGGTGCTTGCACAAGCGCTTTGGGCACGCGTATCTGCAATTGCCAGGGGGGATTGTCGGGGACGGTTTGCACGGCTTGTCGAACGTCGACGGAGATGCCGTCAACCGTGCCGCTTTGGCCCGCAACTAGCCCAGACGGGGAAAGAATGTTGATCTCGCTGTGGCCGGGATACAGGTCGTTGGCAAGGCTGGCGGCGAGTTGCTGGAGGGTCTCGAGGCTGATGTCCATGCCCACCACGCCGATGACTTTGCCCTGGTCCAGCAACGGTATGGAGATGCTGCTCATCAACGTCTTCTGGCCTTCAACCTCGATCGCGTAGGGCTCTGTCACGCAGGTGCGCCCCAGGGTCTGCGGGCAGACGTACCAGGCGTTGGCCGGCTCGCTGCCCGGAGGTGCGGTGTTGGCGCTGATCTGGGCTTCGCTGAGCACCTCTTGCACCAAATGGCCGGGTTGGCTTTGCGACCAGTACAGGGCAAAGCGACCTTTTTCATTGCCGGCCAGATCGCGTTGACCAGTGAAACCCGCATCTTCACCGACCAGCGCGTCGGGCAGCAGCACCACGTAGAAACCGAGGACTTTTTCGCGGTTCTGAAGGGCTTGGCGGGTCGCGACGATCAGGTCCCGGCGCAGTTGCCCTGGCGTCAGTCGCCCGTTCAGTGCCTGGGCGCGCAGTTGCAGAACCTGTTGGGCAAAACCTTCTCCATAGATCGCTGTTTCGCTGAAAAAGCGTTCCACCCGCTGACCGTGGGCCAGGCCCTGCGCCTGTAAACCTTCCAGTGCCGAGCGCCCGAGCAGTTGACTGCTTTGCTGCTTGAGCAGCGTGGCGCCTTGCTGGTTCTGATACAGGGAGGCGCCGGTCAACGCCCCGACGACGGCGAGCAGGCACAGGCCACTCAAGAGCGTGATCCGCCATTGGATAGAGAGACGAGCCAAGAACATGCTGAAGTTTCCTGCGCTTAGGGGCTTTTATTTGTTTTGGGCCCAGCACTGTTTGAAGGGCGGGCGAGGCTATCTTGCGGCAGGAAGCGCCTGCCGGTTATCCCGAATCGGCAGCCGTTGTGCGCCGACAGCGGACTAATGCGGGTCACTCAATAAAACGCTGAACCCCGGGTCACAGAATGCCCTCTGGCCTGCGGTAGGAGCTGCCGAAGGCTGCGATCTTTTGATCTTTATCTTGAAACTCAATGGTGCTGAAAAGATCGCAGCCTCGCTTCGCTCGACAGCTCCTACAGCGCCATCCAGACCCAGCGGGAGACGGGTTTGTCGGCGTTACAGCATTGGACTGACCTGTTTTGGGGCGCAGTCTTGGATGCTGCCGTTTTGGGATAGCGAAGGGTTTCGGCCAGGGCCTAGCATCGAATCCAGCGTGCAAGCAGAACAATAAGCTTTTGGAAGTCGGCGAAGCTGGCCGTCTGCGATCCAGCAACAACTGCCTCATACAATAAGGTCAAGAACAATGAGCGTATCTTTCCCGATCAGCAGCTCGACGGAGCTCAAGCGCGGCGCCTTGGGTGTCGGTTTCATCATCTTCTTTGTGATTTCGGCGGCGAGCCCCTTGAGCGTCATCGCCGGCGGCTTCCCTATTGGCATTATGCTGGGCAACGGCGCTGGCACACCGGCATTGCTGATCCTGGCCTTGCTGGTGTTACTGGCGTTCTCGGCGGGCTACACCGCCATGTCCCGTCACATGACCAACGCCGGTGGTTTCTATGCCTTCACTTCCCGCGGCCTGGGTGGCCTGGCCGGCGGAGCGGCGGGGGTGTTGGCGATGTTTGCCTACAATATTCTCCAGGTCGGCCTCTACGGCATGTTCGGCGGCGTGGTCAGTGGCACGATGGCCAGTGTCTTTGGCCTGGACTTGCCTTGGTGGACGTATTCGCTCCTGGCGATGGCGAGCATCGCGGTGCTTGGCTATCGCAAGATCGACCTGTCGGCCCGGGTGCTGTCGGTGGTGGTTATTGCTGAGTACCTGGCGATCCTGACGCTGGATTTTGCCATTCTCAAGACCGGTGGCGACAGCGGTATCAATCTCGATTCGTTCGAGCGCAGCCATGTGTTCAGCGGCACGCCGTCAATCGGCTTGCTGTTCTGCTTCGCGGCGTTCATCGGCTTCGAGGCCACCACCATCTACGGCGAGGAGGCCAGGAATCCGCATCGCACGATTCCCATTGCCACCTACAGCTCGGTGCTGTTGATCGGTGGCTTCTATGCCCTGTCGGTCTGGGCGATGGTGATCGGCATTGGGGCCGACAAGATCGTGCCGACCTTGCAGGCGCTCCAGGATCCGACGACGTTCATCTACGGCATGTCCGATCACTTTGTCGGCCCGCACCTGACCCAGATCATCCGCGTGCTGTTCATGGTCAGCATCTACGCCGGGCTGCTGGCGTTTCACAATGCTGCGGCCCGTTACTTCTATGCCATCGGCCGCGACGGTTTGCTGCACAGCCGATTGGGCACCACCCATCGCGTGCACCAGAGTCCGCACATGGGCTCGGTCCTGCAAAGCCTGATCGCGGCGGTGGTGGTACTGATCTTCGCCGCGCTGGACGCCGATCCGATCCTTCAGCTGTTCGCCTGGTTTTCCAACCTGGCCACGCTGTGCGTGATCTTGCTCATGGCGCTGACCTCGGCGGCGGTGTTTGTCTATTTCCGCGCTCACCCGGAGCTGAAGCTGGGGCTCTGGCGCGGTCGGATTCTTCCGGTCTTTTCGTGCCTGGCATTGCTGGCGGTCCTGGCCCTTGCGGTGATTCATTTCGACGTGCTGACCGGCGCCAGCCAGCTCTTGTCCTATGGCCTTTGCGCGGTGATTCCCGCAGCGCTGATCGTCGGCGTGTTCCTCGCGGCTCGATTGCGCAAGGCATCACCTGAGCGATTCACGGCGCTGGGAAGCCACAAGCTCTAAGGCGTTACGCACAACGTCAATCCACCCAGAAAACAAGTCCGCTGTCGTTCGGCACGGTTCGTCAGCGCGTGAAAGGAAGGTGCTATGCACGATTATCAAATGCTCATCAATGGGGCTCGGGTCGACGGTGAGAACGGGCACTTTGATGTGCTCAATCCGGCGACCGGTACGGTGTTCGCTCGATGCCCGGCCGGTTCCCTGGCCCAGCTGGACCTCGCTGTCGAAGCAGCGCAATCGGCCTTCATCGAGTGGCGACACAGCACCCATGAAGATCGCCGTCAGCGCCTGCTGAGCATCGCCGCCGATCTCGAGCAGGAAGCCGAAGCATTGGCCCGGCTCATTGTCCAGGAACAGGGCAAGCCACTGGAGCTGGCGTTCTCTGAAGTGATGGGCGCGGTGGCCTGGACGCGCTATGCCGCCGAGCAGCAGATTCCCGTGGAGTTGGTGGAAGACACCCCGACCCAGCGCATTGAACTGCACCGCAAGCCGTTGGGTGTGGTCGCGTCGATCACGCCTTGGAATTGGCCGTTCATGATCGCTGTCTGGCACATCATGCCGGCGTTGCGGGCCGGCAATTGCGTGATCAGCAAACCGTCAAGCCTGACCCCTTTGAGCACCCTGCGCCTGGTGGAAGTCATCGCTCGCCACGTGCCTCGGGGCGTGATCAATAGCGTGACCGGTGAACAAGGGTTCGGCAGCGCGATCACTGCCCATGCCGGCATCCAGAAGATTGTCTTCACCGGTTCGACCGCCACCGGCCAAAGCGTGATGCGCGGCGCCGCCGGCAACCTCAAGCGCCTGACCCTGGAGCTGGGCGGCAACGATGCCGCCGTCGTGCTGCCAGGCACCTCGGTCGAGGCGGTCGCCGAAGATATTTTCCAGGCTGCATTCCTGAACATGGGGCAGACCTGCGCCGCCCTCAAGCGCTTGTACATCCACCACTCCCAGTACGAGGCTTTTGCCGAAGCCCTGACCCTGATCGCCCGACGGCAGGTGGTGGGGGATGGCCTGGCGCCCGGGGTCACGTTTGGCCCGGTGCAGAACCTCGAACAGTTGGCGCTGGTGGAGGAGCTGGTGGCGGATGCCCGTGCCCAGGGCGCACGCGTGTTGTGCGGCGGTGCTCGTCTGGACCGCCCGGGCTTTTTCTATCCGCCGACGTTGGTCGCCGATGTGACCGACGGGCAGCGCCTGGTGGATGAGGAGCAGTTCGGGCCGGTGTTGCCGCTGATTGCCTACCAGGATGTCGAGGATGTCCTGCGTCGCGCCAATGCGGGCGACATGGGCCTGGGTGGATCGATCTGGGGACGCGACAGCGAGCAGGCACAGGCCCTGGCCAGTCGCCTGGAATGTGGCATGGCTTGGGTCAACTGCCATGCGCAGATCCAGCCGAATACGCCGTTTGGCGGCAGCAAGATGTCCGGGTTCGGCGTCGAGTTCGGCCTTGAAGGGTTGCTGGAGTTCACCGGCCAGCAACTGCTGTACGTACGCAAGCGTGAAACAGAGTGAGGACTGCAACCATGTACGAGCACTACAAGACAGCACAAAAAAAATTCTGGCACCCGATGAGTTCTTCGGCGCCAGCCAACCGCTCCAAGACGTTGATCATCGCCCGTGGCGACGGTAACTACATCACCGACATCGAAGGCCATCGCATGCTCGATGGTGTCGGCGGTTTGTGGAACGTGAACGTGGGCCATAATCGAGCTTCAGTGAAGGCGGCCATTGCCGCGCAGCTGGACGAACTGGCTTATTACCAGACCTTCGACGGCATCGCCCATCCGCGGGTGTTCGACCTGGCCGAGCGGCTGACGTCGATGTTCGCCCAGGAAAACATGACCCGGGTGTTGTTCAGTTCCGGCGGTTCCGACGCGGTCGAGACGGCCCTGAAAATGGCCCGCCAGTACTGGATCGCCAGCGGCGAGCCAGGGCGCACGCGCTTTCTCTCATTGCGCAATGGTTACCATGGCGTGCACGTGGGCGGTACATCAGTGGGCGGCAATGGGGTTTATCACTACAACCACGGGCCGCTGTTGGCCGGCTGTCATCTGCTCGACACGCCGTGGCTGTACCGCAACCCCTGGGACTGCCGCGATCCGGAAGAACTGACCGCGCACTGCATTCGTCAGTTGGAAGACCAGATCGCGCTGCTCGGCCCGCAGACCATTGCCGCGCTGATCGCCGAACCGGTGCAAGGTGCCGGCGGTGTGATCGTGCCGCCGGCGTACTACTGGAAGGGGCTGCGCGAAGTCTGCGACCGCCACGGCATCCTGTTGATCGCCGATGAAGTGGTGACGGGTTTCGGCCGCACCGGTTGCATGCTCGGCAGTCGTGGCTGGGGTGTCGCCCCGGACGTACTGTGCCTGGCCAAGGGCATCACCGCCGGTTACATCCCCATGGGCGCCACGGTCTTCAACCAGCGCATGGTCGATGCCATCGAGAACGGCCCGGGCTTCAGCAACGTCATCATGCACGGCTACACCTACAGCGGGCACCCGACTGCCTGCGCGGCGGCCCTGGCGGTGCTGGACATCGTCGAGGCCGAGGATTTGCCGGGCAACGCCGGGAAGGTCGGTGCCCAGTTGCTGGAACAACTGCAACCGCTGACCGAACGTTATGCGGTAGTGGGCGAAGTGCGCGGCAAGGGCTTGATGATCGCTGTGGACCTGGTGGCGGACAAGGCCACGCGCGAGCCGCTTGATCCTGCTACGGGCCTGGCCTCGCGCATCGCCGAGCAGGCGCGCCGGGCCGGTGTATTGATGCGCCCGATAGGCAACAAAATCGTGATGTCGCCGCCGCTGACCCTCACGTCCGACGAGGCCGCCATGATGGTCGGCGCGTTGGACAGCGCGCTTGCCGACTGCCGCTAGCCTGCAAGCCGGCGCAGCGTGCTGCGCCGGCTCCTGAATACAAAGACAGCCTTCAAAAGGCGCACCACAAGGAGCTCCCGCCATGCGGAACCTATCGCGTATGGAATTTTTCGGCAGTGGCCTTGCCTGTACGCTGGCGCTTTGCGCCGCGAGTCAGGTCCAGGCCTATGAGTTGTATGCCGATGACGACACTCACCTCAACGCCGACATGCTGGCCGTGTTCGGTCATTTCAACAGCCGCAAGAACTACGACGGCAGGCCAGGTGGTTCAACCTGGCGCGAAGGCTTCATCAAGTATGGCGTCAGCGGCGACCAGGGCCTGGCCGGCCATGGCACCGCCTACGGGGCGTTCAGCCTGGTCAGCTCCGCCACCTGGGGCGATGGCGACGCGGCCGGCAATACGCTGGGCAGCGAGCGCACGACGAAGATTGAAGACGCTTACCTGGGTTGGCGTTCCGCCGATCTGTTCCCCGTACTGGGACAGGACGGCGTCGATATCTCCGGCGGCCGCCAGGTGGTCAAGCTGGGCAGGGGATTCTTGATCAACGATGACGGGCCGAACCTGGGCAAAGGGCCTGCCGATGGTCGCTTGAATCGCGGTGGCGCCTATTACCTGGCTGCCCGCCACGCGTTCGATCAAACCGCCGTATTACGTCTGGGCGGGCAGGATGGGCTGCATGGCAGTGTGGTGTGGCTCAAATCCGATAACCGCGCCCAGGCCGAAACCGAACTGGCCGCCGGCACGCTCGATTACACCGCCAAGGCGGGCACGTTGGGGCTGACCTGGATACATGGCATCGACGTGAACGAGCAGTGGGCCAGCGATGTCCAGAAGCAACGCAAGGGCATGGACGTCTACAGCATTCGTGGTGAGGGCGACGCGGGCATCGAGAACGCCAGCCTGGCATTCGAATACGCCTGGCAGGACAAGGACGCCGGCCCGCAGAACGCCTGGTACGCCGAGGCCGGCTACACCTTTACCGATCTCGCCTGGGCCCCGAAACTGACGTACCGCTACACCCGCTATTCCCAGAAGTGGGACTCGCTGTTCACCGGGCTCAGCACGGGCTACGGCACCTGGTTCCAGGGTGAAGTCGCGGGCAATTATGCCGGGCCCTTCAACAGCAACACGGGCATTCATCATGTCGGCCTGACAGCCACACCGTTGGAGAACCTGACCCTCGGGGCGTTGTACTTCGATTACAACACCGTGCGTAAAGACAGCGCCCTTAACCTGGATGCCCGCGAGCTGGATCTGTATGCCGAGTGGGCCGTCAATGAGCACTTGATCATCACGCCGCTGATAGGCCTCTACAAGCCGGATCGGGATGCAACGACCGGGGGCAATCAAGTGGCGGGCAATGGCACCAACGTGTACAGCCAGGTGACGGTGGTCGTGCCGTTCTGAGGCAGGGGCTGTTCGATAAACTTTGTGGCGAGGGAGCTTGCCCCGTCGGGACCTGTAGGAGCTGCCGAAGGCTGCGATCTTTTGATCTTTCGTTGAGACTCAATGGGGGCGAAAAGATCGCAGCCTCGCTTCGCTCGACAGCTCCTACAGGGCAGCGGTAAGGCCGCACCTCCGGTTTCTAGCCGATGGCAGGCGGATTCTGCATTCTCTCGGCAATCCGCCGGGTGGTGTCCATCACCATTTCAATCACGGTTTCCTGGCGCAGCAGTTTGAAGCTGTCGGTGCTGCCGACGGCTGAAAGGCTGCCTACCACCTCGTCGAGCCCGGGGTTGATGATCGGCGCCGCGATACCGGTGAGCCCCAGATTGAGTTCATCGTGGGTCAGGCAATAGCCGTCCTTGCGGATCTTTTTCGCCGCTTTGGAAAAGCTTGCCCAGTCATAGCCGTTGTCGGGGTCCTTGGCCATGTGTTCTTCGAACAGGCGTTGCAGGCGCCGTCCCTTTTGGAAGGCGATCAACACCTTGGATTGCGCACCGCGAAAAAACGGCAGCGGCTGGCCACGACCGAATGCGAACTGGTAGGTGTTATCGGGTTCGGCGATGTAGGTGTTGATGATGTGGCCGTCATAGAAAACGCTGGCGAACACCGCCAGGCCAGTGGCTTCGGACAGCTGGTGCATCAACTCGCGGCCCGCCACGAGGATTGGGTCGTATTGGCGCATCATCCAGTCGAGCTCGATGATGCGTGGCCCCAGGCCGTAGCTGCCGGCATCCACCCGGACCAGCAGGCCCGCATCACACAAATCCTTGACGTAGCGGTACACCGTCGCCCGTGACAGGCCCATGCGTTCGGCGATGGTGTCGGGGTCGATCTTCAGCGTGGCCGGGCCGAACAGGTCCAGCACACTCAGCATTTTGCTCAGACTGCTCATTTCGCTCCTAAAGGGGGAATGGCGCGTAGGTGGTCGTTTGGGTGAGCACTATAGGTAGGTGCGCCGATGATGGAAAGCCCGCTCGTTAGGCGGACAGGGCGTTGCCACGATACGCCAGTGCTTGAGAAAAACAAACGGATTGATGGCCTTATTCCCGTGGTAATTCTGCATAAATCTCAAAATAAGAGCTTTTATGTGTAAAAAATGCTTGAGTGGAGGATTCTTCTATGTGATAAATCTCAGCCACTGCAAACGCTCGATCAAGAGGGCTGGAAATGAATGGTGCGCAACTGATAGTGAAAGCGGCGGTGGCGAGCGGTATCGAATACTGCTTCGCCAATCCCGGAACGACTGAAATTCCCCTGGTGGCAGCCATGGCCAGTGCGCCAGCCCTCAAGCCGGTGTTGTCCTTGTTCGAAGGGGTGTGCACCGGTGCTGCGGACGGCTATGGCCGGATTGCCGGCAAGCCGGCGATGACCCTCACTCACCTGGGGCCAGGCTTTGCCAATGGCATTGCCAACCTGCACAACGCGCGTCGCGCCAACACCCCGATCGTCAACGTCATCGGTGATCACGCGTCCTGGCACGTCAATTACGATCCGCCGTTGGCCAGTGATATCCAGGCGTTGGCCGGCAGTGTTTCCAAGTGGGTACGTACCTCGCGCACGGCATCGGGCGTTGGTGAAGATTTCCAGGAGGCGGTGCGTGCCGCCTGGCAGGCCAACGGCCAGATCGCCAGCCTGATTCTGCCGATGGACCTGCAAGCCAACACGGTGCAGCACGAGAAAGCCTTCACCGCATTGCAGGCCCCGGTTCGGCGTTTTGCCGGTGACCGGATCGAGGCGGTCGCCCAGGCCCTGCGTGATGGTCGGCGCCTGGTGTTTATCGTCGGCGACCAAGGCTTGTCGGTCGCCGGGCTCGAAGCGGCGGGGCGCCTGGCGCAACTGCCGGGCGTGCGCCTGTTCGCCGAAACCTTTCCGCGCCTGAGTTATCGCGGCGGTGGTTTGCCTGACCTGGATCGCCTGCCGTACTTCCCCGAAGTCGCCATTGAGATCCTTGACCAGTACGACGCGGTGGTGTGCGCCGGCGTGCCGGAGCCGATCAGTTATTTCGGCTACGAAGGCATCGCTTCTCGCCTGGCCGAACGTGAACGCCTGCTCTGCCTGGCGGAAGTAGGGGACGATGTTGCCGGCGCACTCACGGCGCTTGCCGATGCGCTTGAAGCGCCGGCTTATGTGCCAACGCCAACCGGTATCGAGCTGCCGCCAAGCGAAGCTACGTTGACCCCGCAGTCCGTGGGTCAGGTGCTGGCTGCGTCGCTGCCGGACGACTGCATCGTTTCGGTGGAAGGCGGGACGTGCGGCTATCCATTCTTCACCGCTTCGGCCCATGCCGCACGGCATCGGGTCTTGACCAACACCGGTGGGGCCATCGGCCAGGGCATCCCGGTGGGTTTTGGCGCCGCCATGGCCGAGCGCGGCAACCGCGTGTTCTGCCTGCAATCGGACGGCAGCGCCCAGTACACCATCCAGACCTTGTGGAGTATCGCCCGCGAGCAACTGCCGGTGGTGATCCTGATCGCGGCCAACCATCGCTACGCCATTTTGCAGAACGAGCTGCGCCGCTTCGGCATGACCGACCTGGGCCCCGAGGCCCTGAGCCTGACGGTACTGGACCGGCCACGCATCGATTGGAAGGCTCTGGCCAAAGGCTACGGCTTGCCGGCCAGCACCGTGCACACCAACGGTGAGTTGCAGCGCGCCCTGGCCAACGCCAAGGCCGATGGCGGCCCTTGCCTGATTGAAATGGCACTGTGAAGGAGCGGATATGAACCCGATTCAATTGTTACCTGCCGTCGAGAAGTTCCTGTCGCAACCGGGTCGGCTGTTTATCGGTGGCACTTGGCAGGACGCCGCCGATGGCCGTCGGTTTGCCGTGGAAAACCCGGCCACTGAACACACCCTGGCGCAAGTCGCCGAAGGTGGCGAGCGCGACGTCGATGCCGCCGTCGCTGCCGCCCGCGCGGCCTTCACCGGGCCTTGGGCGCAGCAGTCACCGGCCCAGCGCGGGTTGTTGCTGTTTCGCCTGGCGGAGCTGCTCGACCAGCATCGCGAAGAGTTGGCGCAACTGATCACCCTGGAAAACGGCAAGCCGATCGGCGCGGCCCGGGGCGAAGCAGCCAGTGCGGCCAATATCATTCGTTACTTCGCCGGCTGGCCGACCAAGATCGAAGGCAGCACGCTGCCGGTCTCGCCCTCCAGCGGCGCCCCGATGCTCAACTACACCTTGCGCGAGCCGGTGGGCGTCTGCGCCTTGATCGTGCCGTGGAACTTCCCGCTGACCATGTGCGTGTGGAAGCTTGGCCCGGCGCTGGCGACCGGTTGCGTCGCGGTGCTCAAGCCCGCCGAGCAGACGCCCCTGGTGGCGATTCGCCTGGTGCAGTTGATCGAGGCCGCCGGTTTCCCGGCTGGTGTGGTCAACCTGCTCACCGGCCTCGGCGTGCATACCGGCGCACCGCTGGCCCAGCACCCGGACGTGGACAAGATCGCCTTCACCGGTTCGACTCAGGTGGGGCGACTGATCGCCCAGGCGGCCACCGGCAATATGAAGAAGGTCTCGCTGGAGCTGGGTGGCAAGTCCCCCAACATCATCCTGCCGGACGCCGATATCGTCCGTGCCGCCAAAGGCGCCGCCGACGGCATTTTCTACAACCAGGGGCAGGTATGCACCGCCGGATCGCGTCTCTACGTGCACGCCAGCGTTCTCGATCAGGTGCTTGAAGAACTCCAGCGCCACGCGGCCGCCCATGTGTTGGGGCCCGGCCTGGATCCGGCCAGCAGCATGGGCCCGCTGGTCTCGGCCCGGCAATTGGGCACGGTGCGTGGCTACCTGCAACGGGGCCAGGAAGAAGGCGCCGAGCTGATCTGCGGCGGTGATCGGCCGGCCCACCTGGAGCACGGCCACTTCATCCGCCCCAGCGTGTTTCTCGACCGCGCCGAGCGTGCCTGTGTCGCCCGGGAAGAAATCTTCGGCCCGGTGCTGACCGTCATGAGCTGGACCGAAATCGATGAACTGGTGCTGCGCGCCAACGACTCGCCCTATGGCCTGGCGGCCGGTCTCTGGACCCGTGACTTGCGCTCCGCCCATCGCGTGGCGGCGCAGTTGAAGGCCGGCTCGGTGTGGATCAACTGCTGGAACGTCGTCGACCCGGCCTCGCCATTCGGTGGCTACAAGCAATCCGGCTGGGGCCGGGAAATGAGTAAGAACGTGATCGATGCCTACACCGAAACCAAAAGTGTCTTCGTCGATCTCGCCTGAGCCGAACAATCACAAGAGGAACTGCTATGGATCTGGAATTACAAGGCCGCGTGGCAATCGTCACCGGCGGTGGCATGGGCATCGGCAAGGAAGTCGCGCGCTTTCTGTCCCAGGAAGGTTGCAAGGTGGTGATCTGCGCGCGGCGCATGGAATACCTCCAGCAAGCCGCCGAGGAAATCACCGCAGAGACCGGCAACGAGGTGCTGCCGCTGTTCTGTGACACCAACCAGATGTCGGCGGTGTCCGACATGGTGGAGGCGGCCCACAAGCACTTTGGTCGCATCGACATCCTGGTCAACGGCGCCGCCGCACCGTCCGGTGTGGTGCGCAACGACATCGAGCATGCCGGCGACGACGAATTGCTCTCGGACCTCAACACCAAAGTGATCGGCTATTTCCGTTGCGCCAAGGCCGTGACGCCGCACATGAAGGCCGGTGGCTTCGGTCGCATCATCAATATCGGTGGCCTGACCGGGCGTGGCAGCAAGGTCCTCTCGGGTATGCGCAACCTGGCCATCGCCCACATGACCAAGACGCTTTCCGACCAACTCGGCCCCTCCGGCATCACGGTCAATCTGATCCACCCCGGCGTTGTGGACACCCCGCACATCCAGGAGCTCTACGAGCGCGAAGGGATCAAGCAGGGCAAGACGCCCGAGCAGGTGGAGCAGGGCTACATCGACGCGACGCCGATCCGGCGCACCTTGGCGCCTATTGAAATGGGCTGGCTGATCGGCTTCCTCGCATCCCCCAAAGCCGGTGCGGTGACCGGGGAATCCATTGGCATCGACGGCGGCTTGACCCGCGGCATCTTCATTTGAGGAGCAGCAGTGATGAGTAACGGAACCCTTTTGGTCGCCACCGTAGGGCAAGCGGTGATCCGCAGCGCCGACGATGGGCGTACCTGGCATCGACTGGGCCTGGGCCAGGACCTGGAATTCGACGCGATCACCCGCTCCCTGAGTTTCCATCCGGGGACGCCTGAGGTGATCTACGCCGGCACCGACGTCGGCCTGTGCATCAGCCTTGATACCGGAGGTCATTGGCAGCGGTTGGATTCGCCATTCAATGGGCAAACCGTCTGGAAGGTGGCCGTGGATCCTCAGGATGCACAGCGCATTTTCGTCGGTACGGGTGCTCCGTCGCGCGCGGTGCTGTGGCGCACCCTCGACGGTGGCCAGAACTGGGAACGTGCCCCGGTGGAGATCCCGGAGTTCTGCGACGGCGTCAGTCGTCCGCGTTTGCTGGCCTTCGCCTACGACCCGACGGATCGCAACCAGCTCTGGTTCGGCCTGGAGGAGGGCGGGTTGTTCCACAGCCGTGACGGTGGCGATAGCTGGACCCGTGTCGACGATCGCTTGCTGTGGGACTACAACTCGGACGTGCACAACATCGTGGTCCTGCCCAACCATGGGCAAAAGGTCATCGTGGTGGTGTGCGTCAACGCCGTTTACCGCAGCCTTGACGAGGGGCAGACCTGGACCGGCATCGTCGCCCGGGAAGCCTTCGGCCTGTACTACGTGCGTGCCATGAATGCACCGTTGGGCAGCGAGGATACGCTTTACCTGAGTATCTCCGACGGTACCCCTGGTACGACCAGCAAGGTGCTGGTCTCGCGCAATGCCGCCCTCAGTTGGGAAGTGCTGCCGCTGCCACAACAGCCCAACTCCTGTGTCTGGGCGATTGCCTTGAACCCCGCCGACCCTCGCCAGATCGTCGCCGGTACCAAATATGGGCATCTGTTCACCTCCGAAAATGGCGGTGACGGCTGGCAGAAGCAGTGGCGTGAATTCAGTGAAATCGCTGATGTGCTCTGGACGCCCGCCGTGGCGCAGATCAAGTCCGGGCATCAATCCATCATCAAGAAAAACTGAGGGACCGCGCGATGAAAGTCGAAGTCGTTCGTACTCACCTGTCGCTATCCGTGAGCGACCCTGAAGTGTCGGCGCGTTGGTACGCCGACGTGCTGGGCATGCATGAAAGCGCCCGGGGTGAAAGCTGGATCATGATGGCCTTCGGTGCCAAGCATCACGACATCGCGTTGCTCCGCGCAGCACCCGGGGCCCACCAGGGCGGGCTGGGCTTGCAGCACTACGGGCTGGAAATCGCCGGCGACATGACCACCCTGCGCCAGCTCTACGGCATGTTGCTGAGCAAGGGCGTCGAGGTGGTGAAAATCACCGACCACGAGATCGGCAACGGTGTGTACTTCAACGACCCCGACGGCAATCGCATGGAATTTTTCCTCGAGACCGAACACGACGATGCGCGTGGCAAGGCGCGTTTCAGCGCCGCTGGAGCGCCTAGCCGACATTTCGATCTCGACCCACTTTGAAGAGACTGCTCTTATGAAAACCGCAAATTTCGCCAGTTACCACATCCGCAAATGGTATAGCTTCGTCGAGGAAACCCTGGCCAACGAAACGGGCCAGTTGGCCGATGGTGAGCCGCTGTTCAAGTACGCCATTGGCGCCGTGATCGCCAACCCTTATGCCGGCCGTTTCAGCGAAAGCCTGGCCGAGCTGGTAGAGCCGTCACCCTTGCTGGGCCAGGAGTTTGGTCGGCGTATCCGGGTAATGGCCGGCCAGCGCGAAATCGTCAGCTACGGCAAGGCGTGCCTGGTGGGCAGTCAGGGCGAGTACGAGCATGGCAATGCACTGTTGACCAACCCGGCGGCGGATCCGATCCGCGTCGTCTTGGGCGGCGGCAAGTCCTGGGTGCCTTCCACCGGCAAGCGTGGCGGGCCTGGCGTGACCATCGATGTGCCGCTGGCCCACAAGGATGCGCTGTATGTCCGTTCGCACTACGACAGCATTTCCCTGTCGTTCGGTGACGGTCCAGCCGCCGACGAGTTGATCATCATCTGGGCCTTCGCCACGCGCGGGCGTTTGCATGCACGGCTGGGTGGCCTCAAGGCTGCCGACGTCAAGGGCAATGACGGCTTGTATTGAGGTGCGCTGATCGTGGGAAGCAAACGAATGTCTGCAAACAGCCAGTTCTTCATCAATCGCTCGCAGATGCGCCTGCACTATTTGTCGTGGGGCAACCCGTCGGGCATTGCGGTGGTGCTGCTGCACGGGCTGCGCTCCTATGCCCAGACCTGGGATGGTTTGGCCAATGCACTGGGCGAGCGCTACTGCTGCTATGCCCTTGACCAGCGCGGTCGTGGCTACAGTGACTGGGCGGATGCCTCCAGCTATCGGACCGAGGCCTACGTCAATGACCTTGAAGATCTGGTGGCGCATTTGGGGTTGCAGCGTTTCGTCCTGGTGGGGCATTCCCTCGGTGGCACCAATGCACTGGAGTATGCGCGGCTCAATCCGGGACGACTGCAAGCGCTGGTGATCGAGGACATCGGCCCTGGTTCTTCGGTCAGCGGTGATGGCGCCGAGCGCATTCGGCGCGAGATGAGCCAGACACCGTTGTTGTTTCCTGACTGGGAGAGCGCCGCCCAGTTCTGGCTGCAAGCGCGACCTGGCCTCTCTCAGGAGGGGCTGGCTTCCAGGTTGATGTATTCCATGAAGGAAACCCTGGCTGGAATCGAATGGCGTCACGACCAGCAAGGTATCGCCCAGGCGCGCCTGAGTATTGCCCCGACAGACTTGTGGCCGGCGGTACGGGCACTGGATTGCCCGACGCTGTTCATTCGTGGCGCCCGTTCCGATTTCCTGCCGTTGGCGATCCTTGAGTCGATCAAGCAGGCCAATAAGTGGGTGCGCACAGAGGAAATCGCCGACGCCAGCCATTACGTCCATGATGACCAGAGCGAAATGTTCAACCTTGTCGTCATGGACTATCTGTATGACCAGTGCCTACAACCACAACAACAAAGCGGTGAATAGCGATGAAGCAGGAGAAAACCCAGGTTGTCATCGTGGGCGGTGGCCCCAACGGAATCACGGCCGCTCATTACATGGGGCTGTACGGCATCGACTGCATCGTCCTCGAGTTGGCTGACGGCGTCCTGCCGTATCCCCGCGCCGTGGGCATGGATGACGAAGCGCTGCGGGTGTTGCAGGGCATCGGCATCGCTGAACTGGCCGCGCGTGACATGATCTGCAACGTGCCCCTGCGTTACTACAATGCGCGAGGCGTGTGTTTTGCCGAGGTCAAGCCGAGCACGGCCCACTATGGTTGGCCGATGCGCAACATCTTCATGCAACAGTTGCTGGAAACGACATTGCGCGAGCAACTGGGCAAGCACGCCAGTGTCGAGTTGCGCCAGGGCCATGAAATGCTCGATCTTGAGCAGGATGCCGAGGGCGTGACCTTGCAGGTGCGCGATGCCCAGGGTGAGCTGTATCAATTGCAGGCGCAGTACGTGATCGGCGCCGATGGCGGACGTTCCAGCGTGCGCAAGAAACTCGGCATCGAACTGCTGGGGTTGACCCATCCGCGCAAATGGGTGGTGATCGACACGGCCAACGACACCCTGGATGCACCGTATACAGCCCTGCATGCCGACCCTCAGCGACCTTTCGTGTGCATTTACCTGCCGTATCAGCAACGGCGCTGGGAGTTCATGCTCCTGGAGGGTGAAGACGAGAGCCGGATGTGCGAAGAAGCGACGATCCGGGACTTGATTCGTGGGCATATCGGCGATGCGGTCGATCAACTGGAAATCATCCGGATCCGCGCCTACACCCATAACTCTCGGGTCGCGGCGCGCTTTGTCCAGGGCCGTGTGGCATTGGTGGGGGATGCGGCGCATATTTCCCCGCCCTGGGCCGGGCAGGGGCTCAATTCGGGCCTGCGTGATGTCGCCAACGTCACCTGGAAGCTTGCCGCGATCCTCCAAGGGCGGGCGTCGCCGGCGATTCTTGCCAGTTACGACCAGGAGCGCCGCGGGCATGCCACCGATCTCATCGCGTTGGCCGACAACATGGGCGCAGTGCTGGGGCTGACCAACCCGCTGATGGCCGGTGTGCGGGACTGGTTGTTCCAGGCCGTCAACAGCGTCGACAACCTGCGCTCGCACTTGCTGGAGTTCAAGTTCAAACCCAAGGCAACCATCACCAAAGGCCTGGTTCATCACGAGCGCGCCGAGCTGCATGAGGATGATCTGGTCGGGCAATTGTTCATCCAGCCATCTGTCGAGGACGCCCAGGGTCAGCGCCGGCGCCTGGACGATGTGCTGGGGCATTCCTATGCGGTGCTGGGGTATCGGGTCAATCCGAGCGAACAGCTCAGCGAGCAAACCGCCGCTTGGTGGGCGCGCTGGGAGACGCGTTTCATCCAGATCAATCGCTCGCGCAGTGGCGTGGGGCGTAACCAACCCTTGTCCGCCAATGGCGCCATTTGCGTCGAGGATGTCGATAACCGCTTGGGCGAATGGTTTGCCAAGGTGCGTGACTGCGTAGTGGTGGTGCGGCCGGATCGGTTCGTCGCCGCGATCACCACACCTGAGCGGCTCGAAGGCGTCTTGCGCAAATTGGCGGAGCAACTCTCATGAGGCGCGAAGATGATTTCCTGGTCCGGCTTCAGGATGCCGCGCAGGCCGTACACGCCTTGCCTTCGTTGGAGCCACAGGCCGTTGACCTGCCGGCGGGCTACACCTTGCAGCGCGAGGCATTACGCCGACGCCAGGCCGCTGGTGAGCAGTTGACCGGATGGAAAGTGGCCTTCGCCGGCCGCCCCGCCCAGGACCGTTTCGGTATTGATGAACCGGTGTTGGGCGCACTGACCGATGCCATGGCCGTGGAACCTGGCCGTTCCGTGTCGCTTGCCCGGCTGATTCAACCCAAGCTGGAAATCGAGCTGGCGTTTGTTCTGGGGCGTACGTTGCTGCCAGGTTTCTACAGCGATGATGACATTCTGGCCGCCGTGTCCGAGGTCGCGCCGGCGTTCGAAATGGCCGATTGTCGCTGGCAGGGCTGGCGTTTCGGCGTTGGGGCGTTTCTTGCCGACAATGCCGCGGCGGGGCTGTATTGCCTGGGTTCGCGGGTCAGGTTCCATCCCGAGCAACTGCCCCACGTGAACTATCGCCTGGAGTGCGACGGGGTGCCTTGCGGCGAGGGCAATGCCCAGGCGCGCGAGGACACACCCCAGGCCAACCTGTGCTGGTTGGTCCGCAGGTTGCTGGCCGATGGGCAGTGCGTTGAAGCAGGCCAGGTGGTGCTGTCCGGGTCTTTATTGGCGCCCTTGGAGATCAAGGCCGCTGAGTACCGGTTGTACATGCTTGGCATGGAACTGGCTTTGGTTTTCCGGCAATAAGCACGGTTCACTGTAGGAGCTGCCGAAGGCTGCGATCTTTTGATCTTTTGATCTTTTGATCTTTTGATCTTTTGATCTTTTTTCTTTCGCTTGAGATTCAAGTGTCTGGGGAAAGATCGCAGCCTCGTTGCACTCGGCAGCTCCTACACAGCGTCCGACACAGCATCGGCACAGCGTCTGGCACAGCTCCTATACAGCACCGGGCAATAAGCACAGTGTCACCGAGGAACAATGATCATGTTCGCCGAAGTCCGTACCTTCAATGATCCTCAGCAACACGCCGGTTCGATCCTGGGCTGGCAACAGGTCTATGACCAACTCGGGCGTGGCTGCCTTTCCAGCGAGCTGCGGCAGGTGTGCGCCGAACGTTTCCAGATATTCCAGGAGGTGCTGGATAAACGGGTGGTGCAGCGCGGTAGCGCGCCAAAAGGGCGCTTGTGCATTGCCATGTCGCTGGGCGGTGCGCCAGTGGTCCAGGGGCACCAAGTGGGCGCCCACAGCGTCGTGCTGTTGCGCGATGGCGAGGACTTCGTCTTGCACGCCCCGGAAGGCACGCATTTTTTCGCGGCGAATGTCGACACGGTACGGTTCGCCAAGCTGGCGGCCTACGAACTGTCGAGCGAACAGCTCAATCGTTTGAAAAGCGTGTCCCAGGTCAGCGTGGATGAGGCGGTGCTGCGCCGCGTGCAACAAATGATTCACCCATTGTTTCGTCACCTTTTGGAACAGACGGACGCGGTCAATCCAGCCTCGGAAAAAATCCTCGAGGACGTTCTGCTCAACGCCTTTCTCGACCTGTTCAGTCACGCTTCGGACGAGGTGCGTGGCCGGCGCGGCAATTTTGCCGTCAGTGCCTATTTGGTCAAGCGCTGCCAGGAGCTGGTCGTCGCCAGTGCAGAGGTGCCCTTGAGCATCCTCGATTTGTGCGAGCAATTGCGGGTGAGCCGCAGGACCCTACAGAACAGTTTCCAGGCGGTCACCGGGATGCGTCCGGTGGAGTACCTGCGCAACCTGCGGCTCAATGCCGTGCGCCGGCGTCTGATCACGACCCATGCGGCGGCACTGAACGTCAGTGAGATCGCCGTGGCGATGGGGTTTTTCCACCTGAGTCATTTTGCGGCCCATTACCGGGCGCTGTTTGGCGAGTCACCCTCAGATACGCCTAGGGCGCCGGCCTGATGGGCGACTGTTTGCGGTGTTAGCGCTGCTGTTCACTTAAGAACGCAGGCGAATCTGTGGCGAGGGGATTTATTCCATAAACGCTCACCAACCCCCTCATTCCACAACTCGGAGCAACCTCACGCCTGACAGCTCTACATCGGCCCGCACCGCCGTTTCGTGCATCGAACAATCCGTGCTCAGATCCATCAATAGTCAGGCGGTTCAGGTTGCGCGGCTATCCCCCCGCCGCAATACGCCCCTCAAGAAATACCTGCCCCGGCAACGTAAACCCTCGTAGCCTGAGCAACGCCATCGGCCCGGCGTCCAGTTCGGTGCGCAGGTGCCAGGTCAAGCCCAGCCCATCGGGGGCCTTGAGCACCATGCGGTAGCGG
>NZ_CAXAPD010000023.1:0-109385 GCF_963970515.1 Pseudomonas sp. RL_5y_Pfl2_73 | reverse complement strand
CGCCTTGCAGCGGCCGGAAGGGCTGAAGAATGAAGAGAATGGGTCAAATTTCGACGGGGGTCGTTTTTTGAAAAGCACTGACGACTCAATAGCCGGAGAATATCCGGCTATTTCAGACCATCCCTAGACAAGAGCAAACACATCGTGCCGTTGCCTGAGCAAGCCTTGGTTCTGTTACGCGAGCTATATAAAACCCGCGTGGTGGATGAAGAAGGCAAAGGCTGGGTGTTCGTCTCGCCGGTCTATCCGGGACGTCCCATAAACCCGACCTCCATGCTCAAGTCCTTTCAGCGTATCTGGCCGGAGTACGACATCACATCCCACGGCTTTCGCGCCACCTACCGGACCATTGCCCATGAACACTTAGGTATAGATCCAATCGTGCTCGAGCTGTCGTTATCCCACCGGATGCCAGGCGCGCTCGGGGCTGTGTATGCGCGCGCGCAACTGCTGGTACAACGCCGGGAAGCGGCTCAACAATGGGCTGACTATTTAGATCAGCTGCGGCAAAACGCTGCGCGAGTGACCACAGATTAACGATAGCGAAAAAATCAGGAGATTGGAGCGGAAGCGAGTCTCGCATTTAGCGTTCTACCAATTGAAATATAAGGATTTTTCCTTAAGAAAGCAGAAGAAGATTCAATTCTTGACTTGTTTTTTAGGTGATTTAAGAACAAAAAATGAGAAATTCCGAGGCAATCTACTGGGTTATGGTCCTAGCCATTTGGATATATTTGTCAAACTGAAGACATCAGTTACGCAGGTTCAGTCTCGAGAAATACCAGCAACATCGAATCCCTCTACGTCACCGCTTCATTATCCGACTGCTGGCGCCCCGCAACTGCCAGTGGTGAAGAGGAGTTGGCCCCGGAGCTACAATTTAGCCCAAACGTTTGTCAAATGGTCGCGTTGAAACTCTTTGGCTAAAATACGAAACTATGCCCGAGCTCTCCCTCCATCCATTCCAGAAATCGCCTGACTCTGGGAAAACTCGAGTGCGCTTTCGGGAACACCAAATGATGGGCGGCTACCGAGGAACTCAAGATTTCGGGGGCCACTTCGATCAGCGAACCGCTGGCTAGGTACTTCTGCGCCAGCAGCGTGCTTTCAAGGGCGTAGCCTAAGCCGTGGCTCGCCGCTTCCAGGCTCATGTAGGATCGGTCAAAACTCAAGGCGTAGGGCTTTTCGGGGCGCGCCAGGCCGTGCTGAGCGAACCATTCAGGCCATCTGAGCAAGGTCGCCTCGGAAAGTATCAACTCTTGAGCCAGAAGATCAGCCGCGTTTTTTACCCCACAGCGCGCGATCAGCTTGGGCGAGGCCAGCACCGCGAAGCTTTCGTTGCGCACGGTGCGCACTTCGTAGCTGGGCCAGTTAGGCCGGCCATGACGAATATCCACATCAATCTTGTCCTGGCTGAAATGCAGCGACTCGTATGAGCATGACAAATTGATCTGGATGTCCGGGTTGGTCATGCGAAATGACTCCAACCGGGGCATCAGCCAGAGCAAGCCAAAGCTGGGGGAGGAATGCAGTCGCAGGCAATCCAGGCTGACGTCACTCGCTGCCCGCTCGGTAGCGACCTCCAGGCTTTGCAACAATCCTGAAATGTCCTTCAAATACTGCTCGCCGACTGGCGTCAGTGTCACCCCACGCGCCGCCCGTACAAACAACTGACGACCAATCATGACCTCCAGTTTGGCCAATTGGTGGCTGATCGCCGAAGGCGTGAGGTCCAGCACTTCGGCCGCTCTGGCGAGGTTGCCAAAACGGGCGGTCTGCTCGAAGGCTTGAATTGCTCTCAGCGGTGGCAGATGGGATGAAGAGGTATCGTCCTGGCGCATCAGTATTAAGCCTATTGTTTAGGTGTTGAACGGGCAGCGCCATTCAAGCATTTGCGTTCTGGATTGACGAGTGCTGAATTTTATTCATGTAGCAGTGACGTTTGCGTTATTGCTCGGCCTGCTCGCGGGGACCACTCTGAGCCATCGATCGCTGAATCGAACCATAAAAACAATCAGAGGTAACCCTCATGCTTCTTCAAGGCAAAGTCGCGATTATCACCGGCGCTGCATCCGAGCGTGGTATCGGCCGCGCAACCGCTGTCACCTTCGCCAAACACGGCGCCCGCGTTGTGATCCTGGATCTCGACGAATCCGCCGCCCGTGACGCCGCAGCCACCCTCGGTGAAGGCCATCTGGGCCTGGCGGCTAACGTCGCCGACGAGACACAAGTCAAAGCAGCCGTCGCCAAGGTTGTCGCGCAATACGGCCGTATCGACATACTCATCAACAATGCCGGAATCACGCAGCCGATCAGGACCCTGGATATACGCCCAAGCGACTACGACAAGGTTCTGGATGTGAGCCTGCGCGGCACGCTGTTGATGTCGCAGGCGGTCATTCCGGTGATGCGCGCTCAGGCAGCCGGCAGCATCGTGTGCATGTCATCCGTATCGGCCCAGCGCGGCGGTGGCATTTTCGGCGGCCCGCACTACAGCGCAGCGAAAGCCGGTGTGCTCGGGCTGGGCAAGGCCATGGCGCGGGAATTCGGCGCGGACAACATTCGCGTCAACTCTATTGCACCGGGTTTGATTCATACCGATATCACCGGCGGCCTGATGCAGGACGAACGGCGCCACGCAATCATCGACGGCATCCCGTTGGGCCGCCTGGGTGAAGCCCAGGACGTGGCCAACGCGGCCCTGTTCCTGGCCAGCGACCTGTCCTCGTACCTGACCGGCATCACCCTGGATGTGAACGGCGGCATGCTGATTCACTGAGTACACCTGGCGGGCCTTGCAGCCCGTGCGGATCTGGATCGACGATGCAGCCGGGCCTTGTGGCCTGGCGGTCAATAAAAACAAGAGATCAGACCATCATGACAACCCTGTCGCTTGAAGCGGTTTCGACCGTGCGCACCAACGCCTACCGCAAAACCGCGTGGCGCCTGATGCCTTTCCTCATGCTGTGCTACCTGTGCGCCTACCTCGACCGCGTGAATGTCGGCTTTGCCAAGCTGCAGATGATGAACGACCTGGCCCTCAGCGAAACGGTCTATGGGCTGGGCGCGGGCATGTTCTTCATTGGCTACTTCCTCTGCGAAGTGCCCAGCAACATCATTTTGCATAAGGTCGGTGCACGCGTCTGGATCGCCCGCATCATGATCACCTGGGGCATCATCTCCGCCCTGTTCGCCTTCGTCGAAACCGCCTGGCAGTTCTACGCCCTGCGCTTTCTGCTGGGCGTCGCCGAAGCCGGCCTTGCCCCTGGCCTGTTGCTGTACCTGACCTACTGGTTCCCGTCCTATCGGCGTGCCCGCATGACGGTGTTGTGGTTTATCGCCATTCCGCTCTCGGGCATGGTCGGTGGCCCGCTTTCCGGCTGGATCATGAACGCCTTCGCCGGTGTTCACGGCTGGGCTGGCTGGCAGTGGATGTTTGTGCTCGAAGCCATTCCCACGGTGATTGTCGGGCTGCTGGTGCTGAGCTACCTCAAGGATGGCGTGCATCAGGCCACCTGGCTGGATGACGACGAAAAAGCCCTGATCAGCCGCGAGCTGGCCGAAGACGACCAGAAGAAGGTTACCCACGCCTCTGTGGGGGAGTTCATACGTGACCGCCGTCTGTGGCTGTTGGCGGGTATCTATTTCTGCGTGGTGATGGGCCAGTACGCAATCACCTTCTGGCTGCCCACCCTGGTGCGCAATGCCGGGGTTTCCGATCCGCTGCATATCGGTTTCCTGACCAGCCTGCCTTATCTCTGCGCCATTGCGGCGATGCTGCTGGTCGGACGCAGTGGCGACAAACATCGCGAACGGCGTTGGCATCTGATCGGGCCGATGATCGCCGGTGCCATCGGACTGACCCTGGCCGCGCTGCTCGGAGGCAACATTGTCCTGTCCATCCTGAGCCTGTGCTTGGCGGCGTCCGGCATCCTGTCCGCTTCTTCAATGTTCTGGATGCTGCCCACCACCTTGCTCGGCGGTGTGTCTGCAGCCGCGGGCATCGCGGCAGTCAACAGCTTCGCCAACCTTGCAGGTTTCTGCTCGCCCTACCTGATTGGCTGGATCACCACACAGACCGGCTCCAGCGCCATCGGCATGTACCTTATCACCGGCGTTCTGCTGGGCGGTGCCTTGCTGGTGCTGCGCATTCCCGCCGCCCTGGTCAATCGTTGAGTACCCGGAGTTCTACCATGACTACCCAGCCCTCCTACGTTTCATCCAAGCCGCTGACCGAGCGTGCCCATAATATCCGTCGTCACGCCCTGCGCATGGGGCAAGTCCAAGGCCAGGGCTATGTCGGTCAAGCGCTGGGCGCGGCAGACTTGCTGGCCGTGTCGTACTTCCATGCCTTGAACTACAAGCCCGAAGACCCTGAGTGGGAGCAGCGTGATCGCTTTTACCTCTCTATCGGTCACTACGCGATCGCGTTGTATGCCGCGCTGATCGAGGCTGAAATCATTCCACTGGACGAGCTTGAAACCTACGGCTCCGATGACAGCCGCCTGCCCATGTCCGGCATGGCCACGTACACACCCGGCATGGAAATCACCGGTGGCTCGCTGGGCCAGGGACTGGGCATTGCGGTGGGTGCCTGCCTGGGCTTGAAGCGCAAACAATCCGCGTCTTTCGTTTACAACCTGCTCTCGGATGGTGAGTTGAATGAGGGCTCCACCTGGGAAGCGGTCATGTCAGCGTCGCACTGGAAACTCGACAACCTGATCGCCATCGTCGACGTCAACAATCAGCAAGCCGACGGTCACTCCAGCGAGGTGCTGGCGTTTGAACCCATCGTTGACCGCTGGCAAGCCTTTGGCTGGTTCACCCAGCGCGTAGACGGTAACGATCTGGACGCTCTGGTCCAAGCGTTCGACGCAGCCCGCAGCCACCCCGCCGCACAACCGCGCGTCATCATCTGCGATACCAGGATGGGCAAAGGCGTGCCGTTCCTGGAAACCCGCGAAAAAACCCACTTCATCCGGGTGGATGAGCACGAATGGGATGTGGCCTTGAACAACCTCGAAGAAGGCAAAACACTATGAGCACTGCAAACAACACGTCAGCTCAAGCGCCCGCGGTCGTGAAGAAAAAGCTGACCACCTCCGCGATGATTGCCTCGATTGCCGCTGAAGGTCAGGCCACTCGGTCCGCGCCCTTTGGCCATGCATTGGCAGCACTCGCGGACCAGCGCCTGGAGATCGTGGGTTTATCGGCTGACTTGTCCAAATACACCGACCTGCACATCTTTGCCAAGGCACACCCGGATCGTTTCTACCAGATGGGCATGGCCGAACAGTTGTTGATGAGCGCCGCAGCGGGCATGGCGCGGGAGGGTTTCGTGCCCTTCGCTACGACTTATGCGGTGTTTGCTTCGCGCCGCGCCTATGACTTCATCTGCATGGCGATTGCCGAGGAAAACCTCAACGTTAAAATTGTCTGCGGCCTGCCAGGCCTGACCACCGGGTACGGCCCCAGCCACCAGGCAACCGATGATTTGGCGATCTTCCGCGCCATGCCGAACCTGATGATCGTCGACCCTTGCGATGCCCTGGAAATCGAACAGGCGGTGCCTGCTATCGCTGCGCATCAAGGCCCGGTCTACATGCGTTTGCTGCGCGGCAACGTACCGCTGGTACTCGACGAATATGGTTATAAATTCGAGATCGGCAAAGCCAAAACCCTTCGTACAGGCAACGACGTACTGATCATCTCCACCGGCTTGATGACGATGCGCGCCCTGGAAGCGGCCAAGGAACTCCAGGCGGATGGCGTGGATGTCGCGGTGCTGCATGTGCCGACCATCAAGCCTTTGGATGAGCAGACCATTCTGGCCGAGGCCAGAAAGCCGGGGCGGCTGGTGGTGACTGCGGAAAACCACTCCATCATCGGCGGGTTGGGCGAAGCGGTGGCCACCGTGCTGTTGCGCAACGGGGTGACGCCGACGTACCGGCAAATCGCCCTGCCAGACGCGTTCCTCGATGCGGGCGCACTGCCGACGTTGCATGATCGATACGGTATTTCCACCCAGGCTGTGTGCACGCAGATCAAGGGTTGGTTATAGGATTTACACCTGCAAGGGGCTGAATCAGACCCTTGGCATGGAGGAAACACGCCTTGAACGCTGACACCCTGCTGGATCCCGATTACGCGTTTTTCTTCGCAGAGCCTTCCACTGAGTGGACGCTCGCCACGCTCCCCGCCATCCGAGGCCGGATCAGCGCCAACGCTAAGACACCCGAGATGTGCTGCGCAGAGCAACGCTGGACCGGCTCGGGCGGTGTGCGCTTGTGCATTTACCGTCCAAGGCCCATGCCGGAGGCCAAGGTACTCCCGGCTATTTTGTACCTGCATGGCGGAGGCTTCGTACTGGGCAGTCCGGAAATGAATGACGACTACCTCGCCGCGCTCGCTGAGGAATCCCAAGCAGTCATCGTCGCAGTCGATTACCGACTGGCTCCGGAGCATCCGTTTCCCGCTCCGCTGCAGGATTGCTACACCGCGCTCGCCTGGCTGTTGCGGCAGGGACCTACGCTGGGGCTTGATCCGAAAAAAGTCGTCATCATGGGCCACAGTGCCGGCGGTGGACTGGCTGCGTCGTTGGCCCTGTTGGTTCGCGAACGGCGCGAATATTCCGTGGCGGGTCTGGTCATGATTTACCCGATGCTCGATCACAGAACCGGCTCGCCGGCAGCCCCCACCGAGAACCCCACCACCGGTACGTTGAATTGGGGGCGACGAGCAAACCAGTTTTGCTGGCGATGCCTGCAAGGGTCGTACGCCCTTGGCGATGGAGAGGATTTTCTGTTTTCCGCCGCGCTTGCGCCTGATCTTCAGGGATTGCCACGCAGCTTTATTGTAGTCGGGGCCCTGGATCTTTTTCTGGAGGAAGACGTGGACTTCGCCTTGAAGCTATCGCGCGCAGGCGTGGCCACCGAGCTCCACGTCTATCCAGGTGTTCCGCATATGTTTGACCAATATCCTGGTCGGGTTGCTGAGCTATGCAGAAATGATGTGGCAGTTGCGCTTCAACAGATATGGGCACAATGCTTCTCCTCTTGCTGCCCATCTATCGAAGTCCTGTGAAACTTCAAGAAATAGGTGCGCCGGCTGCTGACTACCTAGGATCACGTTAACGCGTCTATCCAGTAGTGGTACTTTCAGGCTCACGAGAGCAATAGGTTGAGCTCGACTCTGCTGAAAAGGCGGTTTTTAGCTGGCCTGAACTTAGGCGTGATTACTATCCGGAGAACCTACTTACCAAATTGAGTGGTTTCTCGACTCTTCGTTGACCTTTGCTGCTCTGTTATTGGGCTGGCTTGAGATTTTTGCTTAGTGCGGACGCTGCTATCCCGGGTCCGGTGGCCCTTGAAATTTGACCAGTCGTCCCAGGTTCTGCACCGCAGCGGCCAATGAACTTATCAGTCGTGCCACTAATTCCACGTAGTCTCAGGCGATCCAATTTCAGGATTCGCTTGAGGTGGACAAACAGCATTTCGATCTTGTTACGTTTATGGCGAGAGCGCACGTAGTGCGCCGTCGCGGCGATTCGCAGAGCCGTATCACGCGCAGCTTTATGGAAGCAGCGGTCTTGCGGAACGTAGTGTTCGGACAGCACTTGGCTTTAATCGGACAGAATTGAAAACCAGCCTTCATGAAATCTCTCTAGCACGAAGACTGGTTTTGTCGCCATGTCATTTTAAATAACAAGTTCACCGAATATTAAAAACGGTAGGTAAGCGAAGTAGCAAATCCGCTGCCGCTGTTGCTGTACGTAGAGTTATACACGCCACTAGATGCCGAAACTGCACTGACCTTGACGGTTTCTTCTTTAAGATAGGAGTAAGCAAAGTCAATGGTCAGGTTACTCACTGGCGTCCAGCCAGCACCGAAGCTTATGGCCCGACGATCACCAGTCGGAAAACGTGCGGAACGATGGGCATTGTCAGTGGGTGATTGATCGACCGATAAACCAGTACGCAATACCCATTCCTTATTCAACTGATATGCAGCACCGATGGCATGAGCCCAGGTATCGTGCCAATTCTGTTCTTCAGTCACCGCGTCCAATGAACCACCGAGACTCGGACTGACGCCGCTGCTCTCGACAGTAACTTCTTTAAAGCGGCTCCAACGCGTCCAGGTGCTGCCCGCATAGACTGTCCAGTCGTCGTTGAGCTTATGCGTGAGCGAGAAATCCACTGACTCCGGAGTGTCCAGTTCAAGTTCAGCATTATAATGTTGACCGCTAACATTCAGCAGGCTGAACGTGCCACCGGAAACTTTAGTATCCCCTTCCAGGCGATAACTCACCTTGGAGTGATAGGTCAGGCCCAAACGGGTGCTATCAGTAGCTTGTATCAACACACCGGCATTAAAACCAAGGGCCGTGTCGGTACCGTTGACCTTGATCTTGCCGTCATTGCTTCCTGGGGTGACGATGTTGGGTACTTGCGAGGACAGTTCGCCGGCGACTCGATTGATGGTTGGGCCGAAGCCGATAGATACCTTATCGTTGAAGGCATAGCTGACGGTAGGCTGAAAGGTAATAATCTCTACTTTGCTTTTGTTAGCAAAGTAACGGCCCGCGAAGTCACTCCCGTAGTCCGTGATCAACCCAAATGGTACATATACGCCGAAACCAACCGCCCAGTGTTCATCAATGGGCTTTACGTAATACCCCATCGGCGCAAGGCCAATAGGAACCACATCGCCACCTTCTTTGCCGCCAAAAGTACTGCGCGTATCACTGGTGTCTGTTTTGGCATCAATGACAGCAACCCCGGCACTGACTTGTTCGTTTTTCAGACGAGACATGCCGGCAGGATTTGTTTGGACAGTGCTCGCATCAATGGCAGAAGAGGATCGCCCTGCATACCCTGTCCCCATTGCGCTGACGCTGGTTTCGTTGATGGCAAAACCACCTGCGAATAATGGCGAAGAAGCAAGTGTGGCAACGATGCCAAGCATGGTTTTGGTTTTGATTTTTATTTTTATCATTATTTGAGTTCCTGATGAGCACTGAATAGAAAACCCCGTATGTCCTCCAGATCAATCACGCACGCTTGATATCACTCGAGCAACACAATGTTCGTCATCGATGTCTTACGCACCCGGTATAACTTCAATGGCATACGCACTCTCTTCATTTAACGGCCTCTCTTATTTTTGATGAATTACACGCACAGCTTTTATTATCGCCGGCTGAAAACGCCCACGACAAAGCAAAACAAGTTCAAAGCGATACAGGAAAATCAACCCAGTCGGCCATGGCAAACCGAAAGTTGTTAACTTAAGAAAGTCTATTAGGCCCAATCAACTTTAAAGCTATAGCGACCGATTAACCGCTCCAGCTGTTCGCGCTCGGCTCCGGCGTTGATACGCGCGACGATGCCAAGGCGGCTGTCTTGTAGAACATGCACCGTTACCCCGTCTAATCCTGCCGCCTTTGCCTCGTTGAGAATCACTTGGGAAATTTCACGCTGCTGCAAGGCTGGCTTGAAAATTTTACCCACCGGTGTCAACGGCAGTGCTTCCAACAACTCGATGCGCTTGGGTACTGCGGCGCGCTCACTGATGTGTCGTCCAGCGAATTCCAGTAGTGCCTCAACAGTGCAGACCTGCCCGGGAAGCAACTGCACGTAAGCAACCGGAACCTCGCCAGCATATGCATCCGGGCTACCTACAGCAGCCACCAACGCAACGGCCGGGTGTGCCTGCAGCGCTTCTTCGATTTGCTTGGGATCAATGTTGTGCCCCCCCCTAATAATCAGTTCCTTTCTGCGGCCTGTAAGCCAGAAATAACCTTGAGCGTCCTGGCGCCCCAAATCACCTGTGTTCAGCCACCGCTTACCGCCTATATCAATCCACACGCCTTGGTTATGGCTATGTTCCAGGTAACCGTTGAATATATTGGGCCCCTGTATTGCAATCACCCCGACTTCTTCCAAGTCAGCATCACGTTCGTACTGGCCATTCGAGTCCAACACGACTGCGCGCATATCCTGATAAACCAGACGCAAACCAATCGAGCCAATGCGCCGATCGCCCAGTGGAGGGTTGACCGAAGAAACACAAGCGCCTTCTGTAAGGCCATATCCTTCGAGCAAGCGCACGCCAATCCGACGCTCAAATTCACGGAAAAGCTCGACCGGCATCGGTGCGGCGCCGCACAAGGCGTAGCTGAGACTGGACAGGTCATGATCCTGTGAGTCTTGCTGCAGCAATGCAGCGTAGAAAGTAGGTACCCCGGAGAAAAAATTGACATGAAAATGCTCAACCATGCTCCAGAACCGCTCTACGACCCTCGGCCCACGATACCCCTGAGGGGTGCCGAGAATGACTCGGTCGCCTTGAGTCCAGGGCATCAACCCGGTGACCAATTGACCGTTGACATGAAACAGAGGCAGCCCACAGAAAACAATCTGACCAATGTCACGCGGTTGCATGTGAGTGGCCATTGCCCAGGCATTGAAAACTTCCGAACCGTGAGTGCGCGCAGCAATCTTCGGAAGGCCTGTGGTGCCCCCAGTGCAGAAATAAGAAGAAACTTCGTCCTGACCTATCTGCCGACCGCTTTTGAGGGTGTCATCCGGTTGCGCCAGCATCAATGTGCGCAGGTCAGTATGAATCACGACATCTTTGTGCAAGCTTTTCTCGTGCAAGGCGATGCTGCGCAGAGCAGCCCCCCTTTCATGATTAACGTAGGGTTCCAGGCTCACCCACACGATGTGCTTCAGGTCATGCAAGGTATTGAGCTGACCGGCTAACCTAGGCCAGAGATCGTTGCCAGGTCCGGGGGGCAGTGCCACCACGACCCTGGCACGAGCAGCGCGCAAGAGATCAATAACTTGCGGCACCTCAAGCAGCGGATTGATCGCCATGACAATGCCTGCAGCCTCCCCCCCCCAAATAGTGAAGTGAGTTTCCGGCAGATTAGGCAGGACAAACGCGATCACCTCGCCCGGCACAACACCTAAATCGTGGAAGGCATTGGCCGCACGGGTGATGTCGGCGAAGAGCTCGGCGTAGCTCCAGTCATGGGTATGGGCGAAGTCTGCGGCATCAAGGAAAAAACTCAACGCGGTCGCTTGCGGATGACTTTCCGCGCTGCGCCGCAGTGCCTCATATGTGCTCGGAGCGAGATTACGCTCGGCCAGTGGCACAGATTCCACAACCTGTATGTCGGCAAAGTCTCGTATTGGCATCAGATTTGCTCCACCACACGATTGCGTTGCACGCCCAGGTCAACCACACCATCGGTGCTGCGGATGCTTGCTTCGACGAGGTCGCCAGCCTTGAGGTATTGAGAACGGCCCTCCTGTGCCTTGAGGAACATTTTCCATTTGGTGGCTTCGGGCAGTAACGCCGCGATGCGCTGCTTGGCCGGTGACGGTACGGTCAACGCACACCCTGCGGGCGTACCAGTAGCTATCAGGTCGCCCGCTGCAAGGTCCTGGATACCTGACAACTCGCTGAGCGTCTCCGCCGGACCAAACACCAGGTTTGCGGTTGAATCACTCTGACGCACCTCACCATTCACCGTCAGACGTAACTGCAAATTTTTCAGGTAAGCCATTTTTTCCGGGGGCAGCAGGCAGAGGTACGGCCCCACTGGACCGAACGTACGAAAGCTTTTGCCTTTGTAGAACTGCATCTGTGGAATCTGGATGTCGCGCGCCGAGTAATCGTTGACGATCACCACGCCTGCAATGAACTGATGCAGGTTGCTTTCGTCGACCTTGACCTTGCTGCTGATATCGCTGCGCATGACCAGCCCGAGCTCAATCTCATAATCGAGAAAACGCACCTCGCGCGGTTTGATCAGGTCGTTGTCCGCCGGCACAATACAGCTGGTCGCCTTGGTGAAGATCATGTTGTATTTCTTCACGTCAGGGTCCATCCCTGACTCAATCATGTGCTGCCGATAATTGGCGCCCTGACAAACAAACTGCTGATTTCGGGTAATCGGTGATAGCAACTGCACGTCGCTTAGGACCAACTCTGTTCCCTTTGTTAAAGCAAGATCATCAATGTTGTTATTGCGAATAAAATCACCGGTCGTTTCAAAGCTACCCGGAATAACCGTAATAAGACCCTGGCGTACCACGCCCCAATGGATGTCATTGCGATAAGAGAAGCGGACAACATGTACAACTGACATTGACGGTACTCCTGAGCTTCGATGGGTCGGCGCTACGTCGCGCTTGAACGTAATGATTGTTCTGGATGGGTGTCGGTAATGTTGTAAAAGAAGAAACACGCGGCAACGACCGCCCCTAGCCGAACAACCGCATAAGGCTTCTGAGTTTGCGCAGCGTGACGTCCGGACTCCGCCTGAGACTACGAACAAGAATGCGCAGACTGGCGAGGCTTATCCGGGGTCTGGTGAAGCTTTTGGGCATGCGCTGGCCCCATTGCGCCATCGCCTCGGCACTCACCGCGTGGGTCCCGGTTGGATGAGCAGACGTAAAGACGTCCCCATCACAATAATGCTCGTGCTTGTCACCCCAAGGATCTTGCCAATAATCAAAAATTTGGCTTCCCAGAATGTGGCGCCCGATTCCCCACGCATGAGTCCAGCCTTTTTCTTCCAGAACACGCTGCCCCATGCCAACCGCGTCAGCATCAACGACCTCAAACGCACTATGGCTGTAACCGGCCATGAATCCTTGCGCGATCGCAAGGGTGTGGTGATCGGCAGGCTGTTGTCCAAGATCCAGACGCAAAAAAGAGACGATGGGTGAGCCATCAGGCAGCACTTGCACGTCGCTTGGAATTAAACCGAAATGTCGGGTGTACCAGGCACACGTGGCTTGATAGTCAGCCACCTCGATCACGACGTGACCGAGCCTGAGTACTTCCGGCGGGCCGAGGGGTGGCCGCTGAGCGACGTTGATCCGAGCATGCTCCAGCGCCAGATTGAGTGCCAGAGCAGGTCTGTGCTCAAGCGCCTTGCTATAGCTCTGAGCGCAAACGGCCTCGACGATGAAACCTGAAGGATCGGTCAGCCGTACGCATTTCCCGCCGCCTGGATGCGCGATATTTTCGACTGCCGAAGCGCCGGGTATCTGCGCAAGTCGGTTCAGGTCCTCAAGGGTCAGGACTTTCAATCCAATGCCGATGAAGCGTGCTTGTTTTGCCCGATGAATCCGATAACAGTAAGCCATCGGTTCGGTGCCGCGCAGATAGAGCGTATCGGCGGATTGTTCAATGACGATCAGCCCGAAGTCCGTCAGAAAGCGTGCCGCTTCATCAAGCGCTGGCCGTTCAAAAATAAGGTGCGCCAGGCCTTGAGCCTTGACTGTTGGTTGCGGATGCCGGGCGGGCTGGTGTGTCGATAAAAAGGGCGTAACGTTTGTGCTACTCATTATTTTTATTCTCCGTAATTCTCCGGGCAAGGCTTCGCCCTCATCCCTCGGCTAGAGGGATGTCAATCAATCGACTGTGATTACGCCCTTATTAGAGAGAAGGCAGGGCTGGTAATTCGCTCGTCGCCAACTCTCGCGCCTCTCCGGGGGGCAGACCTAACGCTCTTAGCACAAGCTCTGCATTATCTGCACCCGCGTCACGCCATGTCCGATGCCCCTCGAGCACCAGAAAAATCGAACCCAGCACGCTGTTGGAAATCAGCGTTACGACGCTCAGCAATTGCTCCTGTCGGAAGTTGTACCGCCCGCTGGACAGGCCTCTCAAAAGGTCGGTCATCGCTTGACTCGAAAACATCTCCCGTAACGAAGCATTACTGGTGGCAAACCGATGCAGGAATGCTCCCCACTGCGGCTCCTCATGAGCTCGACGAATAAAAAAGCGAATGCCGTAAGCCAGGCCCTGAGCAGGATCCGCAAGCATGTCAACGCTTCTTCGTACGCGTTCGTGCATTTCCCGTCCGAGATAACTGGCAACGGCTTCAAACAAGCTGTCCATGCTTTCAATGTGGCTATAGACAGTCCCACGCGCCACGCCTGCCTCTCGCGCCAGGTCGAGAATATTGATTTGCGCGGTACCTTTCTCAACAAACAAGCGAAAAGCTGCTTGGTGAATGCGACGCTGTGTCGGACTCAGGGATTCCATACTCAATCTCCAACTATCAATGACCCAATTGAACACTCGCGATCAATTTTCGTCAACAGTGTTTTTTCCATCCACACAGAGCCCGGCCCTCAAAAAGCCCGTTGAGCCTTATGAATATTGGTCTTGTTTTGTGCCTTCAGGAGGATGATCACCTTTTTTCGAGCATCTATCTGCAAAAAAATGAACACGCATGATCAGTTCTCACCTTGCGCCGCCGCTTTCTGCAGATAAAAAATCAAAAGGAAGCTGTACCAGCGAGGGCCATGGACAGCCCGAAGCTGAGCCGTTTGACACAAATGAACAAATGTGTTCAGAATCGATCCGCCCTGTCCAATTTCACTATGTTATATCCAGTTCTATTCAAGCCCTCATCCGGAATAATAATAATGACGATCAAACAAGGTCGTATTGACCTCCACCACCACCTCGTTCCTCCCGCCTATCAAGAGGCGATCTACAGCAAAGGGATGGAACGGCACGCGGGAGCGTTGCTGCCCAAGTGGACGCCTGAAAAATCCATTGATGTGATGGATATGAATGGCATCCAACGCGCCATAACCTCTATTTCCACACCGGGAGTGCACCTCGGTAACGGCGTAAGGCCGGCACTAGCTTTGGCTCGAGCTTGTAACGAATACGCGGCAACAATGCGTGATGATTACCCTGAGAGATTTGGTAATTTTGCGGTGCTGCCTATGCCGTTCACAGAAGCCGCCTGCAACGAGGCGATTTATTCGTTGGATGTGCTCAAGGCAGAAGGTGTAGTGCTCTTCGGCAGCACCGATGGTTTTTTTCTCGGCGACCCGCGCTTTGATGAGTTAATGAGCGAGCTCGACGATCGGAGTGCCGTGGTTTTCGTGCATCCCAATCTTCACAAGAGCAGTGAACAGCTGGGTTTTAAAACACCCGGTTTTTTAATCGAGTTCCTCTGTGACACTACTCGCGGTGCAGTGAATCTGATCGTTAACGGAACCTTGGAGAAGTACCCGCGAATTCGCTGGGTACTGGCTCATGGTGGCGGTTTCTTACCCTATGTCGCCTGGCGCGTATCGCTGTTCAATGCGACACCTCAACTTCAGGAAAAGCTGCCCCACGGGATGCTCTCCTACATTCGTAGATTTTATTTTGACACCGCTTTATCACCGTCGAGCTATTCGATGGCAGCCCTGAAACAATTGGTTGAGCCCGGGCACATACTGTTTGGCAGTGACTTTCCATTCGCACCTGCTCCTGTAACCAGCTTGCAATGTCAGACGCTGGACGAAAACCCGCTTTGGTCAGCCGATGAACTCTACGCCATCAATCGCGGTAATGCATTGCGGCTGTTTGCGCAGTATCAGAGAGCGGGTGAAGTGACTCAGGCGAGCCCCATCTATGAGGAGGAATCGTTGTCCAGTCGGATCAAGCGCGGGCTGACCAAACCGATGGCTGCGCTGGCGGAACGTATGCGCGATCGCTAACCCAATCTTTAGTCACTTCTACCTTTTAACCTTTGAGGTTGCCATGAAACGCCGAGAATTTATAGCCAGCGCAGGTCTACTGGCCGGCGCAACGATGCTCGCTACAACCGCACCTGAGCATGTGGTTGTTGCCGACATGACCACGCAGAAGTCCTTGCCGACGACTGATGTAGCCACGCCCGTAGGACGTATCGATGTGCACCATCATATAGTGCCACCCGTATTCCTTGACGCTTTAACGCGCAAGGGATTAGACAAGCTTACAGGTACACCGCTACCCAAATGGACGGTAGAGCAATCAGTGGCGCTGATGGACAGTCAGGGCATTCATACCGCTATCACTTCCCTAATGGCTCCGGGCGTCTATTTCGGAAATGATCGCTCCGCAGCCGAGCTTGCACGAAGCTGTAATGAGTTCGCGGCCAAGATGGCTGCGGTTCATCCTGGTCGTTTTGGATCGTTTGCCGTGCTACCCCTACCCGCCACTGAAAGTGCTTGCGTCGAAGCCACGTACGCTCTCGATACTTTGCACGCTGACGGCGTTTCGTTGATGGGCAGCAATGATGGGGTATTTCTTGGCGATCCGCGATTTGATGAATTGATGGCAGAACTGGATAGCCGTCACGCCAGTGTTTTTCTGTCGCCAAATCTGCACCCAAGCAGCTCCCAACTGCTGCTCGAGAGGCCGCAGTTTGGTCTGGAACTGGATTGCGATACAACGCGAGCGGCACTCAATCTGATTTTTACAGGCACGCTGGAGCGATACCCCCATATCAATTGGATTCTCTCCAACGGTGGTGGATTTCTTCCTTATGCAGCGTGGCGAATCTCGCTTGCGAATGTCCTGCCAGAATTTAGCGACGCCGTTCCTCAAGGCGTGATGACCTATCTAAGGCGCTTTTACTTCGATACGGCTTTGACGACCTACCCTGGCCCTATGGCGGTACTCAAGGAGTTAGTCGAGCCGACGCAGCTCTTATACGGTAGCGGCTTTTCTTTAGTGCGATCCGAGACAGTCGCCGATGAGATAAAAGGAATAAGCAGGTCATTATTGTGGAGTCCACGACAACAGCAGGGTATCGATCGCGGTAACGCGCTGGGATTATTTCCTCGTTATGCAACGAAGGGGGAGGTTCCGATGTTGGCGCCGGTTCATGAATCCGAAACTACTTTACACAAATGGGAACGTACACTAAAAAAACCTATTGGCGCCCTTGTCCAGCAATTGAAAAATTAATCAAACCTTATGCGCGTCATGCCAACCAATGAAAATTTGCGCACCACTACGAAAAGTCCATGAGCCTCAGTTACAGATAACCACCCCAACATAAACGCGCTGAATACGGCATTCGTAGCATCTAGAATAGTGCTGACGTGTAATTTCATAAGCAGTTAAAATTAATTCCCTTTAATCGAAAAGCTCATCGTGCCGCCCTCGCAAGCCATATAATCGGTCGCACAAGCTTATAGCTTATGCCGCAGCTTCCGCATATATAAGAATAACGGAGAAACTTATGTCGTTCGAAAACCAAATTATCTGGATAACCGGCGCATCATCGGGCATCGGCGAAGCGCTGACGAATGCGTTTTTACAACAAGGCGCCAAAGTAATTCTTTCTGGTCGCAGGGTCGAGGAACTTGAGCGCGTGGCCGCCCAAGCTCCAGAACACTGCTTTATTCTTCCCTTCGAAAGTACTAACTACCCTGCCCTGCCCAATATTGTCGAACGCGCCTGGGCGTGGAGCGGCCGAATTGACATGCTGATCAACAATGCAGGGATCAGCCAGCGCAGCCTGGCACTTGACACTCATCTAGATGTGTATCGGCAACTGATCGAAGTCGATTACATGGCCCCCCTGGCGCTAACCCAATTGTTGCTGCCGAAAATGGTCGCGCGTAAAGCCGGGCACCTTGCAGTGGTCAGCTCGGTCGCAGGCAAGGTCGGCACGCCACTGCGAAGCGGCTACTCGGGAGCCAAGCACGCGGTGATCGGTTACTTCGATACCATCCGCGCCGAGGTAGAACAAGCCTACGGTATTACCGTCAGCGTAATTCTGCCAGGCTCGTTACGCACCGATTTGGCCGTCAATGCGTTAGCCGGCGATGGCAGTGCACGTGGGTACTCCGACCCGAATATCGAAAACGGCATGGATGTGACGGTGGCCGCTAAGCTGATTCTGACCGGCCTGGCCGAACGAAAATCGGCAATTCCGATTGCCGAAGGCATCGAGGCAATGGCGTTGAAACTAAGCGCTGCCAATCCGGAACAGCTCTATGCTTTAACCGCCCAAGAAGGTGCGCGGTTGGCTATGTTACGCGAGGCGGGTGGTTCGCTGGACCCGCTCGATATCCGTAGCTCTTCTTAGGGTATCCATAAGTGTTGCAGATGCCTGGCATTGCTCATTCTTGAACAATGCCCTCGCCCAAAAGATGTTTAAGCCCCCCCCCGCGCCGCTCAATGCAGACCTGTAATTACGCTAATCCACCGTGCAGGAAACCCTCATGTCTTGCGTGGGGAGGGGGGCAGTCTCATGATCGCTCACGCCCTAACGGCTCAGAAACTCATCGGGACACGCTGGAACAGATGACGGGCATCGTGTACGTCGGCAGTTCGCCCCTCTAAAAGTGCGCCGGATGGCATCCGAAAACTCGGCTGCCATCGCAATTGAGACGAGAAAAAAATCTCAGACGCTTAATCGAGCGGATTCATTCATGCGACTTGAAAGGTTCTCAATATTGGAGCCCGGAATATTACCAAGCATACCAACACACTCCTGAATCAGCTTTGCGCCCTGATCGCCTGGGCCGTGATGCATGATAATCCGATCGGGACGCACGACTACTAACGTACCTTTGACCGCCAAGGGCAAAAAAGCATTATTGAGGTCCTCAAAAAAATTCGGGGTGTTTTCTCGACATTGACCATGAGGGCAGATTTGTAAAAAGTCACCTCCCACCGAGGCCCATAGATCTCTATGGTGCTGGTCCAGGACCGCTCTTGGATCCACACCAAATCCGATCAGGGTAAGACCGTCCCCTAGGCTGTCGTCACTTAATCGTGTGTGTTGTTTGGAGTCACGCACCCAGGCTTGAGGAAACAGGCCGCCGCGAACCAACTTGTCGCCACGGCGGTGGCGCAAAAAGAGACCGTTTTTGAAAATATTCTTCGGTTTGATGTCCAGCTCTTCAAAAAATCTTCGGGTGGTCGGCGTCAGTGTCAGAGATCGCATCACCCCATGTATAAAAAAGGCTGCAATCTTATTGCGTGGCATCACCAGGCGCCCCATGAACTTGGCCATATTGATCATTTTCTGGGCATGAGGCCGACGCTCTAAATCGTAGGAATTAAGCACTGCATTTGAAGCCTGACCGCGAAGCACCCAGGTCAACTTCCAAGCCAGATTGGCCACGTCACGAAGACCGGCGACCAAACCCTGACCAACAAAAGGTGGGGTGATATGAGCAGCGTCGCCGACGAGAAACACCCGGCCTTTTTGAAAGCTCTGGCAGCAGCGTGCATGGAAACGATAGACCGCCTTGCGCTCGATTTTCACCTCTTTAGCAGGAGACCAGCGCGCCAGTAGTTTGGCGACATTCTCGGCGTTTTCCATATCTTCGCGTTTTTCTCCAGGTTGCAGCATGAACTCCCAACGCTCTCGCCCTCCCGGGGCAGGCATATGGGGAGTCGGCCGTTGCGGATCGCATAAAAACTCAACATGATTGATAGCTGTTTGAAGACGGTCACAGGCATCGACAATGAGCCAATCCTCGGCGTATGTGCAGCCTTGAAAATCCTGACCGATCAACGTCCTGACTTTAGAGCTAGCTCCATCTGCACCTACAAGGTACTTAGTATGGACCCGGTGGGTTTGACCGTCGTCACCCATTATTGACGCTGTCACACCACCCTCCTCCTCGACGAGCCCTTCCAGTTCCATGCCTCCCAGGCTTGTGACAGACTCAAAGCTGGCATACTGCGCCCGCATCGCATGCTCAAGGTCGGGCTGGTAGAAGGTGACGAGCTTGGGATGTCCGTCGAGGCTGCCGCTGGTGTTGGCACGAGAAAATTGGCCAATCACCGTTGAACGCATTCGCACTTCCGGAATAACAATCTTTTCAAAGGCATCTTCAGCTAATCCTGCGAGCTGCAGTATGCGAAGGGCCTCGTTATCCAGCGCAATGGCCCGAGGCATAAGCAGTACATCATGGGACTTGTCCAGAACAAGCGTCTTGATGCCGTATCGTCCCAGTAACGCGGCAAGTGTAGCCCCTACCGGACCATTGCCGACCACTATTACATCAACCGAAAGAGGTAACTGCTTGGAGTGGTTTTTGTTGTTCATTTTGAGCTCTTATTATTGTGGTAATGGTCAAAAATTCAAGAGATTGTTGTAGTACCCATGAGCGCCGGCTGAAAGAGGCGAGCCAATACTGGACAACCGAACACCTCGGAAAAGCAACTCATGATGCAACCATAGTTCAAATCTACAGGTTATAAATCAAGTTAAAACTTAAAACACAAACCTCAGGGGACGAAGACAGACAAAAGCGCGCTCCTTTTTTACACATCCGGACAGGACCAGCCTTTTAACTACTCAGGCCAATTAAGACTTCACAAAATGTCCGGAATTTATATCCATAAATGCTTGGGTAATTTCCTGTTCGGTATTCATGACGAACGGCCCTCCTAGCACAATCGGCTCATTGATAATGCAGCTTGCGTACATTAAAAGGCGCAACGAGGTTCGTGCGCTTACTCTGAGCGTGGACAGTTGATCGGCAGGTGGAATGCTTGTCCACGCCACGTGTCCGGTAGTTACCTGCTGCTCCTCAATACCCAGCAAAGCATCACCAGCCAGAAGATATACAAATACCCGCTGTTCCGCAGGAACTGGCAGGTCAAAGGTAATGCCTGCATCAAGCTTCAGATCTATCAGGGTAATCGGCCAGGTTGATCCATACGGCATATGGACATCCCCTAACGAGCCAGCATAGACACGAGCTTCAACTCCAGCCTCGCGATACACCGGCGCATTCGCCTGATCAAGGTCGGAATACCTGGCAGGGATTGATTTGAGGCTAGCTGGAAGATTCAACCACAGTTGCAAACTATGGACTCCGTGCGGGCCAGGCATTTCGCTATGAAAAACCCCTGCCCCCGCCGTCATGAACTCCACAGCGCCAGCGCTTAGCGTTCCACTTGCACCGGTATGGTCCTCATGCAGCAACTGCCCATCAACAACAAAGGTGACCGTCTCCATGCCTCGATGCGGGTGAGTCGGAAATCCCGCCGGTGGTGCAAACCAGTCCTCAGCCATCAGCAGGAATGGACTATTTTCCACGGCATTTTCAGGCGATATTACCAAGCGAGCAAAATGATTGGTACCACGGTACTGTGGCTCACCTGCATGTCCTATTTTCAGAATCGAGAGCGTCATAGCGCGCGCCTCCGAGCCTTGACTTCGATAGAGTTCCCGGAGGTGGGGTCGTTGATTCGAATGCCCTTCTGTACGACGGAGCCAAACTTAAGAAGCTCAGCACGCAACCTAAAAGACAGGTACACACAAAGTATCGCAAGAAAAACAGCCGGCACGGCCTGGACCAAAGGAGTATAAGTGACATGGTAGTAGATGGCTCCGAGCATGATGATAGCAATACCAAGAGCCGACAGTGCGCGCAAAGGACGGATGATCAAACCAAAAGCCCCGAACATTTCGCATACGCCAATAAAATATCCAACCCAGGCGGGCATACCCATCTTGAAAAAACCGTCATGAATGGCGGGCACTCCAGCAAGATTTGCCAAACCTGCACTGCCAACAACAACCGCAACCACAACTACTGCCGAACCAAAGAGACAGCGCTTTATTATTTTCATTTCAGCCTCCACCTGTCACACGACAACACTCATGAGCCGCCGATGGACTCCTCCTCTATTCGATTTTCACAATGATTTTCCCGTTTGACTTTCCCTGCTCGCAACACTGCTGAGCAGCCACGATTTCATCCAGCTTAAATACGCGACCAATGTGAGGGCGAATGTCACCCGAGCCTACGCGAGCATTTAGTTCGAGCATCGCGCTTTCATTGGGTTTGAAGGTCGCCCAGTAATAACGATGCACCCCTATTTTTTTTGCGTACCTTTTGTGCTTTTGAAAGAGAACAAAGTTTTTTATTGCGCCCTTTAACAGGCCATACTCATCAAACGTTTTCAGTAACGGATGAATGATCGTCACAAATACCCCCGTTCCCTCTTTATTTAGGATATTCAACGTCCTCTCTTCAAGTGCTCCACCCACTGTTTCCAAGGCCACGTCATAGCCTGAGAGGCTTGCGGCATAGTCTTCTAGTTCGTAGTCGATTATCACGTCAGCTCCGAGCGCACGCACACTCTCCATCTGAGTTTTGTTGCATGTAGTGGCAACATGCGCGCCCCAGGACTTGAGCAACTGAATTGCAAAAGAGCCTATTCCACCTGCGCCCCCCTGGACGAAAACCTGCTTCCCCTTGGCATTGCTCGCATTCAGCCCCGCCTTCACGACAAGCGCATCCCATACTGTACAAACCACGTAGGGAAATGACGCCGCTTCCTCATACGAAAGCGATACCGGCTTACGTACGACTTCTGTGGATTTGGCAACTACATACTGTGAATACGCACCGCTCGATTTAGTGCTGGAGATTCCGTACACAGCATCGCGCACTGCCAAACTCTTCACTTTTGTGCCGATCTTGAGCACTTCTCCAGAGACGTCTCGCCCCAGAACGAGTGGAAGTCCGAACCCCCTCATTTTGGTAAATACGACCCGGCCGTACCCTTCGCGCACGCGACAATCGATAGGATTAACAGAAGTGGCGTACTGCCGAACTAGGACCTCGTCCGGACCTACATCCGGCACAGGTAAGCTCTCGATCTTCAAAACCTCAGAGGCCGATCCATACTCGCGAACTACCGCGCATTTCATGCTGTTACTCATGATTTCTCTCTGCCACGAAAAAATACGAAACGCTTAATTTTTATCCGTTTTTGAAGGACGCATTCAACGCAGGCACCCTTTACGCATAGCATCTTGCAAACCGCTCAAGCTTTATTTTTTGAGCGTGGTTCTGCGTGCCGAATCCGATTGCGCCAACATCATGTTGAACACCACTTTATCCAAGCCGGGCATTCGCAAAGCCCATCCGGCAAAACGTGCGGCAAATGCCGAGCTGGCATCGAGCGGGAACGCAAGACGCACAAAGTCGTAGGCATCCTTGAGATCCTGAGTCGTTACGGCTGAAACAATTCTTTGCGCTGCACTGTGCAACCTTAATGCAAGCGCCTGTTGATCCACTGCCACCAGGCTCCCATTCGACTTGAGCACTCGCCCCTCAACCATCACCGTATCGACATCTGCAACACTGGCCTGCATAACAACGGCTTTTATTGGATCAAGAACAGGAGCCATATGCGTGCTATCCGTTCGCAGGAAAATCAGATCCGCTTTCTTACCGACCTCAATACTCCCCACTTCATTTTCCAGGCCCGCGACACGAGCGCCTTCAATGGTGACCGCTCGCAATGCAGCCTCCGCAGTCAAGGCCAAGCGTTCGGGCATGATCCGGCGGGCACCCAGCCTGTCGTTGGCGGCCATTCTGCCTGCTGCAAGGGCCAGGCGCATTTGGGTGAAGATATCTCCCGAACCTCCAGAAACAATATCTGCTCCCAAGCCACAAGGAACACCCAACTCTCTGGCAAGTGGCCATACAGGCGTTCCCATGCCCATCTGCATCTCACTTTCAGGAGTGACGGAAAGCGTGGCACCTAGCGACGCTATGCGGGATAAGTCGTCTTTTGTGAGCACATTTCCGTGGACGAAGAGTGTTCGATCATCCACCAGGCCTTTGGAGAGCATACGAGTGACATAGCGTGTCCCGCGGGCGAAAGGCCCATTGGCGACATGAATTGAATATCGGTGTGCGTCCAGATTTCGGGCAAGTCGCACTTCCGCTTCTGTAAAGTGAAGGGGCGCAAAAAGGAACTCGCTCGCGCCCAGTCCAAAGCGAATCAATCCGTCACTGGCCGAAAGACGACTCGCACGAAATCGCTCGGCATCTCTGTGCCGCCAGGTCGTGGTGAACGTTCGCGCCGCATCGACAGGTTTTCCCGCATCGCAGACATCTGCCAACCCATAGCAGAAAACCGCCCGTATACCCGCAGCCTCCAGCCCCGAGAGCAGCGCATCCGCATGATCCGGCGTGGCGACAAGATGGGAATGATCGACAACCGTCGTCACACCGGAGTTGAGCGCGTCCAGGGCTCCGGCATAGTTACCTAACTCAGCATCCTCCGCGGTGAAGTGCGGAGCGAATCCGTATCTGAGCTTGGCCATATAGTCGTACAAAGTGCCATCGCCCAATTGAGCGCGAAGCAACGACTGCCAAACGTGGCGATGCGTGTCGATCATGCCGGGCATCACAATAGCCCCCCGAGCATCGATCATCGGCACTCCTGAAATACCCAGGTCGGTTCCGATCGCCGCAATACGACCGTCCTCAACCAGAATCTCCGCCAATCCCGAAATAGGGGCCGTTTCAGCCATGGTTAGCAGATTGGCGTTCGTAATCAAAGTGCGCTGGAGCATTAACTGATCCCTGGTTTTTGTTGGAGTAGGTGAAAACGGCCATCTGCTTCAAAAGCGACGCATCTAGCCAAACGTCTATCAGATTGTTCTGCTGTCGCAATCCAGCCCCAACTATCTTGCTCACGGGCGGCGGAGCATCCAAATTCCGATCTAGAAATTCAAGCAAATTGAACACACATGATCAATCTCAGTCAAGCCTGAATCGCCTGCAATACCTGAAAGCACCAAAAACAGAGGCCAGAATCCGCGATTACTAATGGAGAAAATCGAAGAAATACCTCTGCATCCTGATAAACATCTCGAAAAATATGAACACGCATGATCATTCTAATGATTCATCAATCTCACGCCCATGCCAACGCTGATAGTCCTGTGATTCATCCCCCACAGTCACGACATTGTCGCGACATAGCGACGGTACGCTTCTATGGCTTCGACTCTGGAGGCAAACACAGCATGGCGCACGCTCTCCAGCCATGGCGTGCCGTACTCCATTTCCTGAAACCGTTCAGCACTCTGGTTCAATGATGAACACAAAATACTCAGTCTTCGCCTGCTTACTTACCTTGCCAACGTTCGCTGCCGCGCAGACGGCATCACCGGCAGATTCTTCTACGTGGGGTCTCGGGCTGGCCGTGGGAATATCGGAAAGCCCCTACGCCGGTGAAGGAACAAAAATCACACCGTTGCCATTGATTCACTATGAAGGTGAGCGCTTCTTTATCCGGGCCACGACCGGCGGCGCCCACCTGATCCGCAACGATTTCTTCGAGCTGAACGCCATCGCCTCGCTGCGCACTGACGGGATAGATGCCAAGGACTTTGGAAGAAAGGACCTGGCCCGCAACGGCATTGATCGAGACCTACTAGATGATCGTGATAATGGTGTGGACATTGGCCTTTCTGCCGAATGGCGTAGTGTGGCTGGCAAGCTGGAGCTGACTGCAAAAGCCGATGCAACCGGCGCCAGCGACGGATTCGAGCTGTCCGCCAAGTACGGCTATGAATTTAACGTCGGTCGCGGCAACCTTGAACCTAGCATCAGCGTTAGCTACCTCTCGAAGGATATGGCTAATTACTACTACGGCACCCTGAAAGACGAGGTTTCGCGAGGCGTTGTTGATTACAAGCCTGGCGCCGCCACTATTCCCGAGCTGGGTCTGACCTACACCCACCCGATCGGTGAGAACTGGCACTTCATGAGCTCAGTGCAATACAAGTTTCTGCCCAACGACATAAGCGACAGCCCGCTTATTGAAGCCGACACCGATGGTGAGGGTTCAGTCATTTTCGCTCTCTCCAGGAGTTTCTGATGCACTGTGCCCGTCAATGCCGCTCCAGTTGGGGCAGGTCACAACGTGGCATCTAGCCCAAAGTGCCGCGCTGTTGATCAGTCCATGATGGCGGCCCGCGCTCCATACACAAACTAAAGAGCCTGTCCTTTTATGACCGGGAAAACCAGTGCGCCGCATGACGGTCGACCACCGGGCAATCTTCGACGCCCGACGTTTATTGGGGCTGTCATTCTTTTGATCGTACTGGCTGTTGTGCCCCTGCGGTGGTTGGCGCGGCATCCTACGGACACTCAGACTGGTGACCCCGTTGAGGGCGCTGCCGCGGCGCTTACCGTTACTGATGCAGCAGTAAGCCGAGTTGAATGGCCAGTGCAACTGGATGCTTCAGGGGCCATCGCGCCATGGCAGGAGGCTATTATCGGAGTGCAGGTCGGCGGGATTCGACTCACGGAGATTCTCGTCGGCCCGGGTGATGCCGTGCACCGCGGTCAAGTGCTGGCTCGTTTCGAAACGGAGTTCCTTCATACAGACGTCGCACAACTGCACGCAGCATTCAGACAAGCCAAGGCACAAGCGAAACAAGCCATTTCCAATCGTGACCGCGCCCTCCAACTCAAGACAGACGGCGGCATGAGCCAGCAGGAGGTGTCGCAGGCGGTTACACACGCCGAAACGGCAGTGGCACAAGTTGAACTGAGCCAGGCTCAGTTGGACGCGCGGAAATTACAACTGGGGTACGCCACGGTGCTCTCACCTGACGATGGCGTCATCAGCGACCGCAGCGCAACGATAGGCTCCGTCAGCACAGTCGGCGAGGAGTTGTTCCGGCTGATCCGTCAACACCGGCTCGAATGGCGGGGTGAACTCACCGCGTCGCAACTGAACCAGGTTGAGCAAGGGCAGTGGGTGACGCTAGAACTACCTGATGGTCAGATCGCCAAGGCAAAGGTGCGGCAAATGGCGCCGTCACTGGATCCGCAAACGCGTCTGGCGATGGTGTACGCGGACATCATCCCTGGCAGTACAGCGCGCGCGGGCATGTATGCACAGGGACGCATAGTGGTGGCACAGGAGCATGCAGAAGTGGTGCCCGCAAGCAGCGTAGTTATCCGGGATGGGCGCAGTCATGTATTCAGGCTTACTACGCAGGAAGGTGTGATGAAAGCGTCTCTCCAGGCCGTAAAGGTCGGCCGTCGCCAGGCTCAGGATGTTGAGATTTTGCAGGGACTAACCGATGGCGACCGGGTGCTGGTGCAAGGCGCCGGCTTCCTGAACGATGGCGACCGCGTGCGGGTCGTCAAAGCACCCGATATTGTCATTCCGACCGCTGCGACTGCGCAGAGGGCATCACAATGAACCTGGCCACATGGTCCATCCGCAACCCCATTCCTTCCATCCTGCTGTTCGCACTGCTCACGCTGGCGGGCATATGGGGACTGTGGGCGTTACCGATTCAGGATCTACCCGACGTGGATATGCCAGCCGTTCGCATCGAGCTCTCACAGCCCGGTGCGGCACCTGCTCAACTTGAAACCGAGGTGGCGCGCAAAGTCGAAGACTCTCTGGCGACTCTCGATAGAATCAAGCATATTCGGACCCTAGTCACCGACGGCAACGTGAACATATCGGTGGAGTTTGAGCTAGGCAAGCCTGTCTCCGACGCATTGATTGAAACCAAGGATGCCGTTGATCGAGTGCGCTCGGACTTGCCCAGCGACCTGCTGCAGCCTGCGATCAGTGCGGCGCGTGCCAGCAGTGAGTCGATTCAGACCTACGCAATTGCTATACCGACCATGGACGAAGAAGCTCTGTCATGGTTTGTTGACGACACCGTGGCCAAAACGATCCTGGGTGTGAAAGGGGTTGGTCGCTTTGAGCGTATCGGAGGCGTGACGCGGGAAGTCCGGGTGACGCTTGACCCGGCGCTTCTCATCGCGCACGCCGCTACTGTCGGTGAAGTATCTCTCGCTTTGGGCAGTGTTCAGCAGCAAAGCTCAGGAGGTCGCGGCAAGCTCGGTGGCGGTGAGCAAGCGGTGCGCACTATTTCGCTGGTCGGCCAGGCTGCGGAATTATCGGCGCTGCCGATTGCACTGGCGGACGGGCGATCGCTACGACTCGATCAACTGGCAACTGTCACTGATACCGTTGCTGAGCGTAGTCAGATCGCACTGCTGGATGGAAAGCCCGTTGTTGGTTTTCGGATCTACCCGGCCAAGGGCCAGGATGTTACGCGCATAGCCGCCGGGGTCGAGTCGGCGCTGGCACAATTGCAACAAGCGCGACCGGGTATGCACGCGACCCTGATGACAAACAGCGTGGACTACACGCAAGAGCAATTCAAGGGCTCGCTGTACATGCTCTACGAGGGCGCGATTCTCGCCGTGCTGGTAGTCTGGCTGTTTCTGCGAGACTGGCGTGCGATGCTGGTGGCCGCGTCAGCCCTACCGCTTTCGATCCTTCCAACGTTCGCCGCGATGGCGTGGTTCGGCTTCTCGCTGAACACGGTGAGTCTGCTGGCGCTCGCGGTGATAGTCGGGATTCTGGTGGACGATGCCATCGTGGAAGTGGAAAACATTGAACGCCACGCCCGCATGGGCAAGCCCATGGGTGAAGCAACAGCCGATGCCGTCACGGAGATTGCGCTCGCGGTGATTGCCACCACTATGGCGCTAGTCGTGGTGTTTCTACCCACCGCAATGATGGGCGGAGTACCAGGCCTGTTCTTTCGGGAGTTTGGCTGGACGGCCGTGGTGGCAGTTCTTGCTTCGTTGCTGGTTGCTCGACTGATTACGCCAATGATGGCCGTGCATTGGCTGAAACCACACCCTATGGGTACTGAAGCATCCAAAACAGCGGTGGATGGTCGTGTGATGGGCACCTATCTGCGCTTGGCGCAATGGTGCCTGACGCATCGCGGAACCACACTGGTATTAACGTTCGCGTTCATGGGCGGTTCTTTGGCCCTGGTGCGCTATTTGCCAACGGGTTTGATGCCGGCCTCTGATCGCGGATACACGACAGTCAGCATTGAGCTTCCCCCTGGCAGCGCATTACAGGACACGCTTACGGCAGCCGAAGCCGCCCGCATTCACATGGCCGCGTTGCCTGGAATCCTGCGCGTCTTATCTACCGTCGGCGCGGCACAGGCAGACAGTGATGATTTGCAGGGTGGCGACGTGCGCAGAGGAACCCTGGACATCACTCTAATGCCAAGGGGTGAACGTGGCGATCAGACGTCTATTGAAAACACCATGCGCATCGCCTTACAAAATGTGCCGGGCGCTCGCTTCACTGTCGGCAGTGGCAACATCGGCGAACAGATGTCGATCATTTTGAGCAGTGATGACGCCGTAGCGCTCAAAGCCGGGGCTCAGGGTCTTGAGTCGGAACTCAGAGGCGTAAAGGGGCTGTCCAACGTCAGTTCCACGGCGAGCCTGGAGCGCCCGGAAATCACCGTTCGGCCCGATCTATTGCGCGCTGCTGAACAGGGCGTGAGCACCGCCTCCATAGGAGAGACGGTGCGAATTGCTACGGCTGGCGATACAGACTCACAACTTGCGAGGCTCAATCTCGACAACCGACAGGTTTACATACGCACACGAGTGCCTGACTCTGTTCAGCAAGATCTAAAAGCCCTGGGCGATCTCAGGGTGCGCGCACGCGAAGGACTTGTACCGCTGGCCAGCGTTGCACACATCAACGTAAGCAGTGGCCCGGCACAGATTGAACGCTACGACCGGCGCCGTTACGTGACCATCAGCGCCGAACTGGGCGGAACACCGCTGGGTCAGGCGTTGGCTGACACCCTGGCGTTGCCGTCGGCACGAGCCATGCCGTCCAGTGTGCACGTTATCCAGGCAGATGACGCCGAACTCATGGAAGAGTTAGGCCGGGGATTTGGTATGGCCATCCTCATCGGTGTCGTGTGCGTTTACTGTGTCCTGGTGCTGCTTTTCAAAGATTTTCTTCATCCATTTACCATTCTTTCGGCAATCCCTTTGTCATTGGGCGGTGCCTTTATCGGGCTGCTTCTGGCGGGAAGTGAACTGGATATCCCCTCCATGATTGGACTGATCATGCTCATGGGCATCGTGACCAAAAATTCTATTTTGCTTGTCGAGTACACGATTGTGACGATGCGTGAACAGGGAATGAGACTGAATACCGCATTGCTTGATGCTTGCCACAAACGCGCGCGCCCTATCGTAATGACGACCCTCGCCATGATCGCCGGAATGCTGCCGATAGGTTTGGGGTTGGGTGCCGATGCGAGCTTCCGGCAGCCAATGGCTGTAGCCGTGATCGGCGGACTTATTACATCCACGGCCCTTAGCTTGCTGGTCGTGCCTGTAGTCTTTTCCTGCATGGAGGGTGCTCGGCGCCGGATACGATTCTGGCTATCCTCGCACTTCGCAGCCGGGAATCCAGTTCACTCATGACAATAACGAGAGCGGGGAAATACGCACCAAATCCACGTAGGATGTCTTTTAACGCTGCTATGGATCTGCTTGTCAGTGAACACTAACTCGACTCATTCTGCCCCCCTCCAGATACTCATTATTGAGGACAACCACTCGCTGGCCGCCAACATATTCGACTATCTGGAAGCTTGTGGACACATCCCGGATGCTGCACCGGACGGCAACTCGGGATTAAACCTCGCCATTCGGAATCATTACGACGCAATCATCCTGGACTGGATGCTACCTAGAATGGATGGCATCAGTGTCCTGCGCAAACTTCGTGAAGAGCATGGGTGCTTAACCCCCATCATCATGCTCACAGCCAAGAATCAACTTGAAGGCAAGATGTTGAGCTTCGAGAATGGAGCTGATGATTACCTGGTCAAGCCTATTGCCTTGCCCGAGCTCGAGATCCGCTTACGCGTGCTGGTCCGTCGCGCACAGGCCAATGCACCGGCCGGGCGTACGCTATGTGTACATGACCTGAGCTACAATCTCGATAGTCTGGAGGTGGCCAGGGGCCCACGCCTTCTCACGCTCTCCGGGACATTAAGAAACATCCTGGAGCTATTAATGCGGGAGTCTCCCAAGACTGTGCGTCGCGATCGAATCGAGGACCTGATTTGGGGTGAAAATGTCCCCGAGGGTGATTTACTGCGCTCATATATGCATTTGCTACGACGCGCTATCGACCAAAATGGAGATGATAAGCTGCTGCATACCGTTACCGGTGTGGGTTATCGCCTCGGCAGAGCGTCCCAATGAAGTTTCCCTGGCGCTTGCGCAGTGTGCAGTGGCTGATCAACGTCAGCTTTGTGATGTTTGGTGCAATGCTCGCGCTCGCACTGGTGGTTCAAGGTAACTTGAGTCAAGGGTTGATTGAGCACCCGATCTGGCGACAAGTCCTCGAGTCGAGCACTCAGAGTATCCTGCAATCGCCCAAGACCGATCTTGGTGGGACACTTCCCACCAAAGGCCCGGTGAAGGGATGGCTACTCCCCGATGATGTGGCCGCTCCTCCCGACATGCCTGCTTTACTGGCCACGCTAACACCCGGGTTTCACGGAGAAAGCGAATTGGATGACCTCACAAACGCCTCGCCATTCGCATCGTTCTTATCAATTCTCATACCAAGATGGGGGCCCTTCGCCGACGCACCGGACGACACAACCCGTCCCCGCGATTACGCAGCCTTAGTGACGCCTGTGCCGCAGGGCAGATTGATTATGGTGGTCGATTTGACCGAACTTGAGAACGAACAGAATGGGAGTGTCCAACTCAGCGTAGTGTTTCTACTGCTAAATCTGATAATGATTGGCCTGGTGATTTGGTGGCTCCATCTGAACCTGGCTCGCCCCATAAAAGATCTGGCACGGCGGATGCGCGAACTTGACCCATTAAAACCCTCTCAGCGGCTACCCACGCATTATCGTAAAAGCGAACTTAATACCATCGCTCAGGAAGCAAATGAACACCTTGAGCGTGTAGAGCTTGCGATTGAACGTGAGCGCAGCCTATTGGACCAAGCCAGCCACGAGTTCCGTACCCCACTGGCAATCATCTCCGGTGCTGCTGACGTACTTCACGCGCAACAATTGCCCCAGCACGCTCAGCGGCCGCTGTATCGTATCGACGAGGCGGTAGAAACGCTTACTCAGATTATGGACGCGCTTCTGTACTTGTCCCGCGAGCCGAGTCCGGAAGAGCGTAGGCAGGTCACTCTGCTGCACGGACTTCTCCCGGACCTTGTACACGACCACAGCTATCTGCTTGCCGGAAAACCCGTGCGCTACGTGCTCGACGCCCTTGAGTCCATAACGTTACAGGCTCCAGAATCCATGGTTCGCATCGCTGCCGGGAACCTGCTCAGAAACGCAGCCGAACATACCCACGAAGGCGAGATCCATGTATCCATTACTGATGGAAAATTGTGCATCCGTGACTCCGGCTCCGGCTTCGATACAACTCAGGCCGCGCATCGCTTCACCGAGTCATTGAAACAACCCGGAAAACGACCTGGTGGTGCAGGCCTGGGACTGTTTCTGACCCAACGAATATGCGAGCGGTTCGGCTGGCGTTTACGCTTGGAATCCTCAGTGTCCGTGGGTACTTCTGCCACCATCGACTTCGGATCGGGCATTCATGTGCGCTCGCCCTATCCCTCCAGCCAAACCCGCTGATTGACGGTGTCACATGAGGCTCCCAGTATAGAACAAGGCTTCTGTAACATCGCAGAAGCCAGGCTCAACGTAACCGTCCGCCCTGCACCCTCTCCTGACAACCCTCCAAATTAGCCAAGATAGTGGACACCATTTTTAGTGGACACTATCTTGGATACAGTTGCCCCAGCCCGTCGAACCGGTCGCCGCCCCAACTTCCCGCTCGACTTTAAACGCCGAGTCGTCGAAGCCACCTTCCAGCCCGGCGCCTCCGTGTCGTTGATCGCTCGCGAACATGACGTCAATGCCAACCTGGTATTTCGCTGGCGGCAACAGTACCAGGAGGGGTTATTCGGCCCGGTTAGCCAGGGTGTAACGCTCTTGCCCGTTCAGATGATCGAGGCGCCAATCGATCTGCCACAGGTCGTCCAGCCACAGGCGGAGTGTCATTCCGAGATCGCAGTTGAGGTCGGAAAAGCCAAGCTGCGTATCACGGGCGCACCCGATCCGCAGACGCTGCAATTCGTCTTGCAGCAGTTATTGCGATGATTGCCCCGCCCGCTGGAACCCGTATCTGGATCGCCGCAGGCGTCACCGACATGCGTCGTGGCTTCGATGGTTTAGCGGCACTGGTGCAGACACAGCTGGAAGCCGACCCGTTCTCCGGTCAGATCTTCGCCTTTCGCGGACGGCGCGGTGACCGGATCAAGTTGTTGTGGTGGGATGGCGACGGTTTGTGCCTGTTCTGCAAGCGACTTGAACAGGGACGCTTTGTCTGGCCGCAAGCAACCAGCGGCAGCGTGTCGCTGACGACCGCGCAGTTGTCGATGCTGTTGGAAGGCATTGATTGGCGCAGGCCAATTCGTACAGCACCCGTCCTCGCGGTCTGACTTGCCACGCTGAAAAAATCCCAAGTAACATTCGGTCATGACTCTTGCGATCGACTCCTTGCCTAACGATCTTCAAGCCTTGAAGGCTCTGGTCTCTGCCCAACGGGCAGAGATTGAACGGTTGAAAATGATGATCGCCAAGCTGCGTCGTATGCAGTTCGGTCGCAGCTCCGAACAACTGGACGCGATGATCGATCAGCTCCAACTGAGTCTTGAAGAGTTGCAAGTCAGCCAGACTGAACTGACGCCGCCAACCGAACCGCCACCTCGCCCTGTCTCTCGGCGCAAGCCGTTACCTGAACACCTGCCTCGCGAAACTTACGTCCATCAGCCTGAGTCGCAATGCACCGGCTGCGGTGGGAAGCTTCGCCATTTGGGTGAGGATGTGTCCGAAGTCCTGGAGTACGTTCCGGCACGTTTCAAAGTGATCCGCCATGTTCGCTCGAAGCTGGTTTGCCGCTGCTGCGAGCACATCGCTCAGGTGCCGGCACCGAGTCGCCCGATAGCCCGAGGCCTTGCAGGCCCTGGGCTACTGGCCCACGTGCTGGTCTCCAAGTTTGTTGACCATTTGCCACTGTATCGGCAGTCCGAAATCTACGCCCGTGAGGGCGTGGAACTGGAGCGCTCAACCCTGGCCGACTGGGTGGGCCAGAGCAGCCAATTGCTCAGGCCACTGGTCAACGCGCTTGAGCACCACGTCATGAGCGGTCACAAAGTCCATGCCGACGACACGCCGATTGGCGTACTCGCGCCGGGCAACGGCAAGACCAAAACGGCTCGCCTGTGGACATACGTGCGCGACGACCGACCTGCGGGTGACTCGACACCGGCGGCGGTCTGGTTTGCCTACTCGCCGGATCGCAAGGGGCAACATCCGCGCGCTCATCTCAAGAGTTTCAGCGGGATCTTGCAGGCTGACGGCTACGCCGGTTTTGCTCAACTGTATGCGACAGGCACTATTGAGGAAGCCGCCTGCTGGGCTCATGCCCGACGCAAGTTTTACGATGTCTACAAAGACCAGGCTTCACCCCTTGCCGCCGAGGCGCTGCAACGGATTGCGGCCCTGTATGCCATCGAGAGCGAAATTCGAGGGCAACCGCCCGACCAACGCAAAGCGATTCGGCAAAGCCGGGCCAGTCCGCTGCTGGAACACCTGCACGCATGGCTCAATCAGACGCTGACTCAATTGTCGAAAAAGTCGGCATTGGGCGGTGCAATCCTCTATGCCCTCAACCGGTGGCAGGCCTTAATGCGCTACTGCGATGACGGCCGAATCGAAATCGACAACAACGCTGCCGAACGGGCGCTACGCGCCGTCGCGCTGGGCCGCAAAAACTACCTGTTTGCCGGTTCCGATGCCGGCGGAGAACGAGCCGCAGCGATTTACAGCCTGGTGGGTACTGCCAAGCTAAACGGGTTAAACCCACAGGCCTATCTGACCTCCGTGCTTGAACACATTGCCGAGCACCCGATCAATCGGGTGAGCGAGTTGCTGCCCTGGAACATATCCTTGAACCACACTGAACACTGTGAGGCCGCCTGATTCATGGTTAAAACTGTCCGTTTACCCAAACCCGCGCCCGACCTGTTGCTGCTGCACATCGAGCTGAAGTGGATCACTCCGAAGATTTGGCGTCGGTTCGCGGTGCCTGAAAACATCACCTTGGGAAAATTGCACCATGTCATCCAGGTCGTGATGGGCTGGAGTGATAGCCATCTGCATGAGTTTGAAATTGCCGGTGAGAATTACGGCATGCCCGACCCTGATGGCTGGGGGCCGACGGTAAACCCGGAAGCCCGTAAAACGCTGATCAAGGCGCTGAACGGAAAGCGGACATTTAATTATCTCTACGACTTTGGTGACAGTTGGCATCACAGTATCAAGGTCGAAAAAACGCTACCCGCTATTGCCTGTCCTCAGGTGCCGTATTGCATCGACGGCGCCAATGCTTGCCCACCGGAAGACGTGGGTGGCGGGCCTGGTTACGAGGAGTTTCTGGAGGCGATGGGCAACCCCAATCATCCAGAGCATGACGCCATGGTTGAATGGCATGGCGATGTTTTTGATCCTGCGGCATTTGAGTGCGAGCGCGTGAACCAGTGGTTGAAACGGATTAAGGTTTGAGTTGTAAGGCGGTGTAGCTCGGACGCTTACGGCTCAACAATGCCAGGGAACATCAATGTTCAAACGACAGGTCAACGCAAGAACCCCTTCTTCGCCTGCCCCCAACAGGCCGGACTTACAGACTCGAGCAGAGTGAATACAGTCACGCCTATTTGGTCGCTGTCGGGGTCAGAGGGATATTGACTCTGGTGAGTGCAGCAATCGGAGCGCTTTCAAACCGGCAAGCGCATAGCTGGTGAGTTCATTGATCGTGCCGGTAAGATCCGCATTGATGTCAGGAAACACAATGTCGCGAATAGGCGGTGGCGAAACAATGAGCACCATGCAGGGGACCACTGCGAAAAGGACCCCGCGCTGAACGCCCGGATGGTTTACAGGCAATCCAAGTACACGTGCCACGATAGAGAACAGTATTTGCATTTTCGGCAGGATGGCCTCACGTAACAACACCGGGATGTGTTCGGTCGGAGCCATGACTTCTTTGATTAGAACCCGCATAGCCCAACCTTTCCGGGATTCCGGATAGGGACCGAGCAATGTACGCAATAATCTCTCAAACTGTGCATCTGGCGGTGTGCCGTCACCCAGTATGCTATGCAACTCCTCCAGACTGACCATACGGCTGTGTGCCTCTATCAACACAGCCTCGTAAAGCCCGTCCCGTCCGCCGAAGTGGTAGTTAACGGCAGCAGCATTCGTGTTAGCGCGAACACAGATTTCCTTGACCGTGGTGCGACTATAACCCCCATCGGCAAACAGCTCGCCCGCAGTCTCAAGGATATGGATGCGTGTAGTCGTACCATCGGAGCGTGAGCCGCGCTCTACTCGGGGAGGGCGGCTATTTCGTTCAGAAGAGAGAGGTCGGCGAAGACTGGCCATCGGAGCCTTGGGTAGTTCCACGGTTTTCTACAAAACTGGCGGTAGGTAAATTGAATTGCTCGAAAAGCATACGCATCAGTCGAGCGTGGCACAAGGGTAGCCCGAGGCTCGACCACGATATATGCACGCAGGCCGATGTTGCTGTGCCGTCCAGACGTCCGCAGAGGCTGTCAGGTCGAAACGGACGACACTTTAGTTCGACTTCGACAACTGAAATTGGGCTCGGTAGGCCCCCGGAGCAAATCCAACGCGCTCGCGAAACAGGCGTGAAAACGAACTAATATCGCTATAACCCACATAGTGAGCGATTCGCTCGGTGCTCAGATCACCGGCTTCCAGTAATGCCCTCGCCGTGTCAATGCGCAAGTTCTGAAGGTAGGTTAGCGGTGACTGCTTAAGCACCCTATTGAAGCGACGTGTCAAGGTGCGCTCGCTGACTGCCAACCTCCGTGCCAGGTAAGCCATGCGCACCTTCTCCGCAAAATGATCCTGCAACCACTTCTGAGCACGGTGAATCAAAGCGTCACTGTGTGCCTGGTCGGCGATCAGGAGTTGCCGCGGCATCTGTATCGTTTGGGTCAAATCAATCAACATGCTGCGAGCACACTGCATTGCAATAGGCCTTCCCGCAAATTTTTCGAGCATGTGAACGGCTTGCAACAAAAATGCGGCATGCGCACCGCCACACACCAAACGATCAACCTCGGTCACCACCGGACGCATTTGTAGATCGACCAGCGAGAAGCGCTCACGAAAATGCCCTTCCAGCCACCAAGTGGTCGTCGCTACTTTATTGTCGAGCAAACCTGTATCAGCAAGCAGAAAGGTGCCCGTGCAATTCGCGCAAAGCCATGCACCATGTTGCCATTGCTGAACCAGCCAGGCACGCAGGACTGCCTGACGCTCCAGAAACTTCTGAAAATGCAGCCAACCCCGATAACGCAGAGCCGGGATAAAGATCAGATCGAAATACCGGTTTTTCGGAAGGGGCTGCATGGCCAACTCAAGTCCATTGCTCGCCCGCACAGGCAGCCCGTTATGGGATAAGAAATGCCATTCAAACAACCCGGCTGACGCGTCCCCTTGCCTGGATATGTGCGCATTTGCGACCTGAAGCATGTCAGCAAATCCTCCAATAACGGAAGCGTAGGAGTCGTCAAATCCTAAAATTGCAACGGCAGGCATGGCGGCACCTTAAAAGTTGGGTATGGCGGCATTCGCATAGTTTTCGTCGTTTTTGCCTATTACGGCATTCGCTACGGTTCTCTAAAGTTCTCGCTACATTGCGATTCACACTGACGCCGTTATTTCGTCGAGGCGATTTATCACGATTGCGAAATAGCCGAAACGCATCAGGGTATTGACCAGGACAGGAACTGTGTACCTGCACGTACGAGCGTTTAACGACACGGCCGACTCATTGACTTAACCACTTCGATCACGGGGGAAATCATTGGATGCACGTCCTCATTATCCATGCACATAACGAACCTCAGTCGTTCAACGCGGCCATGAAAGATCTCGCAATCGATGAGTTACGCGCTCAAGGGCACTCAGTCGAAACTTCTGACCTCTATGCAATGAAATGGAATCCAGTCGCCAGTGCCGCTGATTTTGGCAGTCGCGCCAATCCCGAGTACCTGACCTATGCCCTGGAGCAACGACACAACCACGCACATAGCTCTCTAGCCCCCGATATTCAGGGCGAACTGGACAAATTACTGAAAGCGGACCTGGTGGTTTTCAACTTCCCCATCTATTGGTTCTCGATGCCAGCAATCATGAAAGGCTGGATAGATCGAGTACTGATTTCAGGTGTCTGTTACGGCGGCAAACGCTTTTACGACCATGGCGGTCTGGTAGGCAAGAAGGCCATGCTTAGCATCACCCTTGGCGGCCAACCTCACATGTTCGACGCAGAGGGTGTACATGGAGACCTCAATGAAATGCTCCGCCCCCTCTTACGCGGCACACTGGCTTACACAGGAATGACTGTTCTGCCCCCGTTCGTGGCTTATCACGTACCCTATATACCCCAGGAGGCACGTACCCAACTGCTAGCGCAATACAGACAGCACTTATGCTCCCTGGACACACTAAAACCCCTTAGATTCGTATCACTCAACCAGTTTGATGAAAAATTGCATCCGGCCTCCAATCAGAAGATTTAGCAGAGACCTGTGCAGCGCAGCCCATTATCCGCTGTCGCTGCGCATTAGTTCCCACTCCTACGCAACGACTCACCGTCAGCCAACTGTCCTCACTTCATCGTTGGCATCGCGAACTCCACGCCTTCGCGCACGCGGATGGAGGGCCAACGCTGGGTGACCGTCTTGCGTCTGGTGTAAAAGCGCACGGCGTCCGGACCATAGGCATGCAGATCGCCGAACAACGAACGCTTCCAGCCGCCGAAGCTGTGATAGGCCACTGGCACGGGAAGTGGCACATTAATGCCGACCATACCCACCTTGATGTTGTCAGAGAAGTATCGAGCCGCCTCACCGTCTCGGGTGAAAATGCAGGTGCCATTGCCGTACTCGTGAGCATCGATCAGGTCCATTGCTTCGCGCATGCTGCTCACCCGCACGATTTGCAGGACAGGGCCAAAAATTTCTTCTCTGTAGCTGAGCATCGCAGGCGTGACGCCGTCGATCAGCGTACCGCCGACGAAAAAACCGCTTTCGTAGCCAGCCACCTTTGGATTGCGGCCATCGACAACAACGCTGGCACCCTGAGCCTCTGCGCTGTTGATATAGCCAATGACTTTTTCCTGATGCTGCCTGGTGATCAATGGACCGAAGTCATTGCTGCTATCACTGTAGGCTCCCACCTTCAGCTTTTGCATGGCGACCCGCATTTTCTCGACTAAAGCATCGCCGACGCCCTCCCCGACCGCAATAGCTACCGACAGCGCCATACAGCGTTCGCCGGAGGAACCAAAAGCCGCACCCAGCAACTGATTGACAGCGTTATCGATATCCGCGTCAGGCATCACTATGGCGTGGTTTTTCGCGCCACCCAGGGCCTGACAGCGTTTGCCATTGGCATTGGCTGTTGTGTAGATATATTCGGCCACAGCGGTGGAACCCACAAAACTGACGGCCTGAACACGCGCATCATTAAGTAGGGTGTCCACCGCCACTTTGTCGCCGTTGACCACATTCATGACGCCCTTAGGCAGTCCGGCCTCATGAAGCAATTGGGCGATGAATAGCGTCGAGCCAGGATCGCGCTCAGATGGTTTCAAGATAAAGCAGTTACCGCAGGCGATAGCCATCGGGAACATCCACAGCGGTACCATTACCGGAAAGTTGAACGGGGTAATGCCTGCGACGACACCGAGGGGGTGAAACTCACTCCACGAGTCGATGTTGGGCCCTACGTTTTTGCTGTGCTCGCCTTTTAGCAGTTCAGCTATGCCGCAGGCATACTCCACATTTTCAATGCCGCGTTGCAGCTCACCCAACGCGTCGTGGCTTATCTTGCCGTGTTCCTCACCGATCATTTGCACAATACGATCGGCGTTTCGCTCCAACAGCTCTTTGAAGCGAAACATAATCCGGGCACGCTTAATCGGCGGAGTATTGCGCCACTGCGGGAAAGCCGCTTCGGCAGCAGCGATAGCCGACTCGACGGTTTGCCTGGAAGCGAGGCCGACCTGTTTATCCGCTTCTCCGGTGGACGGGTTGAAAATGTCCTGAAATCGCTCGGCATCGGTGACGATCTCGCCGTTGATCAGGTGCCCTATAGTTTTCATGTGTTTACTCCTGTTTTTGTTAACAAGACGGCACTGTCCCGCAATAGGTTTACGGGTCAACACCTTCCGGCTTGTGCGCGTCTGGAATAACTGTTGGCAGCCTCGGTTCCAGCTCTGAAGTGTGGATACGAAACTGCGGCTGACTCTGGATATGGCCGTGTGTTTTGGGCCAAGGATCAGTAAGAAAACGATGGATTACTGGTCATCCAAACCCACTGCGTTAGCGGGAACATCGTAAGCCCGCAACGTCAGAGACACCGTCGTGAAGTACCCGATGAAGGCAATGAGATCGGTGAGGCCATCATGCCCCAGCGCATCAACCGCTCTTTGGTATAACCCTACCGGAATGATGCGAGGCGCCAGCAGAGCGGAGGACATGTCATAGATGACCTGCTGGCGCGCATCCTCAAATGAGGTGGGTAACCCGGCAACCAGGGCCTGCACTTTTTCAGCCGGTAAACCACCTACGACCTCGGCCATCCATTCGTGCTCATAGCTGGCATAGGAAGCCATCCACCGCCCTGCGGTGAGAAGAACCGCGATTTCGATCTCTGCTTTTGACAAGGTATGTTGGGCTTGGTAATGGCTGCCCATATGCACCATGACTTCTGTCAACTTCAGATTTCTCACCCAAATCTTGTAAGGGCCGGGAACCATGCTTCGCGTGCCTTTGACAAGATCGTAAGCCTTCTTTTCATCGCCGGACATTTCTTCATGCCGGTGCTCCTTGAATCTTCCGAACGTGCCGAAGTGTGACTCCCTTAGTTTATGGGCCGCCGCAATGAGTTTCTTTACTGCTTCTGGATGGGTCGCCATTTCCGATACCTCATGTCTTTTGCCACTGGCAAGCATTGGTGGGCAATCACGCCCGCATCTGCCGATTATTCAACGTGGCGACACGGGTAAACTTTCGAGAACACACTGCGACCTTCGATTTCCCAGCATTGAAAAATATAGAAAACACCGCGAGCGAAGGACTACAATTTGAACCGTTGTTAACGGTCTTCTAAAGACGCATGGGACATCGCAGGCTTTCGTGCATGCCCATCACGTCACTCATTAATATCAGGCGGTGGAATATGTCACCCCAAAGCGAGACGACCCCCTCTACATTGACTCATCTGCTACCCAGTGCTCCGCTGCTTTGCGTAGGTGGCGCAGGCCATGGACGTGCAACGGTTCAGCTCTTCCGAAACTCACCGGCGCCAGAGCGCGTCACGGTGTCGCCTTTGCGAGATCACCTGCTGATCGTGGTGCTTTCTGGTCATGTGTTGGTAGAAGAGGACCAAGCGAACGGCGCTGGAGCGCGTAGGTGGGCGGGAAGCGGGCAAATGAGTCTGATTCCGGCAGGCACTGAAACGACGCGCCGGTTTAAAGGCAGCTCCGAAGTGCTGCTGGTCCATCTGCCTCAACATCTGGTAAGACAAACAGCGAGGGAAAGCGGTCTCTTGGACAGCCATGCGGCGCTCATGCCCCGCCTGGCAGTGGCTGACGAAGTTGTCGAAAGGCTCGGAAGACTTTTATTGGCGGCGGCATATGATTCGGAGACCGGTACCGAATTGATGCTGGATGCTTTGACCAAGGCGCTAATCATTCATCTACTGCAAAACCACTCCAGCCAGTCGCCGGAGAAAGAAGTTGTTCAGCCTGCGTTGAGCAAAGGAAGACTCCAGTGCGTGATTAACCATATGCAAACGCACATGGACGAACCCCTCCCCTTATCGAGCCTCGCCGATTTGTCAGGGCTGAGTCCGTCGCAGTTTGCGCGGACTTTCCGGGCCGTTGTGGGGAAACCACCTCATGGCTACCTCTTGGATTTACGGATAGACCGGGCGAGAAACTTGCTCGAAAATACCGATTTGCCAGTGATCGAAGTCGGGATGCAATGCGGCTTCGAACAGCCCAACCACTTTGCAACAATGTTCAAGAAAATTAATGGACTCAGCCCACGCGCATGGCGTATTGCGCGGCGATTGAATTAAAAGGCGGTCCGCCTTGGCGCTGACAAGGCGGCCGGACACACCCTCTGGTATCAGCAAAAAACAGGCTAACTCCGATACAGCTAAAAGACCAGTTGCACAGCACAATGGGACGGTCTATCACGGCAGTCGACAACTCAAATCGTCAACCATTACGGATTCTGGACAAGATGCTCCGCCCGATACGCCTTGAATCCACTGAGCAAAACAATAGCTGCCAGTAGCGCAACAATTGGAATAGTGGTCGCTAGAGAGTATTTCAACATCGCCTCATTACGGTATCCATAGTCGGTTACTATCGCTATGACCGTTGGCCCTAGACCAAGGCCTACCAAATTGGCAGTCAGCATGTAAATTGCCGACACCTGGGCCCTGAGATTATTCGGCAGGACCAGTTGCAGAGCGGCCGGAGCAACACCGAGAAAACTGAAAGAGCAAAACATCAGCGGTAACATGACAATCTGCGCAATGCCTGCACTGTTGCAGAACGCCAGAGCCGAACCAAAAATGGCCATTCCGATTGCGGTAAAGATACCGATCCGCAGGGGGGCATCCCGATAGCCCGCCTTGAATAGTTTATCGACCAAGGCACCGCCGGCAATAATTGCCGTGGTTCCGATAAAAAGCGCCACCAGCCCCAGATAAACGCCTGCGTCCCCGGCAGACCATCCAAAGCTACGAACAAAATAGGTAGGACTCCAGGCCATCAACCCTGAGCTGACAGTGGCCAGTAATGAAAAACCCAAAAAATGGGACAGGATGAGTCTTTTTCTTTGGAACATATACGCTAACACTTCGGCAATCGTGAAGTGCGTCTTGTGATGTGCCTCGAGACTTTTCCTTTTAGGCTCTTTAACAAACATCAAGGCTATGATTGCTAGAATTCCGGGGATGGACACAATGACAAAAGTCAACCGCCATGAAGACACAGTGCCCACTAAGGGTAACGTGACCTCTTTGAAACTCTCTGTGTAGTTAACCACCATCCCGCCAAACAACATGGCAAGGCCGACCCCCAGTGATACCCCGGTTTGAAAAATACTGATAGCCGTGGAAACGCGCTCTTTAGGAAAGTAGTCAGCAATCAAGGAGTAACTAGCTGGCATGAGTGAGCTCTCCCCTGCCCCCACACCGACTCGAGCCAAAAACATGATCCCAAAATTTTTCGCGAAACCGCACAATGCAGTGAAAAAACTCCAGACCCCAATGCCTATGGCAATGATATTCCTACGATTATAGTGGTCTGCTGCCCGTCCAACCGGGATAGCCAGCAACACATAAAATATTGCAAACGCAAATCCCTGCAGCATGCTCATTTGGGTGTCGTTGATCTGCAGTTCGCTTTTTATCGGTCCGACCAGCAAGCTGAGAATCTGACGATCAATAAACGATAACGTCAAGGCAAAGATTAAAACGCCGATGACAAACCATGGGTATACCCCCACACTTGCCTTCTGCACACTATCATCAAGCGTCGCGTTTGCTTCAGACAGGGCACTGCCTGAATGATTGCCGGAATCGAATGACATGTGAAGTTCCTCTTATTATATTTGGAATCTGAACACTGAGAGTTTTAACCTTGACCGCGTTTGACGCCCCACCTGATGTAATCTGCACGTTCCATACTATTTATAGCGTTTGGCCGGGCAGCCACCCACTCAACGCCGGTGGCTGCCCCCCATCCGGGTCTACTCTGATTCCAATTCAGAAAATTCAACACGCAACACTTTGGCAGGCTTGAGGACGTTACCCGGCTTAAGCGACATGACACCACCGTCTGTTGTTATATAAGCGACTACGCCCGTCTCCTCCGAACCTCGCCCCCATGCGATCGCAGAGGGACCGGTCATACGCTCGTCGTACGGATTCCCGACGATGCTACGTCGATTTCCATCGTTTTCCCCCGGCGTCAGCGATATCAGGTCAATCGTGTTTTCCCGATGGGTAGTCACGTAGGCGAAACCTGCCGCTTCATCTAGGCAAAAATCATCGCCCATCATTCCGCAGGCAACTTGCTCGGGGACACCGATAGCGTTGAAGGTGTTCGGATCGACAGCCACGCGCATAAAGAGTCCTTGTGCCGTCGAGGTGTAGTACAACCAACCGGTGGTCGCAGCAAACTTCACGCCGTTTACTCCGGGTTGCTGAGGAAACGGGCCTAATGGTTGATGCTCCATGGTTGGGTGTGCAAGCCAGACGCTGGGGGCTGATACTCTGCCATCTGGGTTAACGTTCACCCGCCAGATCAGACCGGCAAAGCAATCGGCAATTAATATCACACCCTCACTGGCCTTACAGCTGCCATTCAACATACCGATTGGCGCCGGGAATGTAGCCACAAGCTCAGGTTGCAAAGTATCGCCAGACGACCACGCACGCAGATCAACTCGATACAACATCCCTTTACCTGGGGCGGAGGAGCATACATAAAAGACGTCGCGCTCCATTTCTACAATCCCCATCGCGGGGCAATCAAAAGTGTGAAGTAATTGCGGTTTACCAGCTTGCGGGCTGCCAACCGCTGGAACCAACCAGAGCGCCCGGTGAAATACCACAGTTACCAGCATTGATCCATCGACGCGGACAGCGATGTTCTCCAAAAATGTATTTGGATCGAAAGATGCAACTTCGCACATCGTATAGTGTTTCAGGTAATGGCTAACCATTAGGGCCTCCCGTGACCTGAGCAGAAGTTTCTTCTGCCCCTAAGAAATTAACCTGAGCAACAGCCGGCTCGATTGAGCTGAGTTACTGGCTAGCGTTATTCGACTCATACCTCATACGCTACGTACTCAATAGCACTCCAACCAGAGGGTATGCCCCTCCTGAGTATCATCTGATTCAAGGCACGCTAGACAGGAGCTGAGTAAGTTCTGGGTCATAGACTCCAGACAAAAGAACGAACACCACAGTCGCCGGGACATTTGATCGGTTTTCCCAAGCATGATTTGTTCCGCACTGCACTAATACGTCGCCAGTGCGCAAGACAACTTCTGAATCATCCAGCACCAACGTAAGCTCACCTGAAAGTACGACAACATAGTCGATCGTTTCCGTGCGATGCATTAGAGCATTTTTGGACTGCGCGTTTCCCGTGTGGCCTCCTGCATTACCCAGCGCCTGGAACGCATTATTGGAGGTGGCAGAATCCAGCTTCTTAAAAACCTCGTTGGTAGGCGGCACATGACTGATGCGAATCACCGTGCCGTTAGGCGTCGGCAATTGACGTCGAGGCCCATCGGTTGTTTCAGCGGGCTGTCCTGCAATGACGGCAGGCGATTCGAAGGTCCGGAACGTGTCGATTGAAATGTAACCTGGCAGTGCGGGCGTCGAGAATACATTGGGAGGGGCCCCGTCTGCCAAAACAACAGACTTGCCATTCTTATCGTGTCCAGTCACAACGCGGCGGACAGTGAACTCGTCATGTGACACATCTGCTGCGGTCTGGGAAGGGTTCTCGTTGTTCATATTTTTTCCTTCGGGATTATCTAATGGCCAAAATGGTCCCCGGGGCAATCAGGGCATATTGCATATAAGTACTGTTGATTTCCGTGCACATTTGCTGATGTGTGTGTGTGGCTGGCTTTTTAACCTACCGACCGAAAATGCAACAAGGCATCTATCTATTAACGATTTTGAGTCCAGGGAATAGGAACAAGAGCGGTCGGGTCGGTATATACGTCTATCAATGCGGGACGACCACATGACAGCGCATCCTTGAAAGCAGCTTCAAAATCAGAAGTCTTTTCGACCCGGTAGGCCTTCACGCCAAATGCCTCGGCGATAGAGGCGAAATCCGTAGGACCGAACTTCCAATTCTTTTCCAGTGCGGCACTGTCGTCCCATAGAACACGTTCTTGGTTGAAGCCGTGATTATTGTTTACAACCGTCACGGTATTGATGCCGTAACGAACGGCTGTCTCCATTTCAGCCATGTGGTAGAAGAACGCGCCATCGCCCGTGAAACAAACAACCGGCCGATCAGGGTTAGCGCATTTCGCACCCAGCGACGCTGGGAACGACCAGCCAAGCGAACCGGCAGCGCGGATAAGTGATTGACCAGGGCGATCCAAGTAGATATTACGAGCGGCCCAGCCTGCAGAATGCCCAGTGTCAACTGCCACAAGCGCACCTTCGGGAAGCAAGTCGGACAACATCCTGCAAAGCCGTTCTGGCCGGATGGGGGATATATCCGAAGTTTCATATTCGGCAGCCATCCCAGCCCATTGCTTGCGTAACGCTGCAATTCGCTCAAGCCACTGAGGAGTACCAACAGGCCCAGCCAGCTCTGCGCTGAGTTGTTCTAAGACGGCAACCGGATCTCCCAGCAACCCTACTAACAAAGGGTAGTTACGACCAAGCTCACGCGGATCGATGTCAATCTGCACTGCCTTCACGCCAGGTGTAGGAACCGTCCACAAACGGGTGGCCATACTGCCCGTACTCGAACCAATGAAAAGCACAAAGTCGGCTTCGGAGACTGCAATGTTTGCGGTGTCGCGCGAATAGTCCCCTACGACACCGACACAAAGCCCATCACTTTCGGGAACGACCGCCTTCGCATCAAGAGACGTTGCGACGGGAATTCTTGAGAAATGCGCAAAGTCCAGAACCGCTGATTGCGCACGCGAGGCACGGATGCCAGAGCCGACCATAATGATCGGGCGCTTAGCTTCCCGAAGTGCTGTTACGGTGGTGCGAATGTCTTCGGGGGCTGAGGTTGGGCGCATTGCCGGGGACGAACCATAGCGCGGGTCAGGCCGCATGACACTCTCGAACTCTTCCAGCAGTACCCCTCCCCAGAACCCATCCAGTTCCAGGTGCACCGGCCCTGGCGAGCCAGTGGTGGCCACACGGAAAGCTTGCTGAAGCAGATCCGGTAACCGCTGCGCCTTTTCAACTCTAGCGCTGAACTTCGTCAAACCAGCAAAAATTGAGCGCTGGTCGTGCTCCTGATAAAAATTGCGCTCGCGAGTATCAGGCGTACTACCTCCCGAGATGGCAAGAATCGGAGACTTTGCCATAACCGCATCCAGCAACCCGGCTGCGAGGTTAGTTGCGCCGATAGCTTGCGATCCGCACACGCCAACACGGCCGGATTCACGCGCGTAGCCATCGGCCATATAGACCGCAGCCTTCTCCGAATGGGTGACGATAGACTTTATACCGATAGCGGTCATTTCCTTTATTCCTGGCGGAATAATCATGGGCACGTTGAAAAAATGGTCAACTCCGTAGGCTTTGAGTGACTCTGCAAGAACCCGATTTCCTGATTTTTTTTCCATTAGAACCTTCAATCTATTTTGGGTGGGTGAGAATAAATAGTATCGATATTGCTTGAATGAATGAAGTATGCGGCGAACCATAAAAACAGACTTACGTAAATGCACTTAAACCTTCGATTTCTCGGCATTGAAAAATGCCGAAGGGTGCAGAAAAGCCCATAGACAAATCATTCCTCGACTTAAGCCTGCATCAAGTGTTTTACATGTAAAAATGGTTTAAGAACACTGTATGACGGAAGTTATTATTTATGCGACGGTCGAAAACGTCGCCAAATTATTGGTAACCTAACATGACTTGCCCCTCCAGATTTAACGCACGCCGTCGTTGCGCAATGCCGTGGGCGTATAGTCGGCAGCAGAGGAAAAAAAGTTAAATTCAATAGGCTTTTTCTCTTCGTTGCGCATACCCGAAATGATGTATCTTCCATTGGACAGGTCATAGATTGCCTCCTGACCCAACCATGGAATCTGCTGGTCATAGCGTTGTGTCATGTACCCTTCCGCTACACGCCACAACGTATTTCTTGAGTCGTACTGATCGGCCAGCACGATTTGCCAGGTATCTTCATCGATGTACATGACGCGCTTTGAAAATATATGGCGTTCACCTGGCTTTAAGTTAGCCTCTACGACCCAGACACGGTGCAGCTCATAACGAAGCAAATCGCTGTTAATGTGACCTGGCTTGACGATATCGCTGTAAGTCAAGGTGGGCGACTCAAGCATGTAGTTATTGTAAGGAATGTAGACTTCTTTTTTGCCCACTAACGTCCAGTCATATCGATCGGGGGCGCCATTGTACATATCGAGATTATCACCTGTACGCTGTCCCTCGGACGCGGGGTATGGGCCGTCATAAGCAATCTGGGGAGCGCGTCTGACCCGTCGCTGGCCTGCGCTGTAAATCCACGCTGAACGCGGCTCTTTAACTTGATCCAAGGGTTCGTGAACAAGCACAACATCACCCGCTAACCGCGCCGGTGCTGTAATCAGTTGTTTATAGTAGAACAGTATGTTTCCAGGGTTATTCGGATCAAAGTTTTTCATATGATCGCGAAAGGTCAACTGCTGAGTAAAATACACTGGGACGAAGACTCCATCCGCCAATGGCGTCGCCTGCACATAGGTGCGACGATAACTTCCTCCACGATAACGAGTGATGTGGTTCCAAACCACCTCAAGTCCACTCTTAGGAATGGGGAACGGGATCGCAGTATCGAAGTTTTCAAGTCCGTTCCCGCCAGTGACCAATCGAGTATTCACTGCGTTCCGGCTTACAACTTCATAGATTTTATCTGGCAACGCAGCAGTACGATGCGTGGGAAACACACGCAGCCGATAAGTGTCCGGATAACGCTTGAACATCGCCATCTGGCCCGGTGAAAGCTTGTCAGCGTAGTTGCCAACGTTCTGCGAGTCGATGACAAATAGCGGTTTTTCAGCTTCAAATGGGTCGCTAAGTGCACCATTTATAGGGTTTGGCGTGCCAGCAGACTTATCAAGCCCTCCCGTCCACTTCGGTATGCTTCCCTGTGCATTACCCGCCCTTTCCGCACCGACGGGCGTGAGCGTGGTAGTTAGTTGCTTGGCTTCATCAGGAGAAACCGCAGCCACACTCATCTGAGTGGAAAGTGATGCGGCCGCCACTAAAATTATTGTTGATTTTTTCACGTTGAATTACTCCCTCTAAAAAGAGACACCGACGTTAACAGCCAGGAAGTCGCGATCAATGTTTATGTTGTAATCACCACCGAAGTAGTTTGTATAAGAAATATTCGCTGAGTAGGTGTTCAGGTAGGAGGTATCAAGAGCGATACTGATCGCTTTTGAACCCTCGTTAAAGCCCGGTTCTGGACCATAACCACTGACATCGTGGGACCATGCAACGCTGGGCCGCAGCTCGACACCTGGAATTACATTCGTGTATTCCCATATGGCGCGCGCCCTGTACCCCCAGGATGTACTGGTGGCGAACCCATCACTTGTGCAGTTGTAGGGCGTGGTGCTATTAGTTTGCGCGATGCAGACTGAATTATTCGGGAATAATTCACCTTGTCCAAATGCACTGCTTCGCCCGTAACGCAAACCACCTTTTCCGCCTAGCCCGCCAATGTGTGTGACGCCCACTTCGCCAATGAGAGAAAGACGCTCTGCGCCCATGAACTGATCGAAGAAGTGCGTTGCTGTCAGCTGAGCTTGGGTGACCTCCTTACGTCGGTAGCCTTTCAAATCTTGATTGTTGGCTATTGCCACGTCACCGGAGGAAATCAGCGGGCTTGCGGTCGCAACACCCGTGGGAGCCAAGATGAGATCCACGGCGTTGACTTGCAAAGGCATATTAGGTCGATAGCTGAGCTCACCTGCCAAACTCGTACCGGAAGGGAGGCTTGTATTAAAGCTGATCCCATAAAGCTGAATATTTTCCGGATACTCAACAAAGTACTTGCTGCTGCCTAGTCGATACGCTTGAACAAGCGAACCACCCGCAGCACTGGACAGGAAATTATTACAACCCCCGGCTGGGATTCCAAGATTTCCGCAAAGTGCACCAGCAAACCCCGAATCTGTTGCGTGCGGTCCACTGGTCACACCCAAATAGGACTGCCGGCTGTGATAGTTTATGAAGTAGCCAGCAAATTCACTGTTTATCTCCGGAACCAGCCAACGCAGCGCGGTCCCCCACTGGCCGCTGTTTTTAGGTTCTTTATCATCAGAACGCGGCACGATAATACCCTCAGAGGACAGATCGATGCCCAGCGGTATCAACGCCGCTCGCGCTGCCGCATTCGTTGTGAGATCAGGACCTACCGGTTGACCATTGCATCCATGGGCAAGCCCATCCACTTGCGAAAAGAAGGTAGCGCAGTTGTCAATGACGGTCTTTTCCCACTGCAACTGATAAAACGTATCAAGCGATACTTCGTCCGTCAGATTTTGCGAAACATACAGCAGATTAACGGGTATCAACCCTTCCTTGATCTCGGAGCCGGGACGTCGGATGGCGGCAACGTTGACAGGGTTAATAACATTGAGTCCGCCCGTTATAAAGGTACCTTCCCCCCAACTGAGAACCTGCTTGCCAAGACGCACGCTGCCCGGCAGTTCGCCTATTTGATAGTTGTGATAGATGAAAGCATCCAGCACCTCAGCCCCGGAAGACCGACTACCGGTATCCCTGTGACTATTGTTAATATCTTTATAGCGTAGAGAGTCGTCGGTGAGTTTAAAGTCGTACCAATACTTGCCACGAACAAACACACCACCACCTTCATATTTCAATTCCAGGTCATGAATACCCTTGAAGATCGTAGAAAAGTTTTCACCTTTTTTGAAGTTTCGCCGCCCATCGTCGGTACCACGATTTCTCAGTAGATTAGCGTCCGGGTTTTGTAGCGACCAACTTCCACCCAATGTCAATATCGAATCAAAGTTACCTTCTATCTCGCCAACACTGAATTGCGCAGCCGAGACGGAGGTGCCTACAAGGTTCATAAACCCAAGCAACAGCAAATGCCGACCAACCTTGGGAATAGGTATTGTTTTTTTCATATGTATTCACTCTTTTTTATTTTTATTTTTGGTACTACACAGTTTTTTCTGACGCGACCTAACCTGCTGTTAGGTTATCTACATCGCAACGGAGACACCTCATAGATGTTCTAAAAAAACAGAACCACGACTCACTCGAACCGGATGCCTGCTTTCAAGCCCTGAGCACATCAACCTGCAGGTTTTGATTCTGATGGCGTCTCGTGATTGCCCCACGAGATGAACCAACGAACTTCAAAACGCACATGAGTTGCCCGTAAATCTGTCTGCGGGACTTGGCTTGAATCTGCGATCAAATGCCTTTAGACAATGCTCATTCTGCTTCTCTTTGGTTGGGCCTCAATCTGGAATCTACTTAATTCAAATTCAAATTTCAAGTACATTTCTGAGAAATTTTGTTCTCCTTGCTCCCCTCGCTCCTTCCTAATTATTGGTGACTATTCAGTCGCAAAATGCACACGATCCAGACCACAGAAACAGCGCTCTCCATAAGGTCACGTTGGCTCATTTCCACTTGGGAAATGAGCCAACAGTCGAGCGTTTCTTAGGAAGTAAAATGGCGCGGCAGATGACGATGACTTTCAAGAATCACTGCGTGACTCAACATTCAACATCGCGCTTCTCAGCAGCAAACGCGCCCACACCCACTGACTGCGGAAGCCGGAAAAGTGCTGATGCCGCTTGAAACATAATAAGAAAAGCCTGCGGCTACAGGCTCCTCAGGTTGTTCATAGCCAGGAGTCATGCTGCATCCACCAATGAATCCAACCACCGCCAAGCGCAGCAATAGGATTTGTGCACAGCGCCGCACGTGAGAAGTAAAACGGTACATATCACTCCCCCTGCTAGGCTGTCGGAGCCGCCGACGAGTCGGGCGACGTTAGACGCGATCGGCTCCCCCCGGCATTGAACTTCCGCATGATGAGCACGAAGAACAGGGGTACAAAAAACACTGCAAAAATGGTTCCCGACAACATCCCACCAATAACGGCCGTGCCAAGCGCATGCTGGGCTCCAGCACCAGCCCCGCTGCCCAAGACCAATGGCAGCACGCCGAGAATGAACGCAAGCGATGTCATCAGGATAGGGCGCAAGCGCATACGCACAGCTTCCATCGTAGCGTCTAGCAGATCCTTGCCCTCTTCGTGAAGATCCTTGGCAAACTCTACGATGAGGATGGCATTTTTACAGGCGAGCCCGATGGTAGTGAGCAATCCGACCTGGAAGTAAATGTCGTTAAACTTCCATGTCAGGACCGCACCCGCCAAGACGCCGAATACTCCCGAAGGAATAACCAGAATCACCGAAAACGGGACCGCCCAACTCTCGTACAACGCTGCAAGTGAAAGAAACACAATCAGAATCGACAACCCGTACAAGATTCCCGTCTGGCCACTTGAGGCTTTTTCCTGCCGCGACAGCCCCGTCCATTCATAGCCTATACCGGGGGGCAACTGCGCGATTGCGGCCTCGACAATAGCCATTGCTTCGCCGCTTGATGCACGCCCCGGAAAAGCCATGCCAAGGATTTCAATCGACGGCACGCCATTGTAGCGTTCCAGTCTCGGTGAACTGGTTGCCCAGGTTGCAGTCGCAAATGAAGTAAACGGAACCATGGTCCCGGCGTTGTTCCGTACGTACCACCGGTCAATATCCGTGGGTAGCATTCGGAAACGGTCGTCACCCTGCAGCATCACTTTTTTGACACGCCCCTGGTCGATGAAGTCGTTGACGTAATTGCTGCCCCAGGCTGCAGAAATAGTGTTGTTAATATCGGCCATGGAAATACCGAGAGCACCGGCTTTGAAGGTATCAACCTGCAATCGGTAATCTGGCATATCTTCAAGACCATTAGGCCGTACAGCGACCAAGCGCTGATCCTTGGTGAGTATGCCCAGCAACTGATTACGAGCCTGCATCATAGCTGCATGGCCGAGGTTTGCTTCGTCCTTAAGCATCAGATCGAACCCCGTTGCGTTACCTAGCTCCGAGACGGCGGGCGGCGCAAAGGCGAAGATCCTGGCGTCCCTAATGGTGTTGAAAAAGGCGCCAGCCTTGGCCGCGACATCGGTGACACTCAGGCCAGGCCCCGTGCGCTCGTCCCAGGGTTTGAGTTGAACAAAAGCGAAGCCCATATTTTGGCCGCTGCCCGCGAAACTGAAGCCTGACACGGAGAACACGCCTTCTACCGCATCTTTTTGATCGACCAGGAAGTGATGTTCAACTTGCTTGATAATCTCGTCCGTTCGCGCCCTAGTGGCACCTGGCGGCAATTGCATATTGGTGAAAAGCGTCCCCTGGTCCTCGTTCGGTAAAAAACCGACCGGCAACTTCATGAAGACGAAAACCACCAACGCTACAACCACCGCATAAACCAGCATGTACCGCCAACCCTTGTTCAGCATGTGGCTGACGACGCCCTGGTAACGGAGATTGCCTCGTTCAAAAGTACGGTTGAACCAGCCAAAAAAAACGCGGGTGGCCAACGTATGCCCTTGCGCAGCCGGTTTGAGCATCGTCGCGCACAAGGCTGGGGTGAGGACCAATGCGGCAAGTACCGACAACGACATCGCTGAGACAATGGTGATGGAAAACTGGCGGTAAATAACGCCACTCGAACCGCTGAAGAACGCCATGGGGACGAACACAGCAGCCAATACCAGCGCGACTCCGACCAATGCACCGGTGATCTGATCCATCGACTTGCGCGTCGCTTCCCTGGGCGGCAAACCCTCATCGCTCATGACCCGTTCGACGTTTTCAACGACAACAATTGCGTCATCCACCAGAAGTCCGATGGCAAGCACCATGGCAAACATGGTCAAGGTATTGATCGTGAAGCCGCAAACAGCCAGGACCCCAAAAGTACCCAAGAGCACTACCGGCACCGCGATGGTCGGGATCAAGGTGGCGCGAAGGTTCTGCATAAACAGATACATGACCAGAAACACCAGCACCACCGCCTCGACTAACGTACGCACGACCTCTTCAATTGAGATGCGCACGAACGGTGTGGTGTCATAGGGTTTGTGCACCTTCATTCCTTCGGGAAAGAACGTTTCCAGCTGCGCCAGGCGCGCATCAATAGCTTTGACGGTATCCAGCGCATTGGCACCGGTGGCCAACTTAATCGCCAATCCAGCCGCAGGCTTTCCGTTATAGCGACCTATCGTGTTGTAGGTCTCGCTGCCCAGTTCGATACGGGCAACGTCGCGCAAACGCACTCTCGAACCATCGGTCAGAGTGCGCAACACGATGTTCTCGAACTCCTCGGCCGTTCGCATACGGGTTTGCGCGGTGATCGTCGCATTCAGCTGTTGGTTGCTCGCTGCTGGCAGGCCACCCAACTGGCCTGCAGACACCTGAACGTTTTGCGCCTGAATGGCAGTTTTAACGTCCACCGGCGTCAGACTGAAGCTGGTGAGCTCATCGGGGTTGAGCCAAATCCGCATGGCGTATTGCGATCCGAACAAGGTCGTATCGCCGACGCCCTCAACACGACTGATGGCTTCCTGGACATTCGCCGCCACGTAGTCCGACAGATCGGAACCGTTCATGCTTCCATCTTCTGATGTAAAAGCCAGAACGTTAAGGTAGTTGCTGGCCGATTTACTGACAGATACGCCTTGCTGCTGTACCTCTTGCGGCAACAACGGCGTGGCGAGCGCCAATTTATTCTGCACCTGTACTTGGGCTGTGTCTGGATTGGTCCCGTTCTCGAATGTCAGCGTGATGGTGACGGTGCCTGAGGACTCACTGGTCGAAGCCATGTAACTCAGCCGATCCAACCCCTTCATCTTCTGTTCGATAACTTGGGTAACTGTATCCTCCAGTGTTTTAGCTGAAGCACCAGGATAGGTCGCGACAATTGCCACGGCAGGTGGCGCAATGGCTGGATATTGTGCAATAGGTAATGTCAGGACGGAGATAAGACCCGCCAGCATCACAATGATGGCAAGGACCCATGCGAAGATCGGACGATCAATAAAAAAGCGCGCCATTTTCGTCTGCTTCCTATTGATTTTCAGCGGATGGTTTCACTGCAGAAAGATCGGCAGTGTATGAGCGCGTGGGCTGCCCTGGGGCCCATGGCGTTACCTCGACCTCTAAGCCAGGCGCAGCGCGTTGCTGACCGTCCACAACCAGTTGGTCACCTGCCTGCAAACCGCTACGAATCAACCACTGATCACCAATGGCGCGGTCGGTTTCTAATACGCGACGCTCCAGCTTATTGCCGGCCCCCACAATATAAACTGTCGGTTTACCAGTGCTGTCTCGACTGACAGCTTGTTGCGGTACTAACAACCCCTGCTCTTTTATCCCTATTTGCATAACAGCCCGTACATACATACCCGGCAACAGGTCCGCATTGGGATTTGGAAACACCGCACGCAGGGTGATTGCGCCAGTATCCTGATTCACGGTTACGTCAGAGAATTCCAACCTTCCCTCCAGGGGGTAAGTACGACCATTCTCCAGCACCAGCGCTACCTTTGCGGCGTTAGCTCCGACTTTCTGGATCTCCCCCTTTGCAAGGGATTCTTTGAGGTTGAGCAGCGCCGCACTGGATTGCGTTACGTCTACGTAGATGGGGTCGAGTTGCTGAATCGTAGCCATTGCTGTGGCCTGACTAGCGGTCACCAGCGCGCCGGGAGTCACGGCTGACCGCCCTACGCGTCCAGATATCGGCGCGTCCACGTGGGCATAAGCCAGGTTGATACGACTGGTTTCCACATTGGCCTTCGCTGCTGCGACATCTGCCTTTATCTCGCCCAGGTTGGCGACGGCGTCGTCGTACTCCTGCTGACTCACCGCATTGATGATGATCAGTTCCTTGTAACGATCAGATTTTAGCTGAGCGGTTCTAAGGCTTGCCTGGGCCTTGGCCAGCGCTGCGACATTGCTGTTGTAGGCTGCTTGGTAGGGCGCAGGATCAATTTCATAGAGCGTCTGCCCAGCCTTTACGTCACTTCCTTCGCGAAAGTTCCGAGCCTTGATGATCCCATTCACCTGCGGACGGACGTCGGCGACTAAGTAAGGAACAGTGCGACCCGGTAGCTCTGTACTCAACTCAACCGGCTGCTTTTTGACCGTAATCACACCCACAACCGGCGTCCCGGCTGCAGGTGGAGGGCCCATCGGGGGTTTGCCGCACGCACTGATGAGGCAGGAAATCGCCACGACAGCGACGGATGGTAAAAGAACTGCTTTGCGCATGACGAAGCTCCAAAAGTAGGAAGACGCAAACAATAACTAAACGGTACGGTATAGTTATTTGACGATGCGTTCCAAGTCAAGCAATACTGAACGCATTGGTTTAGAAAAAGAGATTCCGCTATGAGAGTCAAAACAGAAGCGAAGCGTGAAGCTATCCTTGCAGCTGCCTCCCAGGTCTTTCAGGGTGCAGGCTTTGAAGGCGCCTCGATGGGAGAGATTGCTGCCTTGGTGGGCGGGTCAAAAGCCACGTTGTATGGCTACTTCAGCTCCAAGGAAGAGTTATTTGTGGCCGCCATGAATGAGGAAGCCGTGAAAGAGTTTGAGCCCGTCTTCGGGACACTGGACAAAGAGGTTGAAGACCTGCAAGAGACCTTGCAGGTCTGTGGCGAGCACGTATTGGAGTTCCTGTGCTCAGCGACGCGAATCCAGACACGACGAGCCATCATCGCCGAGTCCGGACGAAGCACTATCGGAAAGCGCTTTCATGAACTGGGCCCCAAGGTAGGAATAAAGAGAACAGCCGAGTTTCTCGAGAGACAAATGACCCTGGGAAACCTCAGACGATCGGATCCGCTACTGGCAGCCGCTCAACTCACCGCGCTACTTGAGTGTGAAACCGTTACACCACTGATGCTGGGCATAAAAGAAAAACTCACGAAGTCAGAGATTAAAGGTTCTGTTGAGCGAGCCGTGAAGACATTTCTTGCCGCTTATGCCACCTCACACCAGCCAACAGAAACATCAGCAGTAGGGCTAGCCATTAAAAACTCCGGGAACACCGAGTCCTACCTGTAAGAGATAACGTTCCAAAGCGTGTAGGTTTTCATGTGTGACGATCGCCCCGACGTAGCCATCAGGGCGCACCAATATCCAATCGCCCATGGCCGGCTCATACGCTTCATAAAAGTGCCCTTGTTCATCAATGACATCGCCATGGGGGCCGAAAGTATGGATATGCAGTCCTGCACGAGACGGCACAGCGTCGCGATCCAAACCATAACCCAGCAAAGTCCAATGGGGGCCTTTATAAAGATTGAACAACCGCGAAGGATGTCCGGCTGCTCCCCTGATCAGCGCATCGGGGGCTCGATCGCCCGCTGACAAACCGTCAAGTCGCTCAGGCTGTTCCTGGGACAACGTGGACTCGGGATAGCCGATATCGAGTTGGTGCACCTCGCGGCCACGGCGCATATTGCCATGCTTCTGGGCCTCGAGCAGTCGGGTCGCCAGGCCCAGCATTGACGCCGCCACCGGCCGTCGCTCCTGCTCATAACTGTCAAGCAACGCTTCTGGTGCTCCCTGGATAACTGCAGCCAGCTTCCAGCCCAGGTTATAGGCATCCTGCACGCTGGTATTGAGGCCCTGCCCCCCTGTGGGCGGATGAATATGCGCCGCATCCCCCACGAGGAATACTCGATCCATGCGGTAGTGATCGGCAAGCCGGGCATTCATCGTATAGAGTGAAGTCCAGGACAGCGATTGAACCTGAATGTCATCGCGTCCCGTGCGCTGCGCCACCAAAGTCGTCAACGCCTCTGCGGTAAGTTCAATATCACCCTCGAGAGGAACCGGCCCCTGTATTTGAAACAAGTGAGTACCAGCCAGCGGGCATAACGAGATCTGCCGAGTCATATCGCCATCGTTGAATCGGTGCCAATAATCACGCGATAAACCCGTTATCACCGCATCGACCACCAAGGCACGGACGCCTAGAGTCTTGCCTGGAAAGCCAATACCTAAAGAATGACGCACGAGACTGCGGCCACCATCTGCACCTACCAACCATCGCACACGCAGCGTTTCTTCGCCGCCCTTGCCTGCCAGTTGCGCTGTCACACCGTCAGCGTCCTGCACGAAATCGACCAACTCGCAGGAAAATTCCGGTATCTGCCCCAGTTCCATCAGGCGCTCACGCATCACCCGCTCGGTTAAAAATTGCGGCACCATCAAAGGCAAATGATAAGGTTCGGCCGAGGTTGGCTTCCCGCGTTCCATTACATCAGCGTCGCTGTAGCTACCGTCGTTGTGGTATAGCCGCTCAGGCGGATAGACGCCTCCAGCGGCAACAATTCGATCGAGGATACCGATGTCCTCGAATATTTCCTGAGTTCTAGGCTGAATACCCTTGCCGCGGGATCCGTGGAACGGCTGCGCCGCTTTCTCGATCAGACGAAATGATATTCCCCTCCTCGCTAGATCGATTGCAAGCATCAGACCAGCAGCTCCCGCGCCGCAAATCAAAACATCTACTGCAAATTGCTCTTTCATAACGCCCCCGATTAAGTGCACTATGCACATACTTGGAGGAGTAAAGTGCTGTGTCAACAAAAAAAGTGCAAAATACACATATTAGCGCTCAGCTTCGAGAGCTTCACGGAGCGTTGCTAGAGATCGTAGGTGTGATGAATCGCCCTCAGCGTGATGAGGCGATGGTGCGAGAAGCCGGTATTTCTTTAGATGGCGCCCTGTTCCCGCTGCTGGTCCTGGTGGAGCGGCTGGGACCCATTGGCATAGTCGACCTTGCTGACCGCGTCGGACGCGATTACACCACTGTCAGTCGCCAAGTTTCAAAGCTGGAGGACCTTGGATTAGTCGACCGCAAGCAAGGCAAGCATGACCGCCGGGTCCGTGAGGCCGTTGTTACCAAAGGAGGCAAGGCAATGACTGATCGCGTCGATGAGGCTCGAGAGAGAATTGGACTGTCTATTTTTGCAACGTGGAAAGAGCGAGATGTTTCAGATCTAGTTCGTCTTATGGGAAGGTTCGCCGATGACATCAAAAAAGATCACCGGATGGCTCAAAAAAATTGACTAACGATAGGGTTGGGCCGTCGACATCATGATCATTGAGAGTTAATCCATTACAGTCTTGAGTCACCGCTCAAAAAATAATTTTGTGCGATAACTGTTTGGACTTGCCCCTACCAAACCGGACACCAACTCCCCGTTAAATTGATGCTGCCGCTAAGCGCCTGAACTCCCTCGGTGAGCGATAGTTCAAGGCGCTGTGTGGATGCTGCTCGTTGTAGTGCTCGAAGGCAATTGCCAAGTTACGCAACGCCGTTTCTCGATCCGGCTTGGGCATGTGCGCCACGTAATCTCGCTTAATCGTCTTCACGAAGCTCTCGGCCATGCCGTTGCTCTGCGGGCTGCGTACCGGGGTGGTCACCGGCTGTAAGCCGATCTGTAGAGCAAACAAGCGTGTCTGTCCGGCGGTGTACGCCGATCCGTTGTCGCTTAGCCATTGCACCGGCGTGGCGGGCAGTTGATCACCAAAACGCTTCTCCACGCTTTCCAGCATCAAGTCGCGAATATCATCGCCGCTGTACCCGGTCGGGCTGGCTACCCACCAGCCTCTACACGGCCGATGACATACCCGAGATCGACGCTTTGTTGATCAGCCACGATCATTACGATCACTTGGACTATCCAACCGTTCTGGCGCTTCAGTCCAAAGTCAGAAAGGTTATCGTGGGGTTGGGTGTAGGCGCGCATTTTGAGCGTTGGGGTTACGACATGGGAGCCGTACGCGAAGCCGACTGGAACGAAGTCATCGCGCTGACACCGAACGTCAGAGTCCACGTCACCACAGCTCGACACTACTCTGGACGCACCTTTACCCGCGATCAGTCGCTGTGGGTCGGCTTTGCACTTGTGTCTCCTGAGCAGCGGTTGTTTTTCAGTGGCGACTCGGGTTATGGCCCGCACTTTACCGAGATCGGCCAGCGACTGGGTCCGTTCGACTATGTCGCCATTGATGCCGGTCGGTACGATCCGCGCTGGGCGAACGTCCACATGAATCCGGAACAGGCCGCGCAGGCAGCCAGGCTCTCATGAATCGGGCAGTGTGATCGCGAGGAAGCTGAATCGAACCGCCGGGTGATCGGATATATGCCGCTCTCCTGTCACCCGAACACCCTTCTGTACTCAGCTCATCCAGTTCCCGCCATCAACGTTGTACGTTTGTGCGACGATGTAATCGCTCTCCGAGCCCGCCAGGAAAATAGCCATTCCTACCAGATCCTCTGCCGCCCCCATTCTCCCATATGGAACTTCAAGGCCGACGAGCCGCTTCTTCTCACCTAGAGGTCGGTTCTCGTGTTTGGCGAAGAGCGCGTCGACACCGTCCCAGTGTTCGCCATCGACAACCCCCGGGGCGATCGCATTGACATTGATTTTGTGCTTGATGAGGTTGAGGCCAGCAGACTGCGTAAGGCTGATGACCGCCGCCTTGGTGGCGCAGTAGACGCCTACCAGCGCCTCACCGCGGCGACCCGCCTGGCTGGCCATGTTGATGATCTTCCCGCCATGCCCCTGACTGATCATCTGCTTCGCCGCTGCCTGAAGCGTGAACAGCGTCCCGCTGACGTTGATTGCAAAAAGCTTGTCGTAGCTTTCCCGAGTGATCTCAGTGATCGGTGCAAGATCGAACAACGCCGCGTTGTTCACAAGGATGTCCAGCTTTCCTGCGTGGGCAACGACCTCGGCGATTGCTGCATCAATGGACGCCTGGCGGGTAACGTCCATCTCCACCGCGTAAGCTTGCGGCCCAAGCTCGGAGGCCGTCGCTTGAGCTCTTTCCAAATTGATGTCGGCGATAGCGACCGTAGCGCCTTCACCGATATAGGCCTGGGCAAACGAGCGGCCAATACCGCGTGCGGAACCCGTGATCAAAGCGCTTTTACCTTCGAGACGTTTCATTGAATCTACCTTTGTGGTTCGTGGCGCGCTTCATCGAAAGAGCGCGCCTGATGGAAGTCAGGCCGCGCGTGATGCCGCAGGGCTTACCGAAAGACCGCTCTCATCAAATAGATGGCAATGAGCGACATCGAGGGTGAGATAACGCCGGGCGGCGTACGGCACTTCGCAATCCCCCTGGACACGTACCGTCAGGCTTTCTCCTGAATCGACATTCACGTGGCAGAAGGTATCGCTGCCCAGGCGCTCGGTGACATCCGTCGTGACCGGCACTTGGCCTTCAGCGCCCAGGGTCAAATGCTCCGGCCGTATCCCGATCGTCACGGATTGCCCGACCGACAACGCACTGCTGTCGCGTGGAATGAGCAAAGTGGTTCCAGAGGCGAATCTAACCTCAACCCCCGACGCACGCACGGCATACACAGTCGCCTGCAAGAACCCCATTTTTGGTGTCCCAAGGAAGCCGGCAACGAACAGGTTGGCAGGGTGATGGTAGAGCTCGAGCGGCGAACCAATCTGCTCGATCCGCCCTGCGTTAAGCACAACGACCTTGGTGGCGAGCGTCATGGCTTCGACCTGGTCATGGGTCACGTAGATCATGGTCGCCTGCAGCTCCTTATGCAGTCGGGACAGCTCCAAGCGCGTCTGTACACGCAGCGCAGCATCAAGGTTCGACAGTGGCTCATCGAAAAGGAAAATCTTCGGGTTTCGGACAATCGCACGACCAATCGCGACCCGTTGGCGCTGACCACCTGACAACTGCTTAGGCTTGCGGTCGAGCAGAGAACCAAGCTCGAGAATCCTTGCGGCCTCGGCGACCTTCCTTTCCACATCCGGCTTCTTCTCACCGGCCAGATCCAAGGCAAATGACAAATTCTTGCGTACCGTCATGTGCGGATACAGAGCATAGGTTTGGAATACCATGGCCAGGTCTCGCTTGGCGGGAGTCACCTCAGTGATGTCTCGGCCGTCGAGCTCGATCGTGCCGCTCGTGACGTCTTCCAAACCTGCAATCAGGCGCAACAGGGTCGACTTGCCACACCCCGACGGCCCTACAAACACCACAAATTCCTTGTCCTTAACCTCGAGATCGATGCCCTTGATGATGGACAGTCCCTCGAAACCTTTCTTGAGATTTTCTATTTTCAAAGTGGCCATGCGTAAAGTCCTGTAAGAAATTGGAGCCTTCGCGAAATCATTGAATGCTCGACGTCGTCATTTGACGGCGCCAAAGGACAGCCCACGAACCAATTGCTTCTGACTGATCCAGCCGAAGATCAAGATAGGTGCGCAGGCCAATGTGGAAACTGCGGAAAGCTTCGCCCAAAACAGACCCTCAGGGCTCGAGTAGGAAGCGATCAGCGCGGTCAGAGGTGCGGCGCTGGAGCTCGTCAGGTTGAGCGACCAGAAGGCCTCGTTCCAGCACAGGATCATCGACAGCAGCATGGTCGACGCCAGTCCACCCTTGCTGATGGGCAGCAGCACGCGCAGCATCTCCTGTCCCAGGGTCGCCCCGTCCAGCCTGGCCGCCTCCAGAATCTCCCGGGGAATGTCTTTGAAGTACGTGTAAATCATCCACACCACGATGGGCAGGTTGATCAGGGTGTAGATCACGATCATCGCGATCCGGGTGTCCAGCAACCCCGCCCCCTTCGCCAGAAGGTAGATAGGCATGAGCACCCCAACTGGAGGAAGCATCTTGGTCGATAGCATCCAAAGCAGCGTCTGCTTGGTGCGCTTGGTCTCATAGAACGCCATCGAGTAGGCCGCCGGCACCGCGATCAGCATGCACAACGCTGTAGCGGAGAAGGAAATCAGCACCGAGTTCCACGCAAAGTGGAAGTAGTCACTGCGCTCCTGGATGTGCAAGTAATTCTCCAGCGTAGGCATGAAGATGAACTGTGGCGGCGTAGCGAAGGCATCGATCTCGGTCTTGAAACTGGTAAGCACCATCCAAAAGATCGGAAAGAACAACAGCAAAGCGGTGACCCAGGCCAAGGTGCCGAGCAGTACGCTTTGTAGAGACCGGGATTGTTTAAGCGTCATCATGGCGTTGTCCTCAGGCTTTGTCGGTCAGGTTCTTGCCAATCATGCGCACCAGCACAATCGCCGCGATGTTAGCGATCACCACCGCAATCAGACCACCGGCCGAGGCCATGCCCACATCGAACTGCACCAGTGCCTGGTTGTAGATCAGATAGGCGAGGTTGGTCGAAGCGAACCCAGGTCCGCCATTTGTCGTGGTGAAGATTTCTGCAAATACCGACAGCAGGAAAATCGTCTCGATCATCACCACCACCGCGATGGGCCTGGCCAAATGTGGCAGGGTCAAATGCCAGAAGATGGCCAGGGCACCCGCCCCATCCAATCGAGCGGCCTCTTTCTGCTCTTGATCGAGCGACTGCATGGCTGTCATCAGCAACAAGATCGCAAAAGGCAGCCACTGCCAGGAAACGATGACGATGATCGAGAAGAGTGGGTAATGAGCTAGCCAATCGATGGGCTGTGCCCCGAAGAACTTCCATACCGCCGCGAGGATCCCGGAGACAGGGTGGAAGATCAGATTCTTGAAGATCAGCGAACCCACTGTAGGCATGATAAAAAAAGGCGAAATGAGCAGCACCCTGACGATGCCGCGTCCAAAGAACTCGCTTGCCTCAAGCAAGGCTGCAATCAAGACACCAAAAATCACGCTGATCAGCAGCACGCTGCCCACCAGTATCAACGTGTTAAGCGCTCCGGGAAGAAAACCCGAATCTGTCACGAAATAGGCAAAGTTCTCCAGGCCAACGAACTCGTTTTCCCCTGGATTGAGCAGGTTGTAACGGATCACCGAAAAATAAACGGTCATGGCCAGCGGCACGATCATCCAGAGCAACAAAAGTGCAACCGATGGCGACACCAGAAACCATCCTGGATTGATCAAACGGCGGGCGCGTGATGGCGCCGAGGCCGCAAGCTGGGCTCGAATAGTGGACGTGTTCATGATTATTTACCTGTGCGGCTGTGACCGCCGGCGCTAAGCCGGCGGAGGTAAGGGGCTATTTATTTTTTGGGATAGCCCGCACGCTTCATCTCGCGCTCGGTTGTGGACTGGGCAGAAGCCAGCGCTTGCTCAACCGACATTTGTCCTGTCAATGCTGCGGAGAAAAGCTTGCCTACAGATGTACCGATCGACTGAAACTCGGGGATCACCACGTATTGAATGCCCACGTACGGAACGGGCTTGGCTGAAGGCTGCGACGGGGCAGCGTGCTTCATCATTTGCAACGTTACCTGAGCAAACGGCGCGGCCTTGAGGTAGGCGTCACTGTAGGTCGAGATGCGTGTTCCGGGTGGCACGTTCGTGATGCCATCCTTATCGGTAACTAGCTGGATGTACTCTTTGGAGGTGGCCCAGGTGACGAAGGATTTGGCGGCCTCTTTGTGCTTGGAGGTGGCAGGAATTGCCAATGACCAGGCATATAACCACGAGGACCCCTTGTCGGTAACCTCGATAGGCGCAGGCGCGAAACCTACGCTGTCTACCACCCGGCTCTGCTCCTTATCGGTGGTGAAAGATCCAGCCACGCTTGCATCAACCCAAATCGCACATTTTCCACTGTTGAAAAGGGCCAGTGTTTCGTTGAACCCGTTACTGGATATTCCCGGAGGACCGTATTTCTTCAGGGTATCAACATAAAACGTCGCTGCTGCCTTCCACTCAGGACCATTGAGTTCAGGCTGCCATTTCTCATCGAACCAGCGCGCCCCGAAGGCGTTGGCCATCGTGGTAAGCAAGGCCATGTTTTCGCCCCAGCCAGCTTTGCCACGCAAGCACATGCCATATTGATCTTTCGAAGGATCATTGAGCTTGGCAGCGAACTCGCCCAGTTGCGACCAGGTCGGCTGTGCCGGCATCGTCAATCCTGCTGCCTTGAACAGATCGGTGCGGTAGTACGTGATGGTGCTTTCGCCGTAGAACGGCAGTGCGTAGAGCGTATCGTTAACGGAAAGGCCCTGGCGTACGGCAGGAAAGATATCGTCGACGTCGTAGCCGGCCGGGAGGTCCTTCATCGGCTCTAGCCAGTTCTTGGCACCCCACATCGGGGTCTCGTAGGTGCCAATGGTCAACACGTCGAACTGACCACCTTGAGTGGCAATGTCAGTGGTCAGGCGCTGACGCAGAACGTTCTCTTCGAGCACGACCCAGTTCAGTTTGATGTCGGGATGCTGCTGCTCGAAGACCTTGGATAGCCGTTGCATTCGGATCATGTCACCGTTGTTGACCGTCGCGATGGTCAGCGTCTCAGCGGCATGGCTGGCAAGGGCGAATGACAGACCAGTAGAAAGAATTAGCGCATTCGTAATCTTCATGGGGCTCTCCACTCCAAGCCAGATGACCGGAGCTATTATTGTTGTTGTTCACCACTGGTGGGCAAATCAAGATCGCATCGCAGTGGTGGGCGAGTTGATTAAATCACCTACCCGACCCGCTCTCAAACGAATCCAGGACGCCGAATTGATACTTTTTTGATCGCTGCACCCTCCCCTAAACGAAATCAAAAAAGTATCACTTAGCTGCAATAGATGAACTACCAGTCCTGAGCGAGATCGGCGTATGGTTAGCGCATTCGATCCATAGAACAACTATAAAAGGGGCACGAGATGCCTGATAACCGCGCTGCTTTGTTCGAGCACCGACCAGCCGACCTTGAGGTCATCCTTCCTGAACCCGATCAGAGCTTTCGATGGTACGAGCACGACTATCCATACTCCCTCGCCCGCTGGAACCACCATCCTGAATATGAAATCCACCTGATTCGGCAAGGAAGTGGCAAGCTCTTGGCCGGGGATTACATCGGCCCCTTCACCGCAGGACATGTCGCACTGATTGGCCCAGGTCTTCCCCATGATTGGATGGGAGATATCGCGCCGGGAGAACAGCTCGTAGGCCGCGACGTGGTTCTGCAGTTTGATGGCGCCGCCCTACTCGACCTCCGAGGCTCATTGCCTGAGCTATCGGAGCTGAAAACGCTGTTTGAGCTGGCACAACGTGGGATCGAGTTTACTGGGGGGACGGCCGTGGAGGCCGCTTTGCTGCTTGAGGGAATCGGCAAGGCGACGGGGCTTCAGCGCCTGATCATATTCCTGCAACTGATACACACCCTCGCAAGGGCGCCAAAGCTCGAAATTCGGGTATTGGCCAGCGCCTGCTACTCACCGTCCTTGAACGAACGCAGCTCGGAGCGAATTAATCAGGCATTCGACTACCTGATCAATGAGCTCACATCTGACGTCCGGCTATCTGTCATCGCCGAGCGAGTAGGGATGAGCGAGGCCGGTTTTTCACGCTTCTTCAAACGAATCACTGGCCACGGATTCATGGACCTGATGCGCAAGCTGCGCATCCAGCGTGCATGTCGGCTACTCGTCCAGACACAGCTCTCGGTCGCCGAAATCTGCTTCGAGGTTGGCTACGAAAACGTCTCCAATTTCAATCGCCACTTCCGTCATGAAATGCATCAGACCCCGAGCGACTACCGGCGTACTACCGCCATGAAGCTCTTCAACCGAGACGGTCTTCACCCATCGCTACCGATCGCGCAGGTGCGGTGAGACAGCGTCTAACGATGTGACGCACGATCGTGTCCCCAGCCCGATACAAGAGAGGATGAATATGCAATTGCCGAGCGTTGTTGTGTTTGGTGAAGCACTGACCGACGTGGTTCAACATTCACCCGGACGGTGGCAAGGCTATCCAGGTGGCGCGCCCTGGAACGTGGCCCGCGCAATGAGTCGCCTGGGCGTGCCCACTGCCTTCGCCGGCTCGATCAGTACCGACTCACTGGGTGATGAGCTCGCACAGCAATCGAAGATTGCCGGTCTGGACATGAGATTCCTCCAGAGAGTTGACGCTGACCCTCTGGTAGCAATCGTGCCCTCCAGCCACCCTCCCCGGTATTTCTTTGCGGGCGAGGCCGATCTACTTTTTGATGTGGACCAACTCCCGGCAGGTTGGTTGGATGCGGCTCGACTCTGTCACTTCAGCTGTATCAGCCTTGCCCGTCAGCCATTGGGGGACAGGCTTGTTGAGGTGGCCAGGAGGGTGAAGGAAGAAGACAAGCTGATTAGCTATGACCCGAACTGGCGCAACCTGATGGACACCCGCTACCGCGAGCTGACTTTCCCGGCCATGGTGGAGCTTGCAGACATCATCAAGCTCTCGGATGAGGATCTTCGCCAGATATACCCTGGATTGAACGAAGAACAGGCGCTTCAAACGTTGCGGACGATGAATGCTAGTGCGCAGATTCTTTTCACCCGTGGAGCGAAAGGTATGGCGTTGTATGCTGCCGACGTGAAGTTTGAACAGCCCGCGATCGCCGTTGAGGTCGCTGATACGGTAGGTGCCGGCGATTCGAGTATGGCCGGATGGCTGGCCTCGACGTTGTTAGGCATCCAAGAGCCCCATGCACGATTGGAGTTTTCCGCTGCTTGTGCGTCAGTGTCTTGCTCGCATGTCGGGGCTTACGCGCCTAGTCGTGAAGAGGTTGAGGATTTGCTATCAAACCGCATGCAACATCAGCGCTGAAATTCGCATTACGTACCGCCATTTTGTCAGGAAGGCGGGACTCAAGAAGCACTGAATTGTTGGCGCTGATGCGATTTAGACCCAGGTTACTGATTTTATCTGACCCATGTGCAGCCTCTGAAATCCCACGCAAGGTCATCGCTTGCTGAGTATTCGAATGGGTCAATGACTTCCGGCGGCGTGGGTCAAAATCGCATCAGCGCCAACATCGAGAGCACCAAGACGATGATCGATCGGGTTGAAGCGCAGTTCGACATCAAGCCGTAACGCCTCATCGGCGGTACCGAGTACGGTACAGCGCCGATGTTGGCCTGGATGGTGGAGGAAAAGGACATCGAACCTCACGTGCCGATGCGGGACAAAACAGAGGTCAAACAATCCAACCTAATATGGAGATCCACTGAGAGCCATCCGAATCCAACTGGATCTCTGCCAGAAAATCGCCAGTCGCGATCGCTCGCACACCCGGTTCAAGTGGGGGCAACATTGGGGGCACATTTGAAATTTTTCTGCCTGAAAATGTTGTTCTAGAGCCTAGTCAAAATGTTTGCCGGGGATCCTGAGAGTCGTCTGGCAGGCTGTTTAGCTGAGCATTTCTGGCTTTCCACAAACCATGGAACTCCATTCACTTCCGGTAGATTGCTACATTGGGGGCACATCTGAGGGCATGATGAAGGGGAACGCTATCCCTTTCGGAAGCGGGACGTGAAGATTTTTTTTCTGAAACTTGCGGTATTCCTCCTCCCCCTGACTCTGAAACACTGCGTCCGATGCCAACAAATCAAACACAGCGCTGGAAGCGACGCCGATCACCAGGCGATTTTCTAACTCGTAGGGCATTGGAACCTCTCTTGATGCCTCTAAACGCAAATATTGATGGGCATCGAACATGCCGATCGATTTCAGGGCGGATCGAAAAGCACACATCGCGCGCCTCCTCCCACGCACAGCCAGGCATATCAATCTGCAAATCAATCTGCAGCTTTATTATGGGCGGATGACTTTGAACCTTGCTGATTGGCGCCGAGTCAGCTATCACCTGATCGCCGGATGTCGGCCCCAAGCTATTGTCCTGAGCGAAAATGGCATAATATGCCAACAATCAAAAGTACCTGTTTGCATAGAACTGGAGCTAGTTATGGCGACGCGAAACGTTGTGCTCACCCCTCACCAGGAACAGGTTATCCATGACTTGGTGCAGTCCGGCCGTTATCAGAATGCCAGCGAAGTGATGCGAGAAGGTTTACGTTTATTGGAGCAGCGCGTCGCCGAAGACACCGCCAAAATTGAGGCACTGCGCCAGGCGACCTCGATCGGCATCATGGATCTTGAGCACGGGCGCTTTACTCAGGTGAACGAAGGGGATCTGGAGCACTACCTCGAGGGCTTGAGCCTGGAGGCAACCCTCCCCGCGAGAGAGAAACACTGAGCATGCCGCAGTATCGGATTTCCAACCCGGCGCGCGCCGACATTGTCGACATCCTTAGGCTCTCCCAGACGCAGTTCGGCGATCAAGCACGCCAGCGCTACCAGGCGCTGATCCTCGCGGCGCTGCAAGCGCTTGCCGACACGCCGTATCCCCTTGGCAGCCACGACCGCGATGAGCTTGCACCGGGCCTTCGCAGCTATCACCTCATCTACTCACGCCAGCAGGCCAAACAAACCCATGGAACGGTCAAAAGCCCACGCCATATCGTGTTCTATCGTGTGGCAAACGACGACGTGATCGAGGTCGTCAGACTCCTTCATGACGCCATGGAAGTGCAGTTGCACTTGCCTAACGACTGATCAGCGACCTGGCCAAACGGCTTAACTGGCCAGGAATAGCGAAGGTAAGGCGCCCCTCTATATCTCAACCTGAGCGCCCTCGTTGTCAGCCGATTTAGGCGTTTTCCGTGACCAAGCGCCTAGCATTCGCTCCAGCTGTCGATGGACACGAGGATCGATGCCCCTAGCGACCAGAGCCCTGGCAACATCACGCAGAGCACGAGCATCTCGCGAGTCAATTTCAGGATAGGTGCAGAGAGACAGACCCGACAACTCCACTTAAGGATATCGACTCATACCCCATATCCTCTTCCGAACAACCAGGGATTTGCCACATTAGGGTTGTTCATCCAGTATAAGGAGGCGCACCAAATACCAGCCGCGGCCACCCAGGCCCGTGCCAAAAATCGCCATTCGCGATCGCTCGCACCGGGGGTGTGAGCCGCATAACTTGAGTATACCCCCCCAACAGGGTGACGCGGCGCCGGCTTTTTCCTGCTCGCCGATCACCAAAAGGTAAGGCACTTTCTGCAGAGTGGCTTCGCGGATCTTGTAGCCGTTCTTCTCGTTACGCAGGCCCACTGCCGCGCGCAACGATTTGAAGCGTCCTTGGTGAGACGTCGTATTGTTCATGGGTTAACTCCTGATTACGGATGGGATCGAGGCGGTTTGGCAAACCGGATCAAAGATGCAAGGCGGGCTTGGACTGGTGAACGCCATGGGCAGAAGGGACGCGGACCCGCAGCGCAATCAGCAGTGCGGCCAGCAGCATCAGCACGGCCGCTGCGACGAATACGCCTGCGCTGCCACCGAGGCTGAACACTGCACCGCCAGCGGCCGCGCCTGTGGCAATGGCGGACTGCACAGATGCCACCACCATGCCCCCGGCGCTTTCCGCCTGATCAGGTACCGCACTGGCAACCCAGTTCGACCACGCCACCGGCACACCACCAAAGGCCAACCCCCAGATCGCCAGGAGTACCGCCTGCCCCGGCACCGATGCCGGCAACAGCACCAACGCCAGTGCTGCAACACCGACCAGCGCGGGCATCAATACGAGAGTGGCCAGCGGGTGGTGCTCCAGCAGCTTCCCGGCCAACAGCGTGCCGGCGAAGTTCGCCACACCGAACCCCAGCAGCATCAGGGACAGCCCTTGTGGGCCGATGCCGGTAGTCCCTTCAAGGAATGGCCGAACGTAGGTGAACATAGCAAAGTGGCCGCTGTGCACCAGCACGCAACCGAACATCCCCATGGCGATACCCGGGCGCTGCAACACCTCGAGTACGGTGCGCAGACGTGCCGGCCGGCGCGGCGCAAGGCGCGGCAGAGTGAACGACTGGAACGCCAAGGTCACCATGCCTACCGCCGCTGCTGCAAAGAACGCGCTGCGCCAGCCATACAGCCCGCCCAGATAGCTGCCCAGCGGCACGGCAACGACCGTCCCGATAGCAATGCCGCTGAAAATGATCGACAGCGCCCGGGGCAACAAAGCACTCGGCACCAAGCGCATCGCTACCGCCGCCGCCATGCTCCAGAAACCGCCAAGGGCAATGCCCAGCAAGATGCGCATCAACAACAGCACCGCGAAGCTGGAGGAAACGGCGACCAACAGATTGGAGGCGACCATCAACGTGGAAAAACCCAGCAACACCCAACGTCGGTCGATGCCGCGGGTCAGGCCAGGCACCAGCAAGCCGGCGAACAGCGCCACCACGGCTGTCACCGTTACCGCCTGGCCAGCCAGCGCTTCGGACACTCCCAGGTCGGCAGCCATCAGCGTCAACAAACTGGCCGGAAGGTACTCAGCGGTCAGTAATCCGAACACCCCCATTGCCAACGAGAAGACGGCCATCCACGCGGGGTTCGCGGGCTCTACATCCAAGCCGACGCCGGAATGGCGGTCGGGTACGGCATTACATACACAGTCGGTCATCGTACGGATCTCCCTATCTTCATTGCGAACCGAAGTCTAGGCGCCGGGATCCGGATGATCTATGATCGAAAATCTCTATTTTTTGACTAAAACACCTGAACAATGCCTACTGATCAGTTTGCTCTCTCCTCGGACCTCATCAACGAACTGTTGCGCGGTATGCGCCTGCGTGGTGTCGAATACCGGCGTATCCAGGCAGGCCCTACCTTCGGTTTGGGCTTCACGGAAAAACCTGGGCACGCCTGGTTCCACTTCATAGCCGTCGGCAATGCGGTGCTGCGAATGGAGGATGGCACCACCTACGAGCTGTCTGCCGGCAACGCCGTGTTCATCTCCCATGGCGCCGCCCATCAACTGTTTTCACATCCGGACGCGCCTGTTCTAGACATCAACCGTCTAGACGGCACCCCGCTCGGTGACACCGTCAGCGCGGTGGATACCGGAACCGATGCCAGCCCCACGCCGAGCACTATTTTGTTCAGTGGTTGTATGGAGTTTGAACTGGGCAGTATCCATGGCCTTGGCAGGCTGATGCCGGGCCTGATGCTGATTGATGCCGGCGGCCAGCGTTACCCCGGGCTGGTACCGATCCTGACCACCATGGAACGCGAGGTCAGCGCCGCACGTGTCGGCTTCGCCGGTATCCTCGCGCGTTTGGCCGACGTGGTAGCTGCCATGGTCGTTCGCGGCTGGGTGGAGTGTGCCTGTGGGAATGCTTCTGGCCTGGTCGCCGCCTTGCGCGATCCACGCTTGGCCGGTGCACTGCTTGCGCTCCATCAACAACCGGGCCGCGACTGGACCGTTGCGCAGTTGGCAGAGCACTGCAATACCTCACGCTCGGTCTTCGCGGACCGCTTCCAGGTGACGATTGGCATGGCCCCACTGCGCTATGTCACCGAACTGCGAATGCGGCTTGCGAGCCAGTGGCTGACCCTCGAAAGGCTACCGATTGAAGAGGTAGCGCAGCGTTTGGGCTATACATCCCAGGCCGCTTTCAGTCGTGCATTCAAGCGCATTACGGGCAAGACACCGGGTTTGAGTCGTAAGTGTCGGCGCTGATGAAGAATTGACCCATCTGCCGAAAAAACGCTGACCCAAGCAACCTTCAAGGCTACCGCCATCTGTGCTGGGCATCTACCTATCCATGTTGGGGCAGTCTTGCCCCAGCAGGGAGGGCAATTGTGCATCACCGCCAACAATCATCAATCAAATCGGCGTTCTTGTTTCTGTGTTTCCCGGGATTCCGTGAAGAACCCTTTTTTATGGGTCGCGGTAGAGACGGCAGTTACCTGCCGCCCTCGCCCAGATAAACGACGTGTCAGTGAACGCGTGTCAAAGGACAAGGACGGCAAACGCGCCCCCGAAAGGCTTGTACCTCCAGCTGCGAGGGAAACAAGGATCGGTGGGTACTTCAGACCTTCCTTAGAGCCAGAAATCGAAATGGCGCTCTTCAAAACTTTGCGCCCTACCCTGTTTGAGCAACACACGAATGTCCGGTCCAAGCAGGTCCTGCGGACTATCCAACGGCCTGACTGGAGACGCCTCGAAGCGTCGAATGTTGGCACTAACTTGCTCCAGAATGTGACGGTCCTGACGTAGAATCACTCGAAAGAACCGACGCAATACACTGCGCTTAAGCGCAGCAGGAAGCCAGCCGTGTGCCGTCGCAATCCGAGCAAACAAGCGTACCTGATCACCACAAGGCGTCAGCCAAACACTGACTAGCAGATTGAGGCCATCGCGGTGATCGCGGTACTCGACTTCCAATAGGCCTGGCAAACGGAAGCGCCCCATACTGCTACCACGCTTACGTTCGAACAATTGCGAGATCAACCCAGACTGCTTTCCTTCCTCGCTGTATATCGCCTCAATGCCGTCGGTAAGTGGACGGACCCGAACACTGATCCTTTGTCGTTTTTTGTCACGTCGGATCCACCCTGCATGAACAAAGTGAGTATGAAACCCGTCAAGGAAATTCTCTGCAGCATCCTGCTGTGAACACCGTATCTGATCGGTGATCCAGAACGTGTCGAGTTGCTGGTTTACTGCGGGAGCAACGGGCGGCTGCGGCGGTTCCTCGACACCGAGACTGACCCACACCAAGCCATGGGCTTCGCAAATAGGCAGACTGTCGAGCAGCGGTTTGCTGCACCTCGTCAGATCCACGCCGGGTACTCGAGTGCAACGTCCATCAGCTGCGAAGCGCCAACCATGGTAAGGGCATTCGATACTCCCATCACGGACTTTACCTAAGCTCAATTGCGCGAAGCGATGCGGGCAGCGATCCGGCAATGCGGCGGGACGTCCTTTCTCGGCGCGGAACAGTACCAGCGGCATGTCATACACCTGGCATGCCAATGGGGCATTTCGCAGTTCGTGACTGAGTGCCACCGGCCACCACTGGGTCTTAGGATTCACAGTTTTAGCTTTCTCATCATAGGCACACCGATGCCGTGCAATAGACTGGCGAGCACGCCCCATACCAGTCGACGCCCCCAGGACAGATGAGCGACGTAGACCAGACTGTATTCAATGTGCGGCTGGCCGCCGCGCAACCGCTTGAACTCTGCGGCGCCGGAGCTGAAATTAAGCACTTGGCGGCGCTCGACGGCTTCTAGAAGACACAGATGCGTCAGTTGACGATACAACCCAACGCCTTGAGGGAGCGCAGTATCGTAGCCAACAATCGGAGCGCTAATGACTGCCTCATTGGCAAACCAGCCCAGCGCACCGTCAATACGCCCGTCAGGCCCACGCAAGACACGCAGTTCGAGCCAACCTTCACGTTGACCACGTTGAATCCATTTTGCGCTGTAGTGCGGGTTCAAGCGGCAGTACTTGTTCAGATAAAGAAGGTTGTAAAGGTGTTCAATGCGCTGATAATCGTCGTCGCTCAGCGCTGCGCCCGGAACCACTTCATACGGGCTTCGCCTCAATAGTGTGCTGTCCAGACGGGTGTTGTGGTGTTTGAGCAATGGCGCCCTTATCCCGGCGCGACCATCAAATACATAAACTTGCCGGCTCGGGATACTCAGGTAACCAAGGGCCTCCAAGCACCCGCGTAGTTCTCGATTACTGAAGTCATTAAGGGATCGGAAACCAATCCCATGGTCGGGGAATGTTCGCCGCAACAACGCCGTGATCGCCGGCAGTTCGGCAACGCTCCATTGCGCCGGGTAAAGATTGGTAGACAGCAGCCAGTTGTTCACCTGGACCAGTTTGTCGACTTTGGCTGCGCTGAGCAACCGATCAACAATTCGAGTCAGGAGCGTCAGTGGCCAAGTCAACCATGGCCGACCAAGGCGCTTTAGTTCTTCGCGAGCATAACCGCTGTAGGTAGTTTTGGGAGATACCACGTAGCAATTGTCGTCCGGCTCATTGCCGTCGGTGATGCTAACCGGAAACTGCTGCGTACCCGTGTCGAGCAGCGCCATACGGGCACGCACATTACCGATTGATCCCCCGCTAACGAAGGCCCGAACGTACTGCTTGGCGAAGCTATCATCCAGGTTGGGAGGCTCACTGAGCAACTGTTCCTCAAACAACATTTTCATCCTGCTTGCTCTCCCAACGGTTCGCCGTTCCACTCGATGTCCGCAGTGGACGCAGCCAGCAAGCCGCAGCGTCGGGACGCGGCCCTGGAGATGATTTCTGCGAGGCTCAAGACCTGCGCGGTCAACGGCCAGGCGTCACCTTTCTGGACGATCACCTCCCGTGCCGCAGCGTAATCACGCCAGAATGGCATGCTCAAGACGCGCTGCGGTGCCGCTAGTAGCAGCATCGCCAGTGCAATCATTCGTGGTTCTGCTGTAGGTTCCAGCACGCGCTCGGGTGGATCGCTCAAGCAGCTCACCAGGAACTGCCGCTGGGTGTCGAACAGGTGTATGCCGCTGGTGGTTCGAGGGTTGCACTCCAGCACATGGAAACGTCCGTCGCGGTCCTCAATAAAGTCGAAACCCACTTGGCCGGTGTAGCCTGTTTCGCTGCCAAATTGCTCAACGAACTGGCGCACGGGCTCCGGAGCGCTCGGCTGGAAGTAGATCCCCGAGCCACGGCCCGCCCGATAGCGAGGGTGATAGCAGCTGTGGGCGCGCAGGATGCCGTCGATCAGCACACTGAAACTGCAAAACTCCCGTCCCTCGATAAACCTTTGCGCTACCCACGGTGCGGCATGGGTGGGCTGGACCTTGCGCAACAGTTTTGTGGACGGGCGAATCAAGGCTTGTGAGGCGAAGCGCGAGTACGCAGGTTTTAGCACCCACTGTGCGGCGTCGTTCTCAAAGGGGAGCAATGCCTGATGATCCATCAGCAAATGGGTTTCGGGCGCGTTCAATGCCCAGTTCTGGGTCATTGCCGCGAAATAGCCTTTGTGATGCAAGCGGTGCAGAAGCTCAAAGTCGGCGGTCATTATCCGGCACAAAGGAGCGAGTCGTTCGAGGCCATGCGCCAAGTAAAACACTTCCTCGCAGGTCGGTAGCAGTAGGTCGATGCGCTGTGTCTCGATCACTGTCGCAAGCGCTTCGATCCAGGCCTCTGGGTCCTGCCGTGGTTCCGGCAAGCGCACAAAGTGCTGCACCGAACGACTGAAACGACTGAGCGGATAGCTCAGCGAATCGCCTACGCTGACGCGCCATCCGGACTCATCAAATGCTCGGGCCCACTCCAGACAGGCCGGCGCGCGGGCGCCGAGAATCAATACCTGCATGGCAAACCCTCGGGCAGTTGTAGGAGTTTTAGGCGTCGACGTTTAACGTGAATGGGCGGCGCTTGCCAATGACCGAAAGTCAGCATCGGTGATTGCAGGCCCTGCTGGGCACACAGTGCGTGGATACTGGCACTAACGGCTAGGCACAGGTCCGCATGGTTGTCGGCGGTTAGTAGGTTTATCTGCCAGTGCAAACCTATCTGACAGATTTCATATTCCTGCAACGTGGCGCCGAGCATCAGTAACGTGCGCCTCAGCACGTCGGGATATAGCGCCAGCAGCTGAAGTCCGGCCAGGTCGGGCAGCCAAAGAATTTCATCAGCACGGCCTTCGACGGCGGCTATGGCCCGTTCGGCTCGCCCACAGGCGCAAGGCGTCTCGGCAACCCGCAAAATGTCGTTGAGACGGTAGCGTACGATCATCTGTGTGCGCCGGGAAAAGTCGGTGATGATCGGTTGAAACCTGGTGCGCTCGGCGTCCAGCCAATCCACCTCGATATGCAGATGGCTTTCGTTCAGGTGCAAAGTACCTTGCTCACAGGTGTAGCCAAGGAAGCCTTCGCTGGCCTGATAAATCTGCTGTGGTGCGACGCCAAACGCCGCTTGGACTACATCAGCGTCGGTGCTTTCAAGCACTTCGGCCACCGACAGAATATGCGTGGGGCGAACTGTCAGACGCCCGGCCAGCGCGGCTTCGGCGAGGCCACGCAGGACGGTGGCCGGCGCTACCAGCACATCGGGATTCTGTGTGTTGAGATGCTCAAGCGACGCTTCCAGCCCAAGAGTCAGGTCGTGAAATCGGAAGTCGACCCGGCGACTGGCCAAGGTGGTATAGAGGCGGCTGTTGGCGCGCAGGAAAAATGCGACCCGCAACGGCGCGCGCCAAGGGCACAGCAAGCGTGGCAGCAGGTGGCGAGGCAGCGTTCGTGCCAGCAGAATGCCGGCCCAGCACTGGCGCTCCAGCGCACTGACCAGAAAGACGCCTTGATTACCCGAGGTTCCGCTCGACAACCCTACGGTGATGTCGCCCAGCGTCGGGTTGAAGTCGCGAGAATCTTCCGCCTGACGCGCGATCGGCAACACCTGCTCCAAGCTCAGGCCACGGGTGTTGAACCCGCCGAAGTCGCCCATCAAGGTGGCTTTGTCCATCAACGGCAGGTCAGCTAGTTCGGTAACGGTCAGGTCTTTAAAGCGCCGGCTCTTGGGTAAAACGTGCTGCAGGAAGTGCCTCAACTGCCTGGCCTGCCACGCTTCCAGTTGGTCTCGCCGGGTGAACTGCAGCCGATGGCGGCTATGGATAAAACTCAACGCGCTGCGCAATGTACCGATCAATCCGTCACTGCTCATCGGTGTACGCCTTCCAGGCCTGGGAGCAATGAGATGGCAACACCATCACCTCGGGCTCACGACGGATCAACGTGCCCAAGTCGCTATAGGTCTGGCGATAGTGTTTGGCGTCGTGGCTGGCAAACCAAAGCGCGGGCGCGGCAGGCAGACGCCCCGCGCGGCAGGCGGGCACTGACCAGCAAGCGTCCGCCACCAGAAACACCGGATGCCCCTGCGCATCTGGGATAAACAGGCCGAGTTGGCCTTCACTGTGCCCTGACAGCGGCACTGCGATCAAACTGCCGTCGCCGAGCAAGTCGAAGCCTTGACTGAAAGGCGCCATCCACCCTGGTAGCGCCGCACTTTTGCAGTGGTCGGCAAGAGTAAGGCGGGCGCTGAAATCTTCAGGCAACAGCGCCGGTAGATGACCGCCGAATGTGGCGCGCCATCGATGGCCGCGCAGGCGCTCGATATGTTGGCGACCGGCGTCAAGGGCGATGAACGTAGCCTGGGGGAAGTCGCGAAGTCCAGCGATGTGATCGCCGTGAAAGTGCGAAATGATCACGGTGCTGATGTCATGTGCGCCGATACCGAAGGTTTTCAATTGGGCGAGCAGTTGCTCCTGCGCCGGCAGTTGCACCGGCACCGCGCTGCGATAGAGGCGTTCGGGTAGCGTTTGTGTTGCCTTGAAAAAGTGTTCGGCGTAGCCCGTGTCGTACAGGATCCACCCTGCATCGGGATGGCGAATCAGCCCGCACAGCGCCGGAAAACGTACCGGTGCCCACCGCCCGCCACGATCGGCCATGCATTCCAAGTGCCGGCACCAACCGGCCCGCAATACGTTGAGGCTGACCGTACGGCTCATGCTTGTGCGCCTTGTTGGGCGAGCCACCACTGCGCGTGCTGGCGAATGCCTTCGTCCTGAGTGATCACAGGGCAATATCCCAACTCCGTACGAATGGCGCTGAGGTCCAGGGTCTGGCTGAATGCGAGCACACCCACGCCATAGCGTGTAAGCAGCGGCTCGCCATCGCTGCGCAGATGGGCGTTGAGTTCCATCACTCGCGCAACCGCATCCACTAGCCGCCACGGCAACCGCCGGGTGCGCAGGTTCAAGCGAAATTGCTCGGCGACGCAGCACAGCAACTCTTCGAAGGCCACCGGCGTGCCGTTACTGACGTTGTAGGTGCAAACGGCTCGCGGCAGCGGTCGCGTCAGGCTCAACTTCACCGCGTGCACCAGATTGTCGATGCAGGTGAGGTCCAGCTGCGACCGGCCGCCGCGCATCAACGGGATCGGTCCACGCCGCATGACACGCAGTAGGCGTGGCATCAGCGTCCCATCCCACGGACCAAACACCGCTCGGGGGCGCAGGATCACTGCTTCGGCGAGCCCGGCGGCGTGCACCCGAGTTTCGGCCAACGCCTTGCTGCGGGCGTACTCGTTGACGGGGGCTGGCAGTGGTTCGTCTTCGCGGATGCGGAGGCGGTCACGGAAGGCGAAATACAGGCTGGGGGTCGACAAGTGTACCAAGCGATTCACCGTGTTGACGCGACAAGCCTGGAGCACTTCGTCGGTGGAGTCCAGGTTGGCACGGGCAAACGCCTGCGGCGTACCCCATGGTGAGGATAGCGCCGCGCAATGGACAATAGCGGCACAACCTCGCGAGGCGTCGATCAGCGAAGTGGTGGCCGCAGGTGTTCCGTGCTCTAAAGGAAGCCAGCGCACGGGCGCCGGGCTGTGACGAATAACTGCGGCTGCCGCCACGGCGTTGCGGCCGCTGAACTGCACCTCGCAGCCTTCGGCGGCCAGTTTCCAGACAATGTGTCGGCCAATGAATCCGGTGCCGCCAGTAACTAAAATCTTCATCAGTACTCCAGGATCACACCGCCAAGCGACAAGCCCGCGCCGGAGCCAATCACCATCAGCCGTTGCCCGCGCTGAATACGCTGGTCGCGGATGGCGATGTCCAGTGCAGTGGGCAACGAAGCGGCGACCTGATTGCCGTGCAGAGCAAAGATATCGATAATATTTTTCGGGCCGAAACCCAGTCGCTTGGCCGCATGTTGCATCGCTTGTTGGCTGGCCTGGTGAGGGATAACCCAGTCGATCTGCGCTTGAGTCAACCCAGCCTGGCCCAGCAATTCATCTACCAGTGCGGGCAGGTGCTTGGCCGCAAGCCGGAACACGCTTTTACCGTGCATTGAAAAGCTGGTCAGCGGCTCGAATGGGACATCGATCCGGCGAGGATGAAAGCGTGAGCCTCCAGCAGGAATCTGGCATAAATGCGCGCCTTCGGAAAATGTCCTGAGGCAGGAGGCCATGATCTTTGACCCACCATCGCTGACGCCCAGCACCACGGCTGCAGCACCGTCGCCAAAAATCCCGCAAACCTCCACATGCTGCCAGTCCAGCCCGCACGAAGCGATATCCGAACAGACCAATAGGATGCGCTGGTAGCGCCCGGCAATCAGCGGCCACGATAGCGTGTCGAAGGCGGCGATGAAACCCAGGCAGCTCGCGTTTATATCCATGGCTGGAATGCCGGACTGACCCAATCCTAATTCACGGTGTAGCAAGGCGGCATTGCAGGGCAACCCCTGGTCCATCGTACCGCTGGCGCAAACAATCAAATCGATCTGTTCCAGCGTGAGAGCGGCGGCGCGCAGGGCGCGGCGCGCCGCAACGGCACCAAGGCTGGCAGCGGTTTCGGTGGTACTGGCAACATGTCGTTGAACGACGCCGCTGATGCGCGCCACGCTGCCCGCGATCAGCCCCAGCTCAGCGTCAAGCTCGGCACTGGTGACAATCCGCTCAGGTAGCGCATGCCCAGAACCCAAAATCGCCACGGGGCGGGAAGCAAACGGTGAGTTTTGTGAAGTTTGCATTCAAATTCCATTGGGAACGATTAATCATCAGACGATGAATCTTTAAAGGGGCGGTTGCAGGAGCTGAGTGCAACACGGTTATTGAATTGACGCGGGAGCATCATGCCGCATAGCCATGGCTTCCTGCATCACCTTGGCCATCACTTCGATTGGGTATTTGAAGTCGAAGCGCTTACGTGGGCGACTGACGGATCAAACCGTTGATGTTCTCGTTGCAGCAGCCGCGCATCGGCCGGAATTCCGGCAGCCCCCCCCAGCGCACGAAGACAACTTGATGTTGCAAACCCAGGCCGTCGCCTGTTGCGGGCCTGGGCCATTCGCCAAACTTCAAGCGCAGAAGCTACGGTCGCAGGTAGGCAAACATGTGCTGTACATAATCGGCTTTCCCGAGAGGTACACCATTATGACGCAAGATGTTGTATGCCGTGACCAGGTGAAAGTAGAACTGTGGAGCAGCCCAGTTCACAGCGTATTCACTGCCGGTCATATCGAAGACTATGCCATTAGGTAACTCTATAGTGATTTTTCGCTCAGCCCCTTCCTCTATTTGAGCCCGGTCCGACGAATCAAGAACTGCCAAAGTACGTTCGATTTGTACCTTCGCTGCCGCCAAGTTTTCGGGAGGAGTGAGTGATCGCACCGGCTGTTGTGTAAGTCGCTGAACCGCCTCCTGCGCTTGCGTGCAAGCGTACTGAATTTGTCGGGCTAGATCATGCATGTCCGGTGCTAGTCGAGATCCAAGCAGAATTTGCGGGTCGTAACCGCGCTCTAGAGCAGAGGCCTCGCCCTTAGATAAAAGAGACGATAACGCTCGCAGCATTTGCGCGAAACAAGGGATGGTAACGGAGTAAACCGACATATCTTTTCCCTGAGTAGTCATTCAATACGAGCCAAAAGGATCGGTCTTTCTCCCGATCAGCTGGCTGAATCCTAGCAGACCGTTGAACGTCTTCCGCCAACACCCCGCAGCCCCTACCCCGCCTCTATTACCTCAGCACTCCCCTCCGCGCCCAACGGCAACCAGCAGGTGGTCCGAGTGCTGAGGAATACACGCAACCCACATCTAGGTTTCGCCATAAACCATGGCCATCAGACAGAGCCAAGCAATTTTCCATGGGTTGCGGCTTAAAACTTCGCTGGCCACCGCGCAGATGTACCCGCGAATCGGCCGGGATGAGCCCATCCGCGCTCCACGCTTCAACCCTGGCGAGTGCACGTTGTAACCGGTGATGCCAGGGAGCGTCTGTCTATGGCTATCGGCGCTATAGACAATGACCCACAGCTCAGCAGCGACATGCAGGATGCCTACTTCTACTACCCGAACGAATGGGTCACGCCTTATATCGAGCGCAGGCGCAAGGTGGGTTGGGACCTCTATGGGCTGCTTGGCATCGCCAAGGGGGAAAAGCAACGTATGCACCAACAGCACGGGCGCAATGACCGTTTCTTCGACGCACTTGTGGGCTTGCTGTTCACCGTGGACAAGGTGTTGGATGGACGATGGCATGTTTTTGCAAAGCGTCATGCTGGCAGCACGCGGGCGAGGTTTGCACACTTGCCCGCAGGCCGCATTCCTGAAAGACCACAATGTCATCTCAGAAATATTGAACATCCCCGCCGATCAGATGCTGGCGTGTGGCATGAGCCTTGGTTACGCCGACCCCACGGCCATTGAAAACACGTTGGTTACCGCACGAGAGCCTGTCAGCGCCTTCGCCGTTTTTCATCACAATAAATAAGGAAGCCGGCCGATAACGCCATGCCCGCCACGTTGATGGATCGAGATTGAGCTTCACGCATCAAGACGCTCCGCCCTGCCACCGCCCGCCGCTTCCCGCTGCCAGGCCTGGTGCATGAGATCGACAACTTCTTCGTCCGACGTCTGGGAAAAATTCAAATACCAATAACCGATCGACATCATCCACTCGGGAACGAGCGGGCAAATCACTTCATTCACTTCGCTGCGCAACGCCTCGACCGTTTCCAGCGGACCAACCGGCACCGCGACAACGATGCGCGCCGGGGACTGCACGCGTACCGCATGGACCGCTGCCATCATGGAGGAACCGGTTGCCAGGCCGTCGTCGACCAGGATCACGACCTGGTCCTTGAGTTGCGACGGCGGGCGATTTCCCCGATAGACCTGTTCGCGCCGGGACAATTCCTGCGTTTCCCGCGCAACCACGGCCTCGAAACTGGCACGGTCGATCGGGTGCACCCGCAACGCGTCGTCATTGAGGATTTGTATGCCACCGCTGGCAATGGCGCCCATGGCAAACTCCGGGTGCGACGGGATGCCGAGCTTGCGCACCAGCATCAGGTCCAGGCGGACGTCCAGCGCCGTCGCGACTTCATAAGCCACCGGGACGCCGCCACGGGGCAAGGCGAGGATGATGACGTCAGTTCTGTTGGCGTATTTGAGCAAGGGCTCGACCAAGCGCCGACCGGCCTCCGTGCGGTTCGGCAACGTGGTTTGCAATGAGGGGCTCTGAATCATGGGGAACCTCCTGAGGCAATGATGTTATCGACGATCCTGGCCGCGACTGATGGCTAGTACGTTGCGGCGGGCCGCCGGCGTAGCGCTGCAACGGACACCTGCGCTGCAGATTCACCATCCTCTGTCAGGGCAACCTTGGCGTTGATATATATCAAGGACCTTCGTCAGCCAGCCATCACCTGGAGCTTGTCATCAAGGTCGATGAAATCGTCGGCCTGCCAATCCCAATCCTGAGCGTCGGCGGCATCGGGAGCCGGTGCTCCACCGTATTCCATGGGCCGGTCGATATAGGCGGTCAACAGGCCGCAATCCCTGGCCGCCGCAAGATCGCGGTGGTGGCAAGCCACCAGGCAGAGTTCATCGGGCTTCAGGTCCAATGCCCTTGCCGTGGACAGGTACGCGGCAGGATCCGGTTTATAGGTTTGCGCCAATTCCGCCCCCAGCAGCGCGTCCCACTGCAAGCCGTTGTAGCGGTTCATGGCAATCATCAAGGCCACATTGGCATTGGACAAGGTCACCACCGCAAAGCGTCGACGCAACAGGGCCAGTCCCTCGGCCACGTCAGGCCAAGGGTCCAGGCGGCGCCAGGCATGAGCAAGCGCGTGCAATACCTCGGGGGTAACCTGATCGACTTCCAGGCCGTAAGTCGTCAACAACTGGAGCAGTGTCTCGTAGTGCAATGTGTCCAGGACCACGAAGCCTCCATGCCCCTTGATGCACTCGCGCAGCGCTGGCGCATACAACCGGCGCCATTGCATTGCAAATTCTGTGGGGCTGACAGCGGGCAAGTAGGTCGACACCAATGGACTCGCCTCACGTGCGATGCCTGAATGCCAATCAACCACGGTGCCGAACACGTCGAATGCCAACGCTCGTGGAAGCGTCATCGCAAGACTCCTCTGGTATTAGGTCCGGCCTGGCACACCGGCCGCCGAGGCACTGTAACGCGGGAACTCAAAGAGCTTAGCCTTATCCTTTTCAAGCGCCATCGATACTGCGCAAGTTCCTATAGCTTGTGACTGCCCAACACCTGATACCGTTGCGGCGCTACCTTGCGCAGTCGCGCCGCGAGGAACACGCCAGCCAGCAGGGCTGCGGGAATGATGGCGCAGAGCCCGTATGACAGAGCCTTGCTCGCGCCCGTTAGCACATCGAAATGCACCACCGCGATAAACAGGACCACCAATAGCGCAAGACAAGAAAACCCCGGAAAAATCCGCCCGCGCCAGATCCCCAGCTTGAGCTCGGGGTGGCGCTGGGCAAAGGCCCATACCGCCGCGGACGTGAGCGCCATCAGCAAAATCACACAAAGCGTCGCCAGGTTGGACAGCCAGGCGAACAGCTGCAGGATCGGATCGGCATCCATCGCGGCGAAAATCAGCACGACCACGGCGGAGATCAAGCTCTGCAACGCCGAGCCCATGTGCGGGCTCTGATGGACGCGATGGGTGGTCCCCAACCGGCTGGGCAGCAAGCCGTCACGCCCGATGGCGAAGAAATAACGAGCCGCGGCATTGTGGAAGGCCAACAGCCCGGCGTAGATGCTGACCATAAACAGCACGCGGATGACCTGGGTCAGGTGCGGGCCGACAAAGTGATCGGACATGCCATAGATAAAGGTCGTCGGGTCCTGCAAGGCTTGAAGCGTGGAGACGATTTTGTCCGCCCCTACGCCAATCACCATCGACCAGACCGACAGCGCGTAGAACCCACCGATCAGCAAGACCGAACAGTAGGTGGCAATCGGGATCGTACGTTGCGGGTTCTTGGCCTCTTCGCCGTAAATCGTGGTGGCCTCGAAGCCGATGAACGCGGCGAAACAGAACAGCAAGCCAATCGACGGTGTGCCGCTGAACACGTGGCGGCCCTCAAACGCGTCGAGATTGATGCCACTGTCGCCGCCGGTGCTGAGAATGGCGAAATCCAGGAGCAGGATTGCCAGGTATTCGGCGATCACAATGACCGACAACACCCGGGCCGACAGATCGATCTTGCGATAGCCGAGAATCGCAACGCTGGCCATCGCCATCAGTGAGTACGACCACCAGGGTAATACCAGGCCGAACACGCTTTGCATCGTGCCGCTGACCACCCCACCGAACATGCCATACAGGCCGACCTGGAGGATGTTGTAGGCAAACATCGCCAGCACCCCCGCCGCCCCACCGGCCAGGCTACCCAGGCCGCGCGAGGTGAACGCATAGAAACCGCCCGCGTTGGTGACGTGCCGGGACATGGTCGTGTAGCCGACCGAGAACGCCAATAACACCAGCAAGGCCAGGATCAGCAACGCCGGTGTGCCGGCACCGTTGCCCAGCATGATGCCAATGGGAAAGCCGCCGGCGATGACACTCAAGGGGCTGGCCGCCGAAACCACGAAGAAGATGATGAAGCCGACACCCAGGGCCCCACGCTTGAGCTCCGTGGAGCTGTTGACCGGGAGAAGTACACTCATGTTTTCTTGACCTTATTGTATGAGGCAGGCGCTGTAGGATCGATGCAGTCAACCGCTCACCGTCACCGAGTAGCGTTATTGTTCTTGTCGCACGCTGGATTCGATCCTATGCCTCTCCCTGAACACCCCACTATCCCAAATCGGTAACCAGAGACCGCTTCTCAAAAAAAACAGATGACCGTTATCCGTCCGCCAGTATTCAGGCAGAGGCGCGGTCGTTGATGGCCGCACGGGCAGTATGGGAAGGCAGCTCGGCGAACAGTTGCTGATACTCCGCTGCAAAATGGCTGAGGTGATAGAAACCCCATTGGGCAGCGACATCGCCGATCGAGAGATGCGACGCCTGGGTGGACATCAAGGTCCGGCGTACACCGTTAAGCCGCACGGAGCGCAAGTAATTGAGTGGGGTTGTCTCGGCAACCGAGCGGAAGCTGTTCTGCACGGTACGTCGACTCACCTGGAGTCGCTGGCACAACTCGTCCACGCTGGGCACGTTGTTCAGCTCCGCGGTCGCCAGGCGATGGCACTTCTCGACAATGAAGCTGCGTGTGGAGCTTGGCGAACGCTGCTGCTTGTCGCAGGCCGGATCGGTCATGAGTTGCAGCAGCTCGTCGAGCATGGCCTGTTCCAGCTCCTGATCTTGCGCATTGTCGAGTTCTTCGTTCGAGAGCGCCTGGGAGAATGCCACCAGCATCCGACGTCGAGCGTCAGCGTAGCGTTGCGTGGGGAGTCTGATTACGGGTTGGCGGAGTAACTGGCTGATTTCCTTGGCCGACGCGGTTTGTGCCAACGCCTGTTCGAACAATTCACGTTCGAAGGTAATGGCCAGCAGCTCCATGCCCATCGGCATGTGGAACATGAACTCCTCGCCGCCATGAAGAAAGAACAGGCTGCTCTCGTCCACCTCCCGACCCTGCATCCGGATCGAACCCGGGACGGTGATGGGCACGGCAAAGCACATCTTGCCTCGGGGGGCGACGCCATGCTGCACCACGCGTTGGTTGATCTGCTCGCGGAATACGTGGCAACGCCCCGTCGTCAACTGTATGAGCGAACTCTCGGCCGTACCAGCGGTTAACTGGTTGTAGTCCTGGCTCCACTCCTGGACGGTGGCGGCGTGGACATGGATGTCACGAAAATGGCTGATGTTCTGATTTTTCATGATGACGAAAGCCTCGGCGAATATTCTTGTTTTTAGAATGCCTTGTTGCGCGATATTCTCACATTAAGAGAATTCTGCAAATTCTCTTTGAGTCATGTCAGTCCGTGGGTGCTCACGCTCTAGGCGGCCCGCCCAATGTGCCGATTCGGGCTACCGGCCAGGAACGGCCCGCGAGGATGATCGGGACACTGAAACCGACATCCTGAGAGACCGTCATGAGTGAAGCCAAACTAGAATCCCTCCATTTCGCCGATGCCCCGCGGATTACCACCGCCATTCCTGGCCCCAAGACCACCGAGGCCCTGGCATTGTCGGCGCGTACCGAGTCGATGGCTCGCGGCGGCGCACGCATGCCCGTGGCCATGGACCGGGCCTTCGGCGCGACCTTCAAAGACGCCGATGGCAACACCTATATCGACCTGTCCGCTGGCGTGGGCGTCAGCAGCGTAGGCCGCTGCCATCCGAAGGTGGTGCAGGCCATTCGCGAGCAATCCGAGGTGCTGATGCATGCGTTGGAAGTCAACAGCACCCGTCGCACCGAACTGGCCGCCAAGCTCTGCGAAATCGCACCCGACGGCTTGCGCGGCGACTGCATCACCTTCTTCACGCAAAGCGGCAGCGATGCGCTGGAGGCGGCCATCAAGTTCGCCAAGCGCGTCACCGGGCGGCATCAGATCATCGCCTTCCACGGCGGCTACCACGGCGTGTGGAACGCCTCCGGGGCGCTCACCACAGGCACGGCCTACCGCAAGGGCTACGGCGCCCAGATGGGCGGGGTCATTCATGCGCCCTACCCGTATGCCTACCGTTTCCCCTTCGACACCACACACAAAAGCGCCGAGCAGATTGCCGGCGACTACGTGGATTACCTGCTGAACACCCCCTACACCGCCGCCGATGACGTGGCCGCCGTGATCGTGGAACCCGTGCAGGGCGAAGGCGGTTACGTGCCCCCCTCGCCGGAGTTTCTGCAACTGTTGCGCAAAGCCTGTGATCGTAGCGGCGCGCTGCTGATCGTCGATGAAGTGCAGTCCGGCGCGGGACGTACCGGCAAGATGTGGGCGGTCGAGCATTCGGGCGTGAAGCCCGACATGCTCACCTTCGGCAAGGGCATCGGCAGCGACTTGCCGATGGCGGGCCTGATCATGCGTTCGGACCTGGCAGCCGCGATTCCTGACGGATCAATGCCCAACACCTTCGCCGCCAACTCGTTGTCCGCGGCGGTGGCGCTGACCAACATCAGCATCCTTCAGGACCCGGAGCTCGATCTGCTCAACCGCGCTCATACGCTGGGGCTCCAAGCGCAGGAACGTATCCGTGGCTTCGACAGCCCATTGGTCGGTGAAGTCCGCGGTCGCGGCCTGATGATCGGGATCGAGCTGGTCGAAGACCCGGTCACCAAGGCGCCACTGGCACCGGACAAGATCGGCCAACTCATGGGCTACCTGTTGAACCACGGGGTGCTGATGATTCCCTGCGGTCGCTACAGCAACGTGATGCGGGTCATGCCCTCGCTGACGATTTCGCGCGCGCTGTTCTTCAAGGCCCTGGACATCTTTGGCGACGCCCTGGCCTCCCTCAAGGGATGAGGTGTGTATCCCCCGACGACTCCATATCACTCAGGGACTGCAAAATGACTCAACACCTGAAACACTTCATCGAAGGCGCGTCCTTCGAGGCCTCCGACGGCCGTCGCATCACACTGGTCGACCCCGTGACAGAACAGATCTACGGCAGCTCCGCGCGCGGCACGGCCGAGGACGTGGACCGCGCCGTAGCAGCGGCACTCACCCAACTTGAGCGTGGCGCCTGGAGCCAGCTCGACGGCGCCCAGCGTGGCCGGCTGTTGTCGAAGCTTTCGGACCTGGTGGAGCGCGACACCGACGTGCTGGCTGATCTGGACGCTAATGCCATTGGTCGCTCACCGGTCGAGCCGCGTCGGCTGGACGTACCCAACGCCATCGCCAACCTGCGCGCCGCTGCCGGCTGGGCCAACCAACTGGAAGGTCGCACCATTCCTACCGGCGGCTACTTCGGCACCAAGGCCCTCTCGTACACGGTCCGGGAGCCGGTGGGCGTGGTCGGCGCCATCGTTCCCTGGAACTCGCCACTGATGATCACAGTCTGGAAGCTCGCGGCTTTGCTGGCCGCCGGCTGTACGGTGGTCATCAAGCCTTCGGAAGAAACGCCGCAGTCGGCCCTGCACCTGGCGGCGCTGGCTCTGGAAGCGGGCTTCCCCGACGGGGTGATCAACGTGGTCACCGGCTACGGCAACGAGGTGGGACGCGCCCTGTGCGAGCACCCGCACGTCGCCAAGATCAGCTTCACCGGCAGCCCCGAGGCCGGACGCGAAATCCAGCGCACCGCCGGCGTACTTTTCAAGCACGTGGCCTTGGAGCTGGGCGGCAAGAGCCCGCAGATTGTCTTCGACGACGCTTCGTTCGAGGACGCGTTGTTCGGCTGCTCACTGGGCCTGTTCGCCAACCAGGGGCAGGTCTGCGCGGCGGGCTCGCGCATCCTGGTCCAACGCAACATCGCAGATCGCTTCGCCGCGGCGCTTGCCGACGCCGCGCGAGCCGTCAAGGTCGGCGATCCTCGCCAACCCGACGTACAGATGGGACCGGTGGCCAAGAAAGCGCAATTGGATCGCGTCAACCGCTACATCCAATTGGGCATCGACCAAGGTGCCACCCTGTTGGCCGGCGGTGTGTCGAACCCTGAGCGGGGCTGGTTCGTCCAGCCGACGATCTTCGCCAATACCCGCAATGACATGGCGATCGCCCAGGACGAGATCTTCGGCCCCGTCGGCACGGTGATCACGTTCGACAGCGAAGATGAGGCGGTCGCACTGGCCAACGATTCCACCTACGGCCTGGCGGCCACGGTCTGGACCAGCGACCTGGTGCGGGCGCACCGCGTGGCGGCGGCGGTCAAGGCCGGTGCCGTGGGCATCAACTGCTGGAGTCCGCTGGACGCCAACCTGCCCTGGGGCGGCGTCAAGGCCAGCGGCGTTGGCCGTGAAGGCGGATTTAGCGGCGCACTGGCCTATACCGAGGAGAAAGTCATCACCGTACTACTACCTAGCTGAGAACAAAAAACCGCACTGGCCGGACCACCCTCCAAGCCCCTGTGTCGTGGAGGGTGGTCGTTAAAACGTGCATTTGCGATGCCTTGATGATCGATGGAGAGACCGCGATGAATCCGGTAAATCAAACAATAATTGATCGGTATCCGACGTCCCTGCGGATGTTGCACTGGGTGCGCGCCGTGCTCATCGCCGGCCTCCTCTGGGCAGGCTGGCACATGACTGGGCTCGATGATGAAGTGGCGAGCAAATATGAACTCTATTACCCGTGGCACAAATCCTTCGGGGTACTGGCGTTTCTGCTGGCCCTGATTCAGATCACCCTGCGCGTGCGCACCCCCAGGCTGCCGCAACCGCCGCAGACGCTGGCGCGGTATGAGCGAGTTTCCTCAAGGCTTGCGCACCGCACCTTGTATGCACTTCTGGTGATCGTGCCGTTGATGGGCTATTCGATGTCGAGCACCTATACGATGAGTGACGGGGTGTTCTTTTTCGGGATAAACCTTCCGGAACTCCTTGGGAAAAATGACGACTGGTTCGTTGTCTTCCAATGGCTGCATAAGGTGCTCGCCTACACCCTGCTCGGTCTGATCCTGGTGCATATTGCCGGCGCCCTCAAGCACCGGTTCTTTGACCGGGACCCTCGAAGCGATGTTTTGCGCCGTATGCTGTGACGCTGACTTGACGAGGCATTGGCGCAAGGTGCCAATGCCTCGGGGCACAATATGAGCGTGATGCAAGTATTATCGACAGGTGCTTAAGCTATTCGTTACCGCGGCAACGGATATATACCCTGCCGAAAATCCACTCATGAAAACCATGCTCGAAATCGAAGATCAACTGTTCAAGCCTACGGTACCCAACGACGAAACAACACGCTGGCATTGACCCCTCCGAACCCAAATCCATTGGAAAGCGCATGGGTAATCGGCATCTTCCTGGCGTTCAAGCCGACCAGATCGAGCCCCGCTGCGGCCTCGTCAGGATGAACCAGGTTCAACGTGGGCGGTACGACCTGGTCACGCAGCGCCAACACCGTAAAAATAGCCTCGATACCGCCAGCCGCCCCCAGAAGATGGCCGGTGGCCGATTTGGTGGAGGTGATCGCCACATTGGAATCGCGCCCGAACACCGAACCAATCGCGGTCAGCTCACCGTTGTCACCAACCTGGGTGGACGTCGCGTGGGCATTGATATGTTGCACGTCCGAGGGGCTGACAGCGGCCTGGCGCAGTGCCTGTTCCATCGCACGTCGGGCGCCGTTGCCGTCTTCCGGGCCCGCCGTCAGGTGATAGGCATCGGCGCTGGTGCCATAACCCGCCAGCTCCGCCAGGGGCTTGGCGCCACGAGCGAGGGCGTGCTCCAGTGACTCGATCACCAGCAACCCGGCGCCCTCGGCCATGACAAAGCCGTCGCGATCACGATCAAAGGGCCGTGAGGCCTCTTGCGGGCGCTCGGCAAAACCGGTGGACAGTGCGCGGGCGGCAGCAAAGCAACCCAGGGTCACGCGGTCAATCGCCGCTTCCGTACCGCCGCATATCGCGATATCCGCTTCGCCGCTTCGGATGAGCCTGGACGCGTCGCCAATGGCCTGAACTCCGGCCGCACAGGCGGTTACCGGCGCGCCCAGAGGTCCTTTGAAACCGTGCCGAATGGAAACGTGCCCCGCGGCCATGTTGGCGAGAAAAGCAGGTGCCGTGAACGGCGACAATCGGCGCGGGCCACGCTCATCGGTGGTGCGTACGGCACCGGCAATGGCGCCAAAGCCACCCACGCCCGAGGCGATGAGAGTCGCCGTCCGTTCCTGGCCGTTGGCATCGGTCGGTTGCCAACCTGCCTGTTGCAATGCTTCTTCGGCCGCCACCAGCGCGAACTCGATGAAGCGATCCATCTTCTTGCGATCCTTGGCCGCAATGATGCGCTCCGGGTCGTAACCGGCGATGGCGTCCTCTTCCAACGTAGGCACCTGGCCGCCCACGGCCACGCCGGTTCCCTCGGTAATGTCGTCAGACAGGATACGAATGCCAGAGCGCCCGGCCAGCAGGCGCTGCCAGACTTCTTCGACGCCACAGCCCAACGGGCCGACAATGCCCACGCCGGTGACGACGATGCGTTTTTGACCTTGGGAAGTCATCATTGGAACCTCTTCATATCTCAGTCAATGTCACTAAAAAGCACAAGTGCGTTTGTTTAAACCTGCGGAGCGGTTTGAGCATGCGTTGAATGGTCAGGACGGATCCTGAACCAGATGGAATACATCGCTGGCAGGAACACCAGCGTCATGATGGTGCCAACGAACGTGCCCCCGATCAGTGTGTAGGCCAGCGTCCCCCAGAAAACGGAGTGTGTCAGGGGGATGAACGCCAGGATGGCCGCCAGCGCCGTCAGCAGTACCGGACGGGCCCGTTGTACCGTGGCTTCGATGACCGCATGGAACGGGTCCAGTCCTTCCTGTTTGTTGTGATGGATCTGCCCGATCAGGATCAGCGTATTGCGCATCAGGATGCCCGAGAGTGCGATCAGGCCGACCAAGGCGTTGATCCCAAACGGCTGCTGGAAGATCAGCAGGGTCGGCACCACGCCAATCAGGCCCAGCGGTGCGGTGAGGAACACCATGATCATGGCCGAGATCGAACGCACCTGCACGATGATGATCAACAGCGTCAGGGCCACCATGATCGGCACCAGCGGCACGATCGCCTTGCCGGCCTTGCCCGATTCCTCGATGGCCCCGGCCTGCTCGATCCGGTAGCCGTCAGGGAGGCTGGCGATGATCGGCTGCAGTTGCTTGACGATCGCGCTCGATACGTCTGGCGGCTGCAAGTCTTCGGCAATGTCACCGCGCACGGTGATGGTTGGCGTGCGATCACGTCGCCGCAGGATCGGCTCCTCCATGCGCACATCAATCTCTGCGACCTGGGACAGCGGAATGCGCTGGCCTGCCGCACCCACCAGGGTAAAGCCCTCGATCCTGGCCGGATCGAGCCGGATATCACCGGCAGCACGACCGACCACCTGCACTGAGCGGATGTCCTCGCGAACCGCCGTGATCGGTACCCCCGAGAGCAGGAATTGCAACTGCTGGGCAATGGCATTTGACGTCAGCCCCACCGCCTGCAAACGATCCTGGTCCAGACTGAAATGCAACGTCGGCGTCAGCGCCCCCCAGTCGGTATTGACGGTCCGCATCAGCGGGCTTGCCTGCATGACACTCTGGACCTGGTCTGCGATTTCACGCAATTTCGACGGCTCAGGCCCCATCACCCGGTAGGCAACTGGAAATGGCGAATACGGACCGAACACCAGTTGCGTTACACGGATACGCGCCTCTGGCGCGAGCCCCTCGGCAGCCGCCTCGCGGAGACGGAACTTGAGGGTCTCGCGCGCTTCCTGGCTCTGCGTCAACACCACGATCTTGGCGAACGAAGGATCGGGCAGTTCCGGCGCCATCGCCAGGTAGAAGCGTGGCGCGCCTTGGCCGATATAGGTCGTGACGATTTTTGACTCATCCTGTTTCTGCAACCAGGCCTCGACCTTGGCAGTGGCGGCGCTGGTCTGCTCGATGGAGGTTCCATAGGGCATCTGCACCTCGACCATCACCTCGGGACGGTCTGACGTCGGAAAGAACTGTTTCTTGACCAGGCTCATGCCGAGAATCGCCACGACAAATGTCGCGATCACGGTGCCGGCTACCCACCACTTGCGCGCGATGACGCGGGTCAGGACCTGGCGAAAGCGATTGTAATGACGGGTGTTGTAGATTGCCGCGTGACCGCCCTCGACCTGCTTGATGTCCGGCAATAGCTTCACCCCCAGGTAAGGGGTGAACGCCACCGCCACCACCCAAGAAGCGATCAGGGCAATGCCGACGATCCAGAACATGTTGCTGGTGTATTCGCCGGCGGTCGACTGCGCGAAACCGTTGGGCATGAAGCCAATCGCCGTTACCAGCGTACCGGACAACATCGGTGCGGCGGTGTGGCTCCAGGCATAGGCGCAGGCTCTGATCCGGTCGTAGCCCTCCTCCATTTTCACCACCATCATTTCGATCGCGATAATCGCGTCGTCCACCAGCAGCCCGAGTGCCAGGATCAACGAACCCAGGGTGATCCGGTCGAAGTTCTTTCCGGTGGCCGCCATCACCACAAACACTATCGCCAGTGTCAACGGTACGGCGGCTGCGACCACAACGCCTACACGCCAGCCCATGCTGAGAAAGCAAACGAGCATTACAACCAACAGCGCGACAAAAAATTTGACCATGAACTCACCGACGGCCGAGTCAATGTTCACGGCTTGATCGGTGACCTTGGTCAGCGTCATGCCCAGTGGCATGCCTTCATTGATCTTGGCGGTCTCCGCGTCCAGCGCCTTGCCCAGGTCCAGGCCGTTCCAGCCCTCACGCATTATGACCCCCAGCAACAAGGCCTCTTCGCCATTGTTGCGCACCAGGAAAGTGGCCGGGTCTTCATATCCTCGCTCGACTGTCGCGACGTCCGAGAGCTTGAGCGTGCGGCCTTGAATCACAAGGGGCGTGTCACGAATGTTCGCCAATTTATCGAAGGCGCCGTCCACCCGCAGGACGACCTGTGGTCCGTTGGTTTCGATCGAGCCAGCGGGCGTGAGTACGTTCTGATTGTTCAGCGCGGCGAAGATATCCTGGGGCGAGACGCCCAAGGTGGCCAGTCGATCATGGGAGAACGACACAAAGATCCGCTCGGGCTGCTCACCGATGATGTTGACCTTATTCACGCCCGCCACGTGCAACAGGCGCTGGCGCAACGACTCAGCATCACGCACCAGCAGGCGCTGCGGCTCGCCTTTGGCTTTCAGGGCGAACAGCGCGAACGTCACATCGGAAAATTCATCATTGACCATCGGCCCAATCACGCCCACCGGCAACTTGAGTGCTTCGTCCTGGAGTTTTTTGCGCGCCTGATAGAACGCCTCCTGCACTTGCGCAGGTGGCGTGCGATCGACCAGCGACACCATGGTGAACGCCAGGCCGGGACGGGTGTAGGTGTCCGTGCGGTCGTACCATTTCAGCTCTTGCAGGCGTTTTTCAAGCGGCTCGGCGACCTGGTCCTGCATCTCCTGGGCGGTCGCGCCCGGCCATGCGGTGATGACGGTCAACTGCTTGACCGTGAACGGTGGATCCTCGGCACGCCCCAACTGGAAGAACGCCAAGGTGCCCGCGACGGCAATCAGGAAGATCAGGAACACGGTAATGGAGCGCTCGCGAACGGCGAGTGCCGATAAATTGAGGCTCATTGACGGCTCCCGACAACCTTCACATCACCCGGTTGAGCCAGTCGCACTTGCTCACCCTCACGCAGCAGGTGGGCGCCGAGCCCGACAATACGCTCGCCCACATTGAGATTGCCGGCGACTCGCGCAGTGTCATCACTCAAACTCAGAATTTGCACAGGTCGCCAAGTGACTTTCGCCGGTTCCCCCTTTATGACCCACACGCCGGTGCCGTTGCCCGGGTCAAAAACGGCAGCGATCGGCACTTGCAGTGCCTGGCGTTGCACGCTGTCTTCGGCGATGCGAAGCGTGACGGTTGAACCCAGCGGCGCATTGGCCAGCGCACCCTCCAGCACATACCGCGCCTCGAAGGTACGCGTCACGCGGTCAGCCGAATCCGAAAGCAGCCTCAGCTTCGCGGTGACCGCTCCGGTGGTGACGCCATAACGCGTCGCCTGCGCGGTAGCGCCTGCGGCAGGTCGAAGAGTCTCGGGCAATTGCACAACGGCTTCGCGCTGCCCTGCCCGCGCCAGTCGAACCACGGTTTGCCCGGGGCTGACGACTTGCCCGGGCTCGGCCAGCGTTTCCATCACAACACCGTCAGCATCGGCGAGCAGCACGGCATAACCAGACGCGTTCTGGGCGACGTCAGCCTGCGCTTGCGCAGCACTGAGTTGTGCCTTGGCAGTATCGGCAGCAGCTTTTATCTGGTCATAGCCCGATGCGGAAATAGCGCCTGCGGCGACCAGGTCGCGATAGCGTGCCTCGTCATCGGCGGTCTGCTTGGCCCGGGCCCGAGCGGCAGCGACCGCCTCCTGTTGGGCTCGCGCCTGCAGCCCCAGGTCGATGGGGTCGAGGCGCATCAACGGCTGCCCCCGTTTGACGACCTGTCCGCTATCGACCAGGCGCTCAAGCACCTTGCCCGCTACCCGAAAGCCCAGATCACTCTGGACCCGAGCCGCCACGACGCCGGTAAAAGATCGCGAGAGATCAGACGAACCCTGGACTTCAGAGACCCGCACCAAGGGCGCAAGCGTGCGTGGATCTTTAGCGGTGGATGAGTCGCCACACGCCGTCAGGACGAGAGGCAACAAGCAAACGACAAAGGTGACAGGTCGAAGCCGGAGCATAGGTTCCCTTTTGGGCAGGTAGGACAGGAGCCTCATTCTCAATCTAGTGACCATTACTGTCAATCGTCACAACTCATCACGGAGCACTCATCCCAGCAATACTTGCCGATTTATAGGTAACCACGCGACTAAATCCTATGAGTGCTTATTGACAGATTGTGACCACAATATAATATAGTCACAACCCATCCACGGCTCCAGGAATCTCAATGTCGCCCCTCCACCCCGCTGCTTTGCTGGTGAGCTTCAGCTTGATGACAGGTTGCACGGTCGGTCCGGACTACCAGCGTCCGGACGCTGCGCTGGCGCATCGTTACCTGGGCCAGGCGTCTGTCGAGCAGAGGTCCGCAGCGACATCGGCCAGCCTCGTCGCGTGGTGGGAAGGCTTTGCTGATCCAGTGCTCAGCGACCTGATTGCCCAGGCACTTGAGCAGAACCTGGACCTGGCCCAGGCTTCGGCCCGCGTCACCCAGGCACGGGCAGGCCTGGGGGCTGCAAATGCCGCGTTATTGCCCTCTGGAAACATCAGCGGGCAGGCCGCGCGCTCATACCAATCCGTGGAAACACCCCTTGGCCAAGTGCTGAACTCGACGCCTGGATACGATCGGTACGGCAACGCCTACGAACTTAACGTGGGGGCCAGCTGGGAAATCGACCTCTTCGCCAGCCTGCGCCGTGGACGCGAGGCCGCATTGGCCCAATACCAGGCGTCTGAGGCTGGCGTCGCGGCCACACGACTGGTCGTCGCCGCGCAGACCGCCGATCTCTACATCACCGCCCGCGGGTTGCAGGTACGGCTGGACATCGCCAATCAACAAGTCAAGACACAGCAGGATCTGTTGGAGAAAGCCCAACTGCTCTACAGCAAGGGCGTTGCGGCCAGCTATCAGGTTCAACAGGTCGAAGGCACCCTGTCGCAGGTCCAGGCGACGGTGCCCGTGCTGCAGACCGGCCTGGATGCCGCCATGAATGCGCTGGATGTCATGCTTGGCACGCCGCCCGGTACCCATCGCACGCAACTGGCAAACGGACGAAGCATCCCTCTGGCGCCACAGATAACGACTATGGGAACCCCCGCCGATCTGCTGCACCGCCGACCAGACCTGATCGTGGCCGAGCGCCGTCTTGCCGCCTCCAATGCGCGTATCGGCGAGGCCGTCGCTGAGTACTACCCGAAATTTTCCCTCAGTGCGTTACTGGGCAGTGCCACAGCGGTTTCCGGCGGCAACCTCTTCACTGGCGATGCCAGCCAGGCGGCCGGCGCACTGGGCCTGCGCTGGAGACTCTTCGACTTTGGCCGCATCAATGCGCAAATCGATCAGGCCAAGGGGCAGGAAGCCGAAGCGCTGGCGACCTACCGTCAGTCCGTATTGCGGGCCACCGAGGACGTCGAGAATGCCTTCTCCGCGCTGGTGAATCGAGAATCCCAGGCGAGCACCCTCACCCAGGGCGAAACCTCGCTGACGCAGGCCCGCCAATCGTCATTCATTGCCTATCAGAAAGGCACGGCCAGCCTGATCGATGTTCTGAATGCCGACGCGACGCTGCTGCAGGTCTGCGATGCACGGGCGCAAGCGCGCACGGAATCGGCACGGGCGGCGGTGGCGGCATTCAGGGCGCTCGGTGGTGGCTGGCAGCCTCCTGAGGCCCAGACAGTGGCAATTCGCTGAGCTGACCAGATAACCCAACACTTGCGCCCCCTCTCCTTCAGCTCACAACCAGAGAACAACGACATGAAACCGAACGAACGCTCCTGGGTGCTCATCACTGGCGCCTCAAGCGGATTTGGCGAAGAGTTTGCCCGGCAATACGCTGCACAGGGAAAATCGCTCGTCCTGGTAGCGCGCAGGCTGGATAGACTCGAGGCGCTGTCGGCGCAGTTGCGCGAGCGCTTCCACATTGATGTGCTCGTCGAGCAAGTCGACCTGTCCTCAATCCCCGCGATCATCGATCTGCACGCGCGACTGAGCGAGCGCAATATCCTGATCGATGTGCTCATCAACAATGCCGGCCATGGCTTGCAGGGACCTTTCCTGACTCAGTCCCTGGACCAATCGCTGGCGATGATCGCCCTGGATATTGCCAGTGTGACGGCCCTGACCCATCTCTTCGCAACTGACATGCGAATCCGCCAACGTGGACAGATCCTTATGGTCGCAAGCCTGCTGTCCTTCCAGGGCGTAAAGAACTTAGCCGTTTACTCTGCCGCAAAAGCCTACGTACTTCGCTTCTCCGAAGCCCTTCATCGCGAACTCAAAAACGAAGGCATTGCCGTGACAGCCCTTTGCCCGGGCATGTCGGACACCGGGTTTGCAGAGAGCGCCAGACAAAAGCTCACACCGGCTTTGAAAATGGTGATGATGCAACCCCAGCCTGTGGTGCGCGCAGGAATCCGAGCACTGCAAGCCGGACGCATGAGTGTCGTTCCGGGGCTTGGCAACAAGGCAATCACTGTCCTGACCTGGGCCACGCCACGCTGGTTTCATCAAGGCCTCATGGCACGCATCATGGGCGTTTGAGCAGGGCTGCTTTTACCCTGGGAAACGGCATTCTGAAGGTCGGGGGACAATGCACGCGCGCCCCCCGACCTTTAGAGCGGTGATCGATCAGAAGCGATAGCTAACGGAGGTACCCAGGCCGCTCGCGCTGTTCCTGTACTTGGAGCTGTAGGCACCTCTGGTCGGCGAGGTTTCGTTGACCCGTACGCTCTCCTCCCACAGATAGGAATAAGCGACGTCGATCGTGACGTTATCCACTGGCGTCCAACCAGCGCCGAAGCTGACGATTTTTCGGTCGCCGGTAGGAATGCGTGGCCCACGGTTGGTGTTGTTGGCGGGCGACTGGTCGACCGAGAAGCCTGCGCGCAGCACCCACTGGTTGTTCAACTGATACGACGTGCCAATGGCGTGTGCCCACGTATCGTGCCAATTCTGCTCTTCGGTGATGGTGCGCAGCGCGCCGCTCAATAAAGGTGGCAAGCCCGTGTTCTCAATGGTCAGTTCCTTGAAGCGACTCCAGCGTGTCCAGGTGCTGCCCGCGTACAAGGTCCAGTCATTGGCGAGCTGGTGAGTCAGCGAGATGTCCACGGACTCCGGGGTGTCCACATCCAGTGAAGCATCATAGCTGCGCCCGCTAAGCCCTATCACACTGAAGATGCCGTTGCTGACCTTGGTCTTGGCATCCAGGTGGTAGCTGACCTTGGAATGGTAGGTCAACCCCACACGGGTCCGATCTGTCGCCTGCACCAGAACACCAGCATTGAAACCAAGGGCCGTATCGTCGCCGTTGCTTTTGAGTTTTCCATCATTGCGACCCGGGCTCAGTGGGTTGGGCACTGTGCCGGTTATCTCGCCACTGATACGGTTGACCGTCGGGCCGAATCCGATCGAAACCCTGTCATTGAAGGCATAGCTGATGGTGGGCTGGAACGTGAGCGTCGTGACTTCGCTTTTGTTGCCGTAGTAGCGCCCGGCAAAGTCGCTGCCGTAATCGGTAATCAGGCCGAACGGCACATAGAAACCCACGCCGAACGCCCAATGTTCATCGATGGGCTTGACGTAGTAACCCATGGGCACAGTGGTCGTGGGCACGACGTCGCCGTCTTCCTGGCCGCCAAAGGTACTGCGAGTCTGGCTGATGTCATTCTTCGCGAAGAGCGTCGCCGCCCCCAGGCTGACCTGCTCTGATTTGAGGCGAGACATGCCCGCGGGGTTACCGAAGACGGTGCTCGCGTCCTCGGCCGAGGACGAGCGACCGGCAAACCCCGATCCCATCCCGCTGATGCTCTGTTCATTGAGGGCAAAACCGCTTGCAAGCACATGAGAAGTGGCGAACGCAACGACGAGGCCTACGGGGGCCTTGAGTATTATTTTTTTCATTATTGGGACTCTTGAATTGGAACTATGGGGGGTTGCAGCCTGGGTTGTTTGTATTAGGTAAAAATCGCCACTGTCTGGCGCGCCCAAAGCACGCGGCGGCCGCTTTCGTCCCATATTTCCATGTCCTGTAGCGAGTACCCTTCCAGCGCCTGCTGGCTGAAAGAGCTGACAAGAAACCATTCGCCGGCAGCGGCCGGCTGCGGTAGGTCAATCATCCAGGACGCGGAGCTGATAGCGGCGGGTTCGGTGAAACAGGTCATGGCGGCCGGCGGCAAACTGTCAGCCAGTGCAATCAGGGCAACGGCCGGATCCACGCCCTGGGCATCCAGATGGCGTACCCACATCAATAATTCGGGACTTTCGGCACCGGACACCGGCAGCGAACCACCCGCAGGACGCATCTCGAAGTTATAGGCGCAAGCCGGAGCAATCCTGGGCGGACTTGAACGGAGGGAAGTCCGCCGGACGTTCCCGCAAGACCGCCTGCACCGACAACGCTGCCGAAAGCCCGCCAAAGATGGTACGACCTTGCTGCCAGTTGGGCGGAGAAACAAAGGGGGCGTCTGGATCGAATTGCTGCAGCAGTTTGGCAAAGCTCGTCATACCGACGCCCCAGGCTAAGAGCAGATACGCCATATTTATTCATGTGACCATTTGTGTCAATAGTCACAAACTGGATAAATAAAGGCGACTATCCGCCGCTGGAGCGGGAGGCGAATCGGATGGGTAAAGCGCCTGCAATGGCCTGGGTGCAATCTTCAGCCACAGCTTAAGGCATGAGGCTGCGCAAGATCAGGTTGCAGGTGAGCGTGGGGGCAACCTCGACGTAATCCAGGCTGTACTGCAGCAGCAACGGATTGACGAAAGGCCGCAGCGCCAGATGGATCGCATCTACGGTTTCGTCCAGTGGCGTCTTGCGTTCGAACTCGCCCAGTTCCCGTCCCTCGCGCACGATTTGCAACACGAAGCTCTTGATCCGTGCGTTATAGACTTGCGAACTGGGCCATTGCTCCGACGCGGAAAACGCCGCAATGTCATAGAGCTTGCGGTCATTGAAAAACAGGTTAACGCCTGTGGTGATCAGGGCCTTGACCAGGCGGCGAAAACGCTCCGTCGCTGAAAGCCCGTCTTCACTAATGGCCTGCTCCACCGCCGCGACGATTTCTGCCAGGCACTGGCTACAGATGGCCTCGCCAATCGCCTGCTTGGAGTCGAAGAACTTGTAGATGTAGGCCTTGGAGAACCCGATGGCCTTGGCCAGGTCGGACACCGTGGTCTTGCCATAACCGTATTGACTGAAATGCTCGTTGGCCGCCGCGACAATCTGGTTTCGAATGTCGTGATCGGCGGGGCCGCGGGTGCTGGGCGAAGGTATTGAGGGCTGGTTCATGGAGGCAGCTTACGCATCCTGAAGATCGTTGACAACTTGTGACCATTAAGCAATAGCGTCACAAGCCAGCCACTATCAAGCTGTCGGCACGCCCCTTCCTTCTATTTGGCAAAAATCTGGCTCTTCTCCTTGAACGCCTTGAACTCCAGCGCATTACCGCAAGGATCGAACAGAAACATCGTGGCCTGCTCCCCCACCTGCCCCTTGAAACGTACGTAAGGCTCGATCACGAACTCGGTGCCAAAGGATTTCAGCCGCTCGGCCAGCGCTTCCCACTCCTGCCAACCCAGAATGATGCCGAAGTGAGGCACCGGCACGTCGTGCCCATCGACCAGGTTGCCGTGCACGCTCTCTTGGGAAGCGGTCTTTGGCTGTTCATGGATAACCAACTGGTGGCCATAGAAGTTGAAATCGACCCAGTGGGCACTGGAACGCCCCTCTTGCAACCCAAACACTTCGCCATAAAAGGCCCGGGCGCCTGGAAGGTCATAAACAGGGATTGCGAGGTGGAATGGGGAAAGGCTCATCACGGCTCCTGTTGCTTTTTATAAGGACCGGGCCATCGTAAGGCTCGGTTCCAAACAAGAAAAACAATATATTTCTCTCAGTAACACAATTAATATTTGTGAATGATAAAAGAACTCAAGACTCTTATCGCCGTAGCACGGGAAGGTACTTTCGCTGCCGCAGGCCATAAAATCGGCCTCACCCAGGCGGCGGTCAGCGCACAGATCCAGCGTCTGGAGGCCGAGCTTGGCTTCGAGATTTTCGACCGCAAGGGACGCACGGCCCACCTCAATCGGATGGGCCATCAAATACTCTTGCAAGCGCAAGAGTTGTTGCGCCTTTACGACAATCTTGGCGCGAGCCCTGCCGGGCTTGCCCCCAGCGTGCTGGTGAACATTGGCGCTATCGCTTCGGTGCAGCGCTCCTTCCTGCCAGACGCGCTCGCCAGGTTTCACCAACAATGTCCGCAGTGCCGCACGCGGGTGCTGCCTGGCGTGTCGATGGAGTTGATCAACCAGGTGGATGCCGGCGAAATCGACATGGCCGCCATCATCCGCCCGCCTTTCTCGCTGCAAAGCGATCTGCGCTGGATGACCCTGGCGCTGGAGCCGTATCGGCTGATCGTTCCGAGCACGCTCCCCGGAGAAGACTGGGCCGAACTGCTTGGCAGCCAACCCTTCATTCGTTATGACCGGGCGTCGTTCGGTGGCCGGCAGGTGGACCGTTTCCTGCGCAAGATGCACTTCGCCTTGCATGAAGTCAGCGAGCTGGATGAACTGGAGGCCATCATCAAGCTGGTTGGAAACGGCGTCGGTGTGGCCCTGGTACCGCAAACCGCGAGCCATCGCCAATGGCCTGAGGGTATACGCGCCCTCGACCTCGCAGAGCACACCTTCCACCGTGATGTCGGGCTCGTCCATCGACCTCGACAAAGCCTCACCGAACCCGCGGGGATACTGGTGCAATTGATTGCCGAGCAGGCCCAGGCCAACGGACCAATCCCATAACTGAAGTGGCTTGACTCAACTCACAAAGCACGCGCGTCCTCAACACCCGCGGGGGTACGCTCACAAGCCCCCACCTGCGGCACCAGACGAATATCGACACGCCGATTGGCCATTCGCCCAGCCTCGGTATCGTTGTCGGCAATCGGCTGGCTGTCGGCGAAGCTCTGTACAGCGAAACAATCGACGGGGATGCTTCCCACGCGCTGCATCCAGTCGCGCACGGCTGAGGCGCGGGAATGTGACAGTTGGAGGTTCTGTTCGACCGAACCAGTTGCATCGGTGTGTCCGGCGACAATGATCAACCAGCCTGGTTGAGCCTTGATATCGATCAGCGCCTTGACCAACACGTCGGTCGAGCCAGGCTTGAGCGCCGAACTGCCGGCGTCGAACAGTGACAGGCTGTCCAGGCGCACGGGATCGGGCAAGACCACTTTTTTCTCCGCCTCCAATAACCCAGCGCGCCAGGCAAACCCAGCCGCCAGGGCAAGCACAAGCGCCGCCGAGTAAAGGCACAGCATCAATCGCCTCTTGCCGGTTTTCATGTTCGGCGGCGGCAGGATCCTGATCGGCATCGCAAATGCCGGCTCCGATAGTCTGATGGGCAGCAACGCCGTTTCGGCGCCAAAATCGATCCGTTCCAAGCGCTGGATCAGACTTTTGACCTGCTGCTGCAAAGCCTGGAGTGTCATCAACGGCATGGATGTGTGGCTGACCAAGCGTTCATTCAGGCATGTCAGTGCATGATCCAACTCCAGCAATGTGCGCAGGTTGCAAGCTGTCAATGCCAGGCTACGCAGCAGCGTGTGAAGTTGGGCAAACAACCACCCGAGGATATCCAAGCGCACTGACACCGACGACGGCCATAAACTCGACCATTGGCCGCTGAGGGTCTTGAGCAATCTCACCCCTTGGACCATGCCATCCAAACCGTGACGCTGACTACGAGCCAACGCATAGAAACTCACGGTTTGCAGTTCCACTCCGTTCAATTGCAATAGCACAAGACACAACTGCTCGACTTTTTGCCAATCCACATCGGGACAGGCAGGATGGCCCAGCTTGGCCAACTCGTCGCGCAACGCGGCGAATTCAGCGTAGCCGCGCGGATCTGCGCCGATGCGAACATGCATTTCAAACAACGCGCTCATCGCGCTTCCTTTCCATTGTCCATTCCCGGCTTCGACAGGCAGTGCTGCCGCTTGAGGTGACGGACCAGGACTTTGCCCTCCGACCCCAGGGTGGTCCCGAACGTGACCCGTTGCCCCCCTTCTAATTGCACGTCCAGGGCACAGTCCAAATGCCCCGGCAGCGCCTGCGGCAACAACTCAATGGCAAGTGCCATCAACCGTGGTTCGTATTTGAGCAAGGTGTCGGTCATCGCTGCGACCAAGGTATGGGCGGTCGCCGGCAACCCTTGCAGGATCGTCCCCATATCCGGCAACCCGTAATCTGGCAGATGACTGAGTGTTCCCGCCCGGCAGTTAAGGATGCGTTGCAGATTGTCCAGGACCGACAGTGTGTGTTGGTCCTGCTCGCTGACGCGATGCAAATCCAGTTCACCGTCGAAATTTTGCAGCAGCACTTCATAGAGCGAAGGGTTGAGTTCAGTCATGGCTCATTCCTTTGGCAAGGGGCGTAAGGTCAGATGGTTATCGCCCATCTCGATCACTCGTGCTCGGTCCGGGTCCAAGTCATCGCGTGTCAGCATCAGGCGCCAAGTGTCCAACCGGGTATCAGGGCTGCGAAACAGAGCCACCAAAGCGACAACCCGGGCCTGCTTGTCCATAGGCACGGTCAACTGCGCCCCGGCCCCTGGTTTCACCACCACGGCTCGTTTATCCAGCAACGCGCTGTCGAGCAGGCTATCGTCACCGTTCAACAGACCGTCGTAGGTTGCCCGCTCCAATGCTTTGCTATCGCGCAATTGGTACACCCGCACCAGGGTCGGCAGCGACAATGCGCTCATGTCCGCCGCATCGGTGTTCAGTGTCGTGCGAGCATTGAAATCCAGATACAGGGTTCTCACCGGTTTATAAAAAATCGCCTCGGCGGTGGACGTGGTGCCCTCCTTGACGGTCTGGGCCACTCCACACCCGCCAAGCGGTACGGCGATCATCGTCAGTATCAACAGGTTAAAAACGGTACGTGACATGCTGTGTTTCCCTGATCCGTGGGTTGGTAGAAAGGCCTTGATAGCGGCCCAGATTGATCGTGAGGGTGTCGTGCTCTGCCGCCTGCCAGGCGTCTGAACCCAAGCCCAGGACACCGGTCATGCCCAGTCGTATGGGGGCATGACCCAATATCGGAGCCGGCAGGCTGCGCACCGCAAGCGTCAATTGCAGCATCACGTTGCAACGCCACCCCAGGTAAACCCCCAGCAGCACAATCAAGTCGCTGTGCAGTGCGCCGCCGGGCAACCAATCATTGGCCTCCTGCTCCTGTTTGGTGAACAGAGTCAGGTGCAGGTGGCTGTTAACGTCCTGACCGACAGCGCCTAGCGGCGTCCCCTCGGACAAACTCACCGGGCGACTCGGGCAAAGACTGGCCGGTTGCGCCAAGTCAATTCTCTGTGTCCAGTGCGGGGTAATCCGCGCTTGGGTATTGGGCGCCAGCAACTTGACCAGCGCGTCGATGCCCTCGGCGTTGCGGGTGGGCAGACGCATGACGCCGAGCAATGCAAGAAAACGCGATATGGGCGTCGTTATGCGCCGGGCGGTTCCGGGAATACCCAGTCCGATCAGCCCCAACAGACATTGCGAAGTCGAATCGCTGCCACCGGTTTCGAAAGTGGCCGGATAGGAATACTTGCGCCAGATCCGGTAGAACTGGGTAAAAATCCGATGATTGAAAATATCAAGGAAGGCTTCCAGCGCCTCATGCCCTTCCCGGCGCTGGGCAATGTCATCCAGGAAAGCCGTTGGCATGGGCGAGTCGACACCGTACAACCCCAGCAGGCGGGTGCGTACCGTCGCCGGTCGCTGTGGTTTCTCCTTATCGAGTTCGATCGCTTTCAGTTCGCCGGCGGGAAAGCTCATGCCGGCGTCGGGTCGAAAGCGCACCGGGTCGTCCGTCGGGCGCGAAGTGCTGCCCAAGAGCGGATAACTGGGTAAAGCCTGTTCCAGTAACTGACAAAATCGATACACGCTGGCCTCGGCCGCTCGCCCCTCAAGGGCTTCCAGCAAACCGCCAGCGTTTAACCGGGAATACGCTGACTGTGGTTCTCGCTCCATCGCAGGCATGCTCCAGTGGGTTGAAGAATCAGTGTGAGCTGAGTGAACAAATGGATATCCGCGTAGAGCGCAAAAAAGCGATTGAGCATCTCCCCGAACAGATTGATGTCGCCCTCCCCCGAAAAGCCATTGGCATCCAGGGTGATTTCGATATCCACGCCACGCAGCAGGAAGCCTTTTTCGAAACGTTGGACCAAGTGATGGCTCACCTCGACGATCGCCGCCAGGCGACGCCGATTCAACTCGCTGCCCGTCCAGTCATACAACGCCAGCGTTCCGCGCAATACCTCGGCACTTTCGAGCATCGGCAAGAAGTTGGAGCCCAAGTGGCTGAGGATGCGCCAGTGAAAACGGTCACGGTTCGGCGGGTAGCACGGCAACGTCGGTGCACAGAGGTTGCGCACCCGTAGACCGAGTTGGGTGGACTGCACCGCCGTATCGAGCAAAGTGCTCTGCAATGCCTTGCGTGGCAGCTGGCCGTGAGTGCCGGTCAGACGTAATGACAGGCACTCACTTACGCCCAGGCGGTCCTGGTCGAAACCCTCGCCCCCCAGGATCAGCCAAGTGTCATGCAAGCCGTTGGCAGCCCGTTTCAAGCGGGTATGGAAATAGCGCTCTGGCGCCTCATCCCGCAACATGCCGCCCTTGTGGCGAAAGCTGGTGAAAGGCACGTAATCCAGGCGCTCGACGCCCTTCGATGCAGTGACCTGGTCCACCGAATAGATTTCCATATGGCCGTCTTGCAAGCGCATGGGTCGCAGCAGGTAATCGGTTTGCAAGATGTCCAGCGCCAGCGGGTCGGATTCCAGCACGAAAAGATTGATCACCGGCACGGCGTGCAGGCGGATATGTTCGGCACTCAGGTCATAGGTGTGAGGCCAGGATTCACGCAGCACCACTTCAAGTTCAAACCAGGGCACGCCCGAGTCAATGCACAACTGGTCCAATCCACAGAGTGTGACGAACATGAATTTTTCCCGGAACGTGAAGTACTCCAGCAGCAACTGATAACCGCTGAAGGCGCTGTCGCCCTTGGGCCACAGCCGATCCTCGTCGGCAAACCCCTTGGCCGCGAAATACCCATCCACTGGCTTGCGGTCCGACTGCCCGGCCAAGCGCACATACATCGCCTGCCGGTTCAAGGTCAGGGCTTGGTGCAGCGCGCTGGCCAGCGGCGCATCGGCGTTCAAGTACAGCGGCAAGCGGCTCAGGTCGATCTGCGCCCAATCGATGGACGCGGCACGGGCAAAGCGCAGGCGCAGCAACGAGCGACCATCGGGTTCATAGTCCCGCTCCACGGATGTCAACGCCAGCGGCTGCAGCGTCAAGTCTTGCGTAGTGGTGTAGCGGCAACAGGTACGCTGCGGCCCTATGGGTTGCGACAATATCTCGAACCCCTGGGCGATCCGTTCGCTGCGCTTGATTTGCGCAAGATCGGGCACCAACTCGACGATCGACAACGACGGAATGGTCCGCAAGTAATGTGGCCACAGCAGGCTGACCAAGCCTTCGGTCAGTTCCGGCAGATCATCGTCGAGCTTTTCTCGCAGACGCCCCATCAGGAAGGCAAAGCCCTCGAACAGGCGTTCGACATAAGGGTCCCGGGCTCCCGGTTTATCCAGGTTGAGTTGCGCCGCCCGATCCGGAAACGCCTCGGCGAACTCCTTGCCGGCCTCACGCAGGTAACGCATTTCGGCATCGAAATAGCGCAGTGTCAGATTGTCCATGTCCATAAAGAATCCTGATCAATAGGTGTCAACCGCAAAGCACTGCGGCACGTACCGGATCGATGGCCACCAGCGCCGCCAGCAACCCCTCCATCCGTCGAGCGAGGGCGGGTTTATCGGCGTCATTGCGCTGGGCTTTCAAGCGCAGCAACTTGAGCAGCCGGGCCTTGACCTCGAAATACAACTCGGGCTCCCACGCGTGCAGGTCGTGGTGCTGCGCGGTGGCATCCAGCTCCCCCAGCAGATGAATCGCCAAGTCAGTTTTGCCAAACTGCTCGGTCATCCGAGCCATCAACAGGCGCAGCAGCCAGCGTTGGCGTCCGGTCTGTATGTCCGGGCGCGTCGCCAGCCAGGCCAACGCTTGCTCTACCCCTTCCCTGTCGGCCTGCGCCAGGGCTTCGCCTTCCAGCGATAAAATGTCGGCATCGACGGTGCTCGGTGCGGGCGATGGAGCAGGCAACCATTGTTGAGGACGATTGCCGATGACGTGCTGGGCGATCCATTCACGGGTGGTCTCATCGGCCAAGGGCGTCCCGTCGCTCCAGCACAACAGTTCCAGCCCCGGCAACCGATCGAGGAGCATGCCCAGGTCACGCTGGGTGATATCGGCCCAGCGATCCTGAGGCGCGGGTTGTTTGCTCAGCGCCTGGTACACGTACCACTGCAAGTCCAACCAGAAATGATTCACGCCTTCGGCATAGATCCGTTCCACCTGATCGAGCAACTCACTCCAGCCTTGTTGCAGATACAAACGCTTGAGTTGTGCCCGATGATCTGCGCGCGGCGGCGCCAAACGGGTGTTGCCATCGGCAGCCTGGGGTGGCGCTTGATGTATCGTGTCCCAGCGCAGGCTCTTCATCAGTCGATGGGCTGCCAACCACCCTTGAGGCTGATCGCGTAAATAACCGGCCAAGGCCCGGCCAGTGTCCAACAGATCCCGACCGGACCTGATCACTGTGGCCGACGACGTCCCATTCGATTCCTGGCTGGCCGTGTTCTGCGGGACCAATGCCTCCATGCCTCCAGACTGCGCCAGCCGGGCAGAGAGCGCGGCGTACAAAGGCCCCAGGCACGGGCGTTGATCTTGAGACCATGAATCGAGGCCCTGCTCCAGCCAGACCAACGCCGCGACGGTGCGCTCGGCTTCGGCCTTCACCACCTCCGGATACAGCGATAAGGTATCCAGCACCTTGCTACCGGCCAGCCACTGCAACGCCAACTTGCGACTGTTGGGCCGTACGGGCAGCACCGTCTCGGCGAACCGCTCCACCAAGGCCGCCAGCAGGCTCAGGCCATCGGCCAGCCCCGCCTCACCGTCCCTGTGCAAACGCGCCCACAGGTAATAAGTGGCCACGCGCAGATCCTTACAGGCCTTGGTCAGTAGCTTTTCAGCCAGTTGGATCACCCGTTCGGCATCGGCACCGGACAACTTGTCGACTTCTTCGCGCATGTGCTGGAAGTCATCGTCGTAACCAGGGTCGTCGCCCACGGGAGACGCATCGCTGATGGGCTGTAGCCAGGGTTGCCAACGGGGCATTTGTTCACGGGCAATCGACAGTGGGTCGCGCTCGCCCAGGCAACGGGCGATCAAACTCTGCAGGCTCATTCGAATCGCTCGTTGCGCGCATAGCCCGCCGCTGCTCCACCCTCGGTGAGAAATACCTGCCCCGGCAACGTAAACCCTCGTAGCCTGAGCAACGCCATCGGCCCGGCGTCCAGCTCGGTGCGCAAGTGCCAGGTCAAACCCAGCCCATCGGGGGCCTTGAGCACCATGCGGTAGCGGCTGTCGCCATCGTCCAGCGCCGTGAACGTGGCTTGCTCGAGCAAGCGAATCAGCCCCCAGGTGCCGGCGTAATCGCCGAACAGCCGCTCGCCGGTGTGAACGCTGGTCCAAGTCAGGCTCACGCCGGGGTAGTCGCTACGCCCCGGCCAGCCGAAGCGCTGCCAGCGCTCCTTCTGGTTGAAATACTCGTGTTTTTCACCGTTGAGGATGAAGGTGGTCTGCACGACGTCGCGCACGCCTTTGCCGCTCAGCTCAAAACTCAGGCCCAGGTTGCCGTCGGTGTAGAGCACGTCGGCCAGGTCGCTCAGTTGATTGACTGCCGCGAGGAACTTGGGATTGACCCGCAAGCCGCGACCATGGCGCGGATCGGCCACCCAGCGATTGCCTTCCTTGCGCAAGACGCCGCTCAACTGGCGGTGCAGGAAGCGTTCGATGCGCCCCGTGTCGGCGCGGATCATCTGCCCCAGCATTGGCAACGAAGCATCGCTGGCGGTTGCGGCGAACGGATAACGACCGGTGAAGGCCGCGTTCCAATGCGCGACGATCGAGCGCTGCCACTGGCTGTTGAGGCCCGCCGCTGACGGTTGCAGCACGCGCTGCCAGGCTTGTTCCAGCGGCTGCACGAACATCGTCTCGCCGATGCCGG